>SKGB01000005.1 GCA_007117675.1 Candidatus Nomurabacteria bacterium | reverse complement strand
CCAAGGAATTGTCTTTGGAAAGCCAGAAGTTCTCGAAGTTGCAAAAACTTTGCGACCAGAATTTGTGGTGGAAGTGAAGGGAATAGTGAACAAGCGACCAGAAAAAATGATCAAAGAAGGGGTTTTGAATGGCGACATTGAACTTGAAATCACAAGTATCAAAGTTTTGAACGAGGCAGAAACTCCTGCGATTGAAGTATCTGAAAACAACTCAATCGACATCAACGAAGAGGTGCGTTTGCGAGACCGGTATGTAGACTTGCGAACCTCTCGTATGCAACACAATATTCGTATGCGTGGAAAGGTTGCACAGCTTGTGCGAAATGAACTATACGCACAAGACTTTACCGAAATCGAAACTCCAATCTTTACAAAAAGTACTCCAGAAGGAGCACGAGACTTTGTGGTGCCGAGCCGTACAAACCCAGGAAAGTTTTTTGCGCTTCCGCAGTCTCCCCAACAATACAAGCAACTTCTCATGTCTTCTGGAATGGAGCGATATTTTCAGTTTGCGCGATGTATGCGAGACGAAGACGGGCGAGGGGACCGACAACCCGAGTTTACACAAATGGACTTTGAAATGTCTTTTGCAACAGAAGAAGATATTATGCGAATCAACGAAGATCTTTTGATTAAAGTGGTGACCGAGCTTTATCCAGAAAAGAAAATTCAACAAATTCCTTTTCCGCGAATGTCGTACAAAGACGCGATGGAAAAGTATGGAAGTGACCGTCCAGATATTCGAGAAGACAAAAACGATCCAAACCTCCTCGCATTTTTGTGGATTGTTGATTTTCCTTTCTTTGAAAAAACCACAGAGTCAGACGACCCACAGGCTCAAGGGGAGTGGACCTTTACCCACAACCCATTTTCACTGTGTAAGCCAGAACATATTGAAAGCTTGATGAAGAAAGAAAATATCGGAGAAATTCTTGCATCTCAATATGACATTACCTTAAACGGATCTGAAATCGGAGGTGGTTCTATTCGAGCACATGATCCAAAAATCTTGCGAACTATCTTGCAAATTCTTGGGCACTCAGACGAAAAGATTGACGCAAACTTTGGGCACATGCTTCGAGCGTTTGCGAGCGGAACTCCACCGCATGGAGGAATCGCTTGGGGCTTTGACCGACTTATGATGATTCTCCACAACGAGCCGAACATTCGAGAAGTCATAGCATTTCCAAAAACTCGAGATGGAAAAGACTTGCTCATGGACGCGCCAAGCGAAGTAAACGACACACAACTCAAAGAGCTTTCGATTAAGCTTGCGCTTGATTGAATATAAACATATAGTATAAGTGTGAGTTATAGGCTATTCATAAGAATAGCGTTAAATGATTTAATCTCATATAGGGAGCCCTCCGGAAACGTTTGGAGGGCTCTTTTTTCTGTTCTATATTAACATATATAAAAAAGCACTCTCGTTCTGAGAGCGCTTCATAATTTTTTTGCAAGATGTGTATTGTTACTCCTGCACATTCTTTGTCGATCGGCATTCGCCACCTCCATCGGGCGTTTGTTGTTGAGGTTTTTTGGGTTCAGATGTTTTGCCTGTGGTTTTTTCCCAACTGCCTCTAGGAAGTACTCCTTGGTGCATGGCTTTGCGTGAAATTTCAGTCATAGGTAAAAAGGTTATGGGGTGAAAAAACAAATTTATATAAAAGAATAACATAAATGATTATTTTTTCAAGAGCCTGTATTCCAAAGGTGTTTTTAGGGAAATAGGGTATACTTGAATGTATATGGAAACTACAATGTTCAAGGTTGAGACGCCTATTTTTGAAGGCCCTTTGGAGCTTTTACTTCATCTTATACAAAAACGAAAGCTTTATATTAGTGATATTTCACTTGCTCAAGTTGCCGATGAGTATATTTCATATATTCAAAAAAATTCTCAACAAAATATTCAAGACAGAATGAGCTTTATTACCATTGCATCTACCTTACTTCTCATTAAATCAAAATCTTTATTACCAACACTTGAGTTGAGTTATGAAGAAGAGGAAGATATTAAAAATCTTGAGGTGAGGCTGTTTGTTTATGATGTCATACAAGGTGTTGCAAAAAGCGTTGTTCAACCAACATATCTTGCAAAACCCTCTTTTCCAAGAAAGATATCTCGAACTCAAAAAAAGGAAGTAGTTTTTTCTCCAGACTCCTCTATCACACAAGAAAGTTTGTTCTTATCTATTCATACTGTTATTGCTTCTATTCCAACCCCGCAAGCAAAAAAACCGAATGTCTTTATTGAAAAAACAGAATCTATTGAAACCATAATAGACAATCTGGCAAGTCGTATCCAAAAATCACTATCCATGTCCTTCACTCATTTTTCAGATGCCTCACACAAAAAAACAGATCACGGAAAAAAGGTGCATGTTATTGTGAGTTTTCTTGCTTTGCTTGAGCTTGTCCGTCAGGGTTTGGTTGATGCAAAGCAAAAAGAAACAGGGGATATTGATATTTTGCATCTTTCTCAATAATAGTTATTACTACTTTATTTTTATACTTATGATATTACATGATGAACAAAAAAAAGAATTATACGCAAAAATACAAGCTATTCTTTTTTACATGCATGACCCTGTATCATTTCAAAAACTTTCCGAACTTCTCGAAATTGAAAAGGGCGATCTTGAGGTATTGGTGCAAGACTTGAATAGTGGAGTTTCAAATCCTTTTTCTTTTGTGGTAACAAATCAAAGTGTGCAAATGGTGACACATGCACAATTTTCTGATTTGATTGAGAAAGTTAAAAAAGACGAGGTAACAAAAGATCTATCAAAAGCAGCGCTTGAAACCTTGTCTATTGTCTTATACAAAAAAAATGTCACACGTACCGATATTGATTTTATCCGAGGAGTGAATTCAAGTGTTATTTTGCGAAATCTTATGATGCGTGGCTTGATAGAAAAAAGTAATAGCGCCTCTGGACGAGGGTCTGTGTATGTTCCAAGTCACAAGTTACTCAACCATCTCGGTGTTACGCAACAAGAAGCCTTACAAGATTTTGAAAAAACATCACATATTCTTGAGGATAAAATAGCTCAGTTTAAAAACTCAAATAACGAAACAAACGAATAAATTAATATACTATATTATGAAGCACAAAGAAAATTTCAGTCATACAAATCCATACACACCCTTGATTATCGCATTGATTTTCTTTGCTTTGGTTCTTGCTTTGGTTGTTCCCTCATTTCAAAATTCTAAAAAAACTTCCCTAGAGGCATCTGCAACACTTTCATCTATTGCTTTGCGTGATTTTGATTTTAGTCATTCTCCCTTTGAGTCTATTGTCTTAAACGCTGATATTGCCTATGTTCGGAATATAGAAACAGAAAAGGTTGTTTTTCACAAAAATGCAGACCTTGTCTCTCCTTTGGCGTCTCTTGCAAAACTCGTTACCGCCTACACGGCTCTCGAAATCCTCGACCGAGAATATGAAGTTGTGATACAAGAATCTGACTTGGTGGCTGTTGGTGATCATGGTCTTCTTGTGGGTGAGAGATGGAAACTTGAAGATCTTGTAGTGTTTATGCTTATCACATCTTCAAACGATTCAGCTTTAGCTATCGAACGCATTGCAAACGAGTACTTAAAAAATAATTCTTCCACAGAAACTTTTTTGAGTCTTATGAATAGCACTGTTCAAAATCTTGGTTTTGAAACACTGTCTTTCAAAAACACCTCTGGCCTTGATTTAAATTCTGCAAATGTAGACCCAAGTGCAATAGGAAGCGCTCAAGATATTAGTTTGTTTTTTCTTCATGCATATAAAACGTATCCAGATATTTTTACTGCAACATCTCAATCTCGATCAACATTTCAAACAGATATAAAAACGCACAATGTAGAAAATACTAATATTCTACTTGGTTTTTCTCGATCTCAAGCGACAGGGTCAAAAACAGGGTACACTAGAACTGCGGGTGGAAATCTTGCTATAATAAGTCCTATACAAGGCCAGATGCACATTATTACTGTGCTAAAATCAACACGAGATGGAAGATTTAGTGATGTCGAAGAATTATTACAAACACTTGATTAACGAACTACACAGCATGAGCTTTAATTTACTTAAATTACTTATACCAATTTTTATCACCTTTGTTGTGGGTATGTTGGTGACGCCGCCACTTACACGCATGATGTATACACATAAAATGTGGAAAAAAAATCCACGCAAATCTCAACCGGATGAGCGATACAAAGATGGAAAAATTCATCCAGACGCCATTTCAAAAGAATTTGAAAAAATAAACAATACTGAAGATGAGGTTAAAACTCCTCGGATAGGTGGTGTGGTGATCTGGGTTTCTGTGCTTGTAAGTACTGTACTTATATTGCTTGTTGGATTTGTGTTCCCGACAGATATTACTACGAAACTTAATTTTGTAAGTAGAAATCAAACACTCTTGCCATTCTTAGCGCTTGTCGCGGGTTCTTTGGTTGGACTCGTAGATGATATTTTAGTTATTTGGGCAAAGCCTGGTATTTTTATTCATGGTTTTCCTAGAAAATATATGCTTGGCATCATATTTACAATAGGCCTTGTCTTTGCTTTATGGTTCTTTTTCAAGCTTGGTGCGTCTTCTGTCTTTGTTCCGCTTGCAAATGTTCAGTGGAATATCGGTGTTTGGTTTATTCCGTTTTTCCTTTTGGTCGTATTTGGGGTTTTTTCTTCAGGAGTTATTGACGGGGTTGACGGGCTTGCTGGTGGGGTAATGACAAGTATTTTTTCTGCATATGCTTTAATAGCATATTTTCAAGGACAGTTTGATATCGCTGTTTTCTGTGCAGTTATTGTTGCTTCTCTCTTGGTGTTTCTGTGGTTTAATGTTCCTCCAGCACGTTTTTATTTAGGGGAAACAGGAATGCTTGGTCTTACACTTTCTCTTACCCTTGTTGCCTTTCTTACTAATCAAGTCCTTTTGCTTTTAGTTATTGGTTTTCCTTTGGTTGCGACATCTCTGTCTTCTTTTATTCAAATTGTTTCAAAAAAAATACGAGGACCTGCTGGAAAGGTGTTTCGTGTTGCTCCACTTCATCATCATTTTGAAGCAATAGGCTGGTCTCGACCAAAGATAACCATGCGTTATTGGATTATCTCAGTATTTTTTTCTGTAACCGGAGTTATTATTTCTTTGTTGTAATATATTTCAAATGTCTACATTTAAAAAAGCTGAGAAAAAAATAGACTTTGTGTTTCTGGGGATAGTATCGGCCCTAGTTATTTTTGGTTTAATAATTTTTCTCTCAGCTTCTTTTGGTGTGCTAGCTAAAAATGAAACTAAATTTTATGGAATTTTATTTAATCAAATTGTTTTGGGTTTGGGGGGAGGTGTAATTGCTTTAATTGTGGGGATGAGTATCCCATATCAATTTTGGAGAAAGTATGCCTTTTATATCTTTATTGCATCTATTATTATTACCGCTCTTGTGCTTGTGCCAGGTCTTGGTTTTCATCACGGTGGAGCCACACGATGGCTTAGAATTGGCCCAGTTTCTTTCCAGCCTGTAGAACTTTTGAAGTTTGGGTTTGTTTCTTATTTAGCCGCATGGATTGCATGGGTTAAACCTAAAACTGAACAGATCAAAAAAGTTATTGTCCCTGCGCTTTTTTTGCTTGCTGTTGTTTCTTTTGTGCTTATTTTACAACCTGACACAAAAAATCTTGTTCTTTTGGTTTTTACTGCAATTGTTATGTTGTTCGTTGCAAAAATTCCTATGAAATATATTGGAATACTTGCGCTCATTGGTCTTATTGGGCTTGGTGGCTTGATTGCGGTCAAAGATCATGCTCGAAGTCGAGTTCTAACATATCTCAGTGTTTTGAGGCCAGACCGTTTTAACCAAGACGATCTTGGGAGAAATTTTCAGATCAATCAATCAACGCTTGCGATAGGTGTTGGGGGTGTGTGGGGAAGAGGTCTCGGACAAAGTATTCAGAAATTTACTCATCTTCCCGAGCCACAAGGTGATTCGGTTTTTGCGGTCTTAGCAGAAGAGCTTGGTTTTATTGGGGTTTTGTTTTTGCTTATTCTGTACATGCTTTTTGCACTTCGTGGGCTCAAAATAGCAAGTCATAGTCCAGACACCTTTTCTAGACTTTTGGTTACTGGAATTGTTATACTCATCATAAGTCAATCATTTTTAAATATTGCATCCATGTCGGGACTTCTTCCACTCACAGGTGTGCCTTTAGTTTTTGTAAGTCATGGTGGAACAGCTCTTGCTTTTGCTCTTTTTTCTATGGGGGTAGTATTACAAGTTTCCAAACATCAATTATCACTTTAATTAAAAAAATAATCTATGAAAATAGTATTTGCAGGTGGGGGTTCAGGAGGGCATTTTTATCCTCTGATAGCTGTTGCATCAGAGCTTCGAAAAATTCAACAAGAAAAAAAGATTGTAGAAATGAATCTTTTTTATCTTTCTCATACACCATACGAGCAAAAATTACTTGACGATCACTCTATTTCTTTTATAAAAGTTCCTGCAGGAAAACTTCGGCGGTATCTTTCTTTTGAAAATATTATCGACATGATCAAACTTCCGTTTGCGGTGATTATCGCTTTTTTCAAATTACTCTCAATCTACCCAGATGTTGTGTTTAGTAAGGGTGGCTTCCCTTCGGTTCCCGTTGTTTTTGCAGCTAAACTTTTGAATATCCCTATTATTGTTCACGAGTCAGATACACGTCCAGGTCGGGCAAATATGTTTGGCGCACGTTTTGCTCAAAAAATTGCTCTTTCGTTTCCGGAAGCCGTGTCTTATTTTGATGAATCAAAAACAGCACTTGTCGGGCATATTATCCGAGAAGAATTACAACACCCTGTAACAGAAGGTGTCTATGAATATCTCAAGCTTGATCCAACCATCCCAACTATTTTTGTTATTGGCGGGTCTCAAGGAGCAAAAATTATCAATGAAGCAATACTTAATATCATTACTTCTTTGGTTGACTCCTATCAAATTATTCACCAAACAGGCGTGCAGCATTTTGAAGATGTTAAATCAAATACAGAATTTTTATTACAAGATTCAAAAAATAAACAACGCTACCAAGTCTTTCCTTATCTTAATGCCTTGGCTATGCGAATGGCTGCGGGGTCTGCAAGTTTGGTTATAAGTAGAGCGGGGGCGTCGAGTATTGGCGAAATTGCCTGGTGGGGAGTTCCATCTATTTTGATACCTATTACAAATTCAAACGGAGATCACCAAAGAAATAATGCCTTTAGTTATGCATCAACAGGCGCGGCTTCTGTAATTGAAGAAAAAAATCTTACTCCAGAAATACTTCGACAGGAAATAGATAGAATCACAAAAGATTTTAGTGTTGCAGAAGAGATGCGAAAAGCAACAGAAAAATCTCGTTTTCCTAATGCTGCAAAAACTATTGCAGACGAGCTTGTTTCTATTGCGTTTACACACGAACAATAATCACTATACTGTTTTATATATGATAGTCACACGAATGGCGCCATCGCCTACAGGAAAATTTCATATTGGAGGACTTCGTACCACTCTTTTTAATTACTTTTTTGCTCGCAAAAACGGCGGGAAGTTTATTGTACGTTCTGAAGACACTGACCAAGAGCGAAGCAAGCAAGAGTTCGAAGACAACATGCTCGAAGCACTTTCGTGGCTTAGGATTGAGTTTGACGAATTTTTTCGCCAAAGCGAACGTACTGATATATATGTGGAGCATATTAAAAAACTTATTGACAATGGCTTTGCCTACGAAGGAGAAGAATCTTCGGGGGGAGAGGGAAAAGTGATTCGTTTCAAAAATCCAAACATTGATGTTACTTTTCATGATCTTGTTTTGGGAGATATTACCTTCAACACTAAAGAGCTTGGTGATTTTGTGATTGCTCGAACCATGAACAATCCTTTGTATCATCTTACAGTCGTGGTGGATGATGGGCTTATGGGTGTGACACATGTGGTGCGAGGGCAGGACCATATTTCAAATACTGCTCGACAGATCCTTATCCTCGAAGCGCTCGGCTTTGACAGACCTTTGTATGCCCATATTCCGCTTATTTTGAGCGAAGGTGGGGGTAAAATGTCAAAACGTGACCCAAATGTCTATCCTGTCACACAGTACCGAGAAATGGGAATTTTACCTGACGCACTTATCAACTTCATGTCTATGATTGGTTGGAACCCAGGTGATGAGCGAGAGATATTCACCAAAGAAGAATTGGTGCAAGAATTTTCTCTTGAGCGTGTACAGAAAAAAGGTGCAGTCTACAACATCCAGAAACTTTTTTGGATCAATAAAGAGCACTTGAAAAAACTCTCTGACACAGAGCTTGATACATATTTCAAAAAGTTTCTTCCAGAACAAATTTCAGAAGAACTGTATACAAAACTTCGCGGGCTTTTGACCGAGCGTGTTTCCTATGGAGCGGAAATACAAGAAATGTATAAAGAGGGAGAGTTTGATTACTATCTTAATGACCCCCTTATTGAAAATACAGACGCTGTTGTTTGGAAAAAGGGAACCAAAGAAGACGCGGTGCGACACCTCACGCACGTCTTGGAAGTTTTCAAGAATGCATCAGACGAAGATTTTGCAACAGAAGAAGGGGTAAAAAATCTTGTCTGGGGTTATGCAGAACAAGAGGGTAAGGGAGATGTGCTTTGGCCGCTCCGCTATACACTCACTGGAAAAGACCGTTCTCCCGCACCATTTTTTGTGGCGTATGTGATAGGATGTGAAGTGACAATTCGAAGAATTGAAACTATTCTGCAAAAACTACACAACCTGCAACATATGCATATTGTGTAAAAAAAACGCCTCCAGTGTGAGGCGTTTTTTTTGTGGATAAAAAATTGCGGGTATTACTACAATATAATGGTATTATATTGTAGTATCTTACTATATGAAAAATATACTGTATAAAAAACTTATACTAGGCATCTTTTTATTTTCTGTTGTTTTTATGCATACGAATGGTGCTTTTGCTTCGGTAACAACACTTGTAGATTTTAATAATGTAAACGACCTAACTGACAAGTTTAACTCTAGTGCAAACCCTCAATTTACCAATACCGCTGATGGGGGTATTGGTGGCACAGGGTCCATTAATGTACCACTTGGTTCAAACGAGGTGTGGACTACCAAACAAGCATATACTGTATCTGGAGAAGGTGATATTTATACTTTTAGTGCTTTTTTCAAAATCCAAGCAAATAGTGGTTATGGAGGACTGGGATTTACCACAACAACTACAGGAAATAGTACTGACGGTTTTGGTTCTCCTCAAACAGGTATTGGTATGGGATTTCATGGAGGTGGGGGATTTTTTGTAAACAACAGAACAAATGAAAATGTGAGTTGGCCTCCAGACCTTGTAATTGGAAATTGGTATAAAATGATTCTTCGTGTTGAGGCGTTGGGGAACAATCAATATGATCTAAATTTTCAAATCTATAACTCTGATGCAAATGGGGTTTTGGGAAGTTTGAAAACAGAAAAAACAACAACCGTTACAAACGAGACAGTAGGTCAATCTAATATTATTTACGGATATTTTTCTGCTGCTGGAAGTCGAATGGCAAATATCGACGATTTTGAAATGACTCTTGCAGGAGGTGCGACTTTTATTGAGGCAGGAGCGCCTATTGTAACAACCATAGCGGTTACGGACATTACAGCAAATACTGCGTCTTCAGGGGGTGATGTTGTAGATGATCAAGGAGGTTTTGTGACTGCAAGAGGTGTGTGTTGGAGTACAGTAGCTGAGCCTACCCTAGAAGATACTTGTACGGAAAATGGAACAGGTGAGGGGATCTTTGTAAGTGAACTTGTAAATTTGATTCCTGGAACTGAATATTTCATTCGAGCATATGCAACAAATGCATCAGGTACAACATATGGATCTCAAAGAACTTTTACAACTGAAGTAGATAACATTGCGCCTACTCTTACAGAAATAACACCTTTGTCTGGAACTATTGATCTAGAAAATGCTACATATTATTTTAGAACATCTGAAATCTGCGATTTGTCTGCAAGTAATATTTCAAGTACTCAGGGGGATGTAGTGTTTTCTGCAGATGATATAGCGTTAGATAAAGATATAGGCGTTACCCTAAATGGTATGGTTGCGGGCGGAACATATTCTTTTTCTATTTCGTGTACTGACAATGCAGATAATGAGTCAAACACTTTACATGTTGGTCCTTTTACTATTAGAAAAAATACTTCAAGTTCGAGTAGAAGTAGATTGTCAGGATCGAGCTCCTTTTTTACACAAATGAGATTTCAACAGTCTCAACAGGCAACCGTGAATCAAACTACACCAACCTTACATTCAACACCTGGTGCGAGTGGTATTGAAGGTTTGTGTTCATCTGATTTGATACTTACTCAAAACTTAAAGAGGGGAGCAAGAAATGGTGTGTTTGATACCTTTACCGGTTCAATTGTCACGGAAGCGCATATCTTGCAAAAACATCTCAACAGACTTGGTTTTGACTCAGGTCCAGAAGATGGGATTATTGGCCCACTAACAGAATCAGCAATTAAAAGAATGCAAACATTTCTGGGGACCAAATCAGACGGGCATGTTGGTCCTATTACCAGAGGTTTAATTAATAAATCTTGCTAAAAAGCCTTATATATAAGGCTTTTTGTGTGTATAGAAATGCTTGACAAGTATTTTTATATATGCTATGATATATTCAGAAATTAAGTATGGGGTGTGCCGAAAACCCTTAAATCGAGTAGGCAACAAAATTGTTCTTATGAAAACTTTCTTGTCAAAATCAGGGGTTCTTGTGACCCCAGAAAACGGAATGATGTCTTACTTCCAGTCAACCGAAGGGTACTTCCTTCGTTTCGCTGACCCGAAGGAAGTTGAGTACCTGTCTCAAACGCTTCCTCGGATTCAGTTTGAGGTAGGGCTAGAGTCTCTAGAGAATCCTCAGGATCTCCTGTGGCAACATGTCACCAGATGTCGGGCAGAGGCGACTGAAGAGTTTCCTTGCGAGGACTTTCGAGTTTTCGCTCGGAAGTGGGGAAGAAAACTTGTCTTTCTTAAGGTGGGGGACGAAAATCCTACCAATCCAAACGACAGGAGTGGTTACGCTATCCTGAAACTCTACGGAGTTCAGGGCGAGCACGAGGTGCGCGTCTGGACTGGACCCAGTCGGTTTAACGACTACGTCGATGGCGACTTCATCGCCATCGAAGAAGTCAGTGAGTCTCTTGAGGACGTGTCCCTTGATTGGTTCGGACTGTTTGGTCACAAGACTAAACTCGAAGCCTTCAAGAACATAAAAAAGATTCTTGGGCGTAGTCCTGGACTGGGTGAGGTCTTGTCTCGTCCGACGAAGCGTCGTCGGAAGTAACAACCACCCTAGAGCTCATTTACACGGCCTGCAATTTTGCAGGTCGTTTTTTTTATTTCAAAATTTAAAGATACCATTGACAAGTATTTTTTATATATGTATAATAATACTTAATTAAAAACCTGTACCATGAACTTACTTCTTAATTCTGTTACCTCAACAGCAACTGAAAACCCTTCACCAAACTTGGTGTATGGTTTAGTTCTTCTGTGTCTTACATTCTGGTATTTTGCCAGATTGCAACGTACGCAAGATAAAAACTAACCAATAACAAAAGCCCGACACATGTCGGGCTTTAAAATGTTTAAATTGATCGTATGAATCCCCACAAGAGGATGCTTAACCACAAAAATGGAAAGCCGATCAAAATAAAGTACAGTGCCACACGGAAACCCGGGTGGATATGTTGACGCTTCACCCAGGTGAGATATTTTTGTGATTGATTCCAAACCCATCCAGTTTGGCTCCATGTAAATTTAAAATATCGTTCCGTGTATCCGACTCCGTAGCGTATTGCTCCAAGCGGGAAGAGTGAAGTGTTTTTTGTCATACAACGAACTTTTTTATGATTTAAATAGTATCATATAAATATATAAAGTCAAGATTTGATACATAATGAATAAAATGAATAAATTGACAAAATACCACTTTTCATGATATAATATACTAAATTAAAAAACTTTGTACCATGAATAATCAATTTTTTGTTGTGTTTGGTGCTCCTGATTTTGAGGAGCAAAAAGCACGTGAAATTTGCAAAAATCTCAACATTCCAACAGCAACGGCAACCTTTCATGAGAATCCTTGCACTGCCGGAAATGCATCTAAGGCAAATGGATTTGTTTTGGATGAGGGTTGTGTAATCCCTCTAAATCCTAAACTCATTTTGTTTGAGTGTGGGGAAAGTGCGTCTGTGGGTTTTGATGTTGTCATTATTTGCGACCATCACAAGCCTAATGATCCAGGTTTTGGTTTTCCTCCAGAAAGATTCTGGGAAGGGAGCTCTATTGGTCAGCTTTGTAATTTTTTACAGGTTGAACCAACACCTGAACTTCTCTTGGTTGCCGCTGCAGATCACTGTCCTGCGGCTGCATATAGGGGTTTGTGTCCAGGGATTGATCCTGTCGAATTTTCTAAATTTCGTTTAGGAAGAAAAATTGAGTTTTTTCAAACTCAGCCTGAAAAATTCCCAAACAAGCAAACCTTTGCTGATCTTGTGAATACGATTCACGAGGCTCAGCAGCAGCTTAAACAGGCGCCTCAGATAGAAGGGTTTAAAGATGTTCGCGCTCTTGGTTATGTTGACGAATTGCTCGAGGCCGCTTTCGGTCTCGGGGTTGCATACATTTCAGAAACCCAGGATAGGAAAACGGGGGAGAAGAAAATCGTGTGCGGCGGACACACCACACCTGAAATGATTCAGATATTTCAGACGTGGGCAAGTTCTCTCGACGGAGTTAGTCATATTTATGGTGACCCTGTTCGAGGTTTTGCCGGAGCTGTTTTTGAGAAAGCTTAGGTTGACCCAGATAAATAATAGACCTGTGTACAAATTGTGCACAGGTCTTTTTTCTTGACTAGATATATTTATTTGTATACAAATAAATATAAAAATAGTTTTATGGAAGGTATGCATACTGTTTTACATGCTCTGTTTACAAGATTTGATATCTTGAAACTTATAAGCTCAGTTCTTTTTTTCACGGCTATGATATTAATAATCCACACGCCAAAACAAAAACCACTCAACGGTCTATATACCTTGCGCGGGAAGATGTGTCTTGTTGTTGGTTTGTTTGGTGCCCTTATGTCTTTGTTTATCAACATTTGGATGCTTTATGTGATATTGTTTCAATTTTTCAAAAATTTTGATCAAGGGTTTACATATACGATACACCATTCGTACACCTACGAATTACAGTTATTTTTTGTTAGTGTGGTAGGATTTGTTTGTTTTTCATTTTTAATTCTCTATAGCCAAAAATTTCATCGTACACAAAACCCCTGAGTTATTCAGGGGTTTTCTTGTGCCTCAGATGTTTTTCAGTCATGATAGAGATATGAACACTACATTTGAATGGTATCAAAATATTATCAAACCAAGTTGGTCTCCACCGAGCTTTGTTTTTGGTCCTGTATGGGCTATTTTGTATATTGTTATTTTTATAAGTTTTGGAACTGTTTTCTATAAGTTTTTTACAAAAGAAATACCTTGGATGGTTGTGCTTCCTTTTATTTTAAACCTTGTGTTTAATTTCTTGTTTTCTCCACTTCAGTTTGGTTTAAGAAATAACTTGCTTGCATCTATTGATATTATCCTTGTGCTTGGTACTTTGGTGTGGGCTATGTTTGCTATTTGGCCACATGCAAAATGGATTGCCTTGATAAATATTCCATATTTACTGTGGGTCTGTTTTGCTACAGTATTACAGGTCACCATTACCTATCTTAACTAACATTGTGCACCATGAAAACATTTCAAAACATAATAACAGATAAAGATATTATTCAAGTGGTAGGGGTCTTTATTGTTTCTTTTGGGATATTGATCATACCTCTTCTTTTTTTACGAGAAAATCCACCTCTTCTTTCTTTTGTTATGGGGCTTGGTTTGTTTACCATAGTCTACCTTATTCTACGTATATTTCTTTCAAAGAAAAAGATGACTATGAGTGATTTTGGTTTGACTCAAGTAGGATTTGGTATATTACTTAAGTATTTTTTTCTTGGATTACTTGTTCTTGTTGTTGGTGGAGCTTTGTCTGGTTTTTTTTCAAACTTGCTTGGTCTTGAAAATCAAACAGCACAAACTCTGAATATGACACTAAGTGACACACGATGGTTTAATATTATTCATTTGAAAATAGTAGTTGCTCTACTTATTCCTTTTGCTGAAGAGGTTTTATTTCGTGGTTTTTTATTTCGTTATATACGACAGCAAAAAAGTTTTCTATTTTCAGCACTCTTGAGCTCAGCTTTGTTTTCTTTAGTTCATTTTAGTCTTGCGATACTCCCATTTACTTTTTTGTTAGGATTCGCTACTGCATATGCATATGAAAAAAGTGGAAATCTGTGGGCATCGATTCTTGTCCATATTGCTGTAAACGTAACTAGTGTAAACTTATTTTTGTTGACTATATATAGTTAATGTGAGCTATACTATGTCTGAAATATAAACTATTGACAAAAGTACATTTAATGTTGTATATTGTATTAAATATAAACCTTTAATAATTTAAGTTATGGAAGTTTTTGTTCCTTTTTTTATAGCGTGCGTTATGTCGCTTATTGTATTTCTAACGATCATAGGCCCCGCTCTTGCGCGCCGTGAAAAGCGAATTCAGCAAGCGAAAATTAACCAAGAAATTGAGCGTGATTTACGTATGCTCATAACAAAACGGCGAGGCATTGAAGATCTGGCTCAACACTCCGATTATCAACGTTTGGCAAAAATTATTGCTGGACGTATTCTCGAATATATCGAGATGGGTATTGCCCCAATGAAACTTGCTGTAATGATTCAGCGAAATCTTATGTTGGATCGTGAGACCGTGCCTCAAAAGTTGGCTCCGCTTGTAGATGCTGTGAGGCGTCATGTCTTGGAGGGTTTAAGTGGTCATACACTGAATGTATATATGTATACCGCATGTTGCCTTTCAGATCACAAGGCAGGGCTAGAGAAGCTTAATCAGAGTTTTCTCACTCAGGGAGTTTCTAAAGACTCCTTTGTGATGAATCTAAAGCTCGCATAGTTTTAAATGTGTCACGCAAGTAAGACCGGTCTTAATGAGACTGGTCTTTTTTATTTCAACACAAAAAAAAGCCTGTCATGTATGACAGGCCTTTACTCTAGTTACGCTTGGCAGAGAGTTTCGATTCGGTGGTGGGGGATTGTAGAATCCTTAATAGCTTGAATTAGGGCTTTTTTTTCTCCAAGATTGATTAGGCCCTCTTGGTGAAAAGACTCAATAATAAGAAACCCTTGTTTTTTGCTGTATATCGGGACAGATTTTCTGTGAGGGAGATATATGGTGCCATGATCATTGCATTCTTTGCAAATCTTTAAACATGGTTCACTAACGGATTCTGTGTTGTGAATCTCTTCCAGCATTTGATACAACATGTTCGTGTGTAAGAGGTGTCCTATCTGAGATTTGAAAATCTTGTGTGGGTGTTGATTGAAATCAATCACATCAAATTGGATGTTTGTTTTCAGAATATCCACAAACAGTTTTTTTCCATGTGTTCCACTAATATGGTTGTCAATTGTCATTTCGACAAGTTGCTTAAATGCTTCGATTTTTGTTTCAAATCGACCAGCTTCACAGGCTGTTTTTGTGTTTACAAGGATAAGAATCCCGTGCTCAATTGAAATACGATACATTTTTTGCATGAACTGTGTTTTTGGGGTTTAAAAAATAATACAATATATAAAACATAAAGTCAATTTTTACTAAAAGTTATTTTTTTGTTCCAATAAGTTAAACGGTCTAGCGTGTTCTAGTCAAAATCAAATATATTTAAGCCATGAGAAAAGTTTTTTCTTTCCGTGGAGGTGATGACGGCTGCGATGGAAATTGCGGTGCCGGTGGTGGCTACTGCGACGGAGATTGTGATGGCTAGATAGCTTTCACATGTTTCTTTAAGAGTGGTTACTTTTGGTAGTCACTCTTTCTTTTTTGTATTAATTAAATAAAACAAAAAACTATGGCAAAGAATACTTTTGTTCCATTTTTAGATGAAGAAGATTCTATTACTAGCGCATTTCATCAAGTATCTGATTGTGAATGTGAAAACCATGTCTCACACTCTCATTTTTATCTTGAGGACCAGCAATAGTTT
>SKGB01000033.1 GCA_007117675.1 Candidatus Nomurabacteria bacterium | reverse complement strand
GTTGTCCAATCTCTTCTTCTATGAGATTTCTGCGGGAGTCTTCTCTCCTTTCTTTGAGTTTTAAAAAAAGACTCTCTCTCTTGTCAACCAACAAGAATAAGTTTTTTGACCAGAGTACCCGTGTAAATGTGTCAAAGTAGTGAATTTCTCTCCTTTGTGGTTTGTCTCCAGAAAAACACTCTTGTGTAAGTTTTTGGTACTCTTCTGGTTCCAAGAGGGTTATTCTCTTCAAGAAAGTTACAGTTTCCATAGGTGTGGTGGTTTTAAATGAACAATCTTTCCGATTTTCGGTAGGCTTATAATTTACTATACCAAAAAAAGTGAAATATTCTAAATAAAGGGAAGAAAGTCTCGTATGACTGGATTTTTATACTATCTTAGTTTATCTTTGATGTATGGATGATAAATCAAATCATTTTGATGTCATTGTGGTTGGGGGTGGGGCCTCAGGAATGATGACAGCTGGTATTTCAGCGGAGCGAGGGCTCCGTGTTCTTTTGCTTGAGAAAAATTCAAAACTTGGAGAAAAACTCAAAATTACTGGAGGGGGAAGGTGTAATATTACTAATGACGAAGATGATTTACGGACATTTCTTTCGGTGTATAAAAATGCTGAAAAGTTTTTGTACTCTGCCTTTTCTCAATTTGATAAAAACGACACATTTGAATTTTTTGAAAAACTTGGTCTTCCTGTTGTGGTTCAGGCAAGAAAACGCTGTTTTCCAAAAACAGAAAAAGCTTTGGATGTTTTCAAGGTACTTGAAAAATTTATTACAAAACACAAGGTGGTTGTTAAAACAAATTCACCGGTAACCAAACTTGTACATAGGCAAGGTGTTGTTGCAGGTGTACAAACAAGCGAAGGTGTCTACACAGCTCGCTCATATGTTATAGCGACGGGTGGAGTTTCTCATCCCGAAACAGGTTCAACAGGGGATGGTTTCAACTGGGTTCGAAAACTTGGTCACACAATACAAAAACCAAATCCAAATATTGTACCCCTTCGTGTAAAAGAGGATTGGGTTAAAAATCTTTCAGGTGTCTCTCTTTCTTTCATGAAAATTTATTTTTATCTTGAGGGAGAAAGAAAATTTGACCGTCTTGGGAAAATACTCTTTACTCATTTTGGTATTTCTGGACCTTTGATATTAAACTCTGCATATGAAGTATTGCAACTTTTGGAAAAGGGTCAGGTTTCGTGTCGTATCGATTCCTATCCTGACACCGATGCAGGGTCTCTCGAAAAAAAGATTCTTGATGTTTTTGAAAAACATAAAAATAAATTATTAAAAAATATTATTGTAGATATTGTGCCAGAAGGTTTGGGGGAAACTGTATTGAGAGCAACAGGTGTTAGTGGAGAAACAAAGATTCATAGTTTAAGTCGAGAGGAAAGAAAAAAGATCGTTCGATTTTTAAAAGCGATGCCATTTACCATCGAAGGTTCTTTGGGGTATGAAAAAGCTGTGGTGTCAGATGGTGGTGTTATTTTGACCGAAGTTGATACCAGAGATTTTCGTTCCAAGCTTTTTTCAAACCTATTTTTTACAGGAGACATGCTCAATATTAACCGCCCGAGTGGAGGATACTCTCTTCAGCTTTGTTGGACTACTGGCTATGTGGTTGGGAAAAGCGTGTAATATATATAAGCTTATTTTTGACTAAAACTCAAAAATACTGTAATATATGCGAATTATGGAAATACGAAACATCGCAATTATTGCCCATGTGGACCATGGGAAAACAACACTTACTGATGCTATTTTATCTCAAACAGAGATGGTTTCAGATGGCTCTTCTATGGACTCAAATGATCTTGAGAAAGAGAGGGGTATTACAATTTATGCTAAAAACACATCGGCGTTTTATAAGGGAACAAAAATAAATATCGTAGACACACCTGGTCACGCCGATTTTGGGTCTGAAGTAGAGCGAGTACTTCGGTCAATCGACTCAGTGCTTTTGGTGGTGGATGCCGCAGAAGGTCCCATGCCACAAACAAAATTCGTATTGAAAAAATCTCTTGAACTTGGACTCAAGCCTATTTTGGTTTTAAATAAAATTGACAAGCCTGCAGCTGATGTTGCTTGGGCTCAAGAGGCTGTATATGAACTATTTTTGGACCTAGGTGCAAATGATGAACAGCTTGAATTTACTACGGTGTACGCTATCGGAAGAGATGGTGTTGCAAAGCGTTCAATGGATGATGGGTTTCAAGATTTGTCACCCTTACTTGATGTTATTTTGGAAAAAGTTCTTCCTGCAAATCAAGGTGACCTTGCTTCTAAGCCCCTTAAAGCGCAAGTGTTTAACTTGGCTTATGATAACTTCTTAGGAAGAATGGGTGTGTGTCGTGTATATGAGGGTAGTATTGCTATGGGGCAATCTCTTGTTATTAAAGACACAAAAGGAGGAGAGTACAAGGGTAAGCTCACAAAATTGTTTACATTTGAAGGTATGCAGAAAAAAGAAGTTTCAGAAGTTTTTGCGGGTGATATCGCCATGATTGCTGGAGTTGCTGATATCTTTATCGGGGAAACAACTGTCACTGATTCTTCAACAGAGGCGCTTCCGCAAATCGCTGTGGACGAGCCAACTATTTCTCTTAAAATGTTTGTGAACGATTCTCCGTTTGCGGGAAAGTCTGGTAAGTTTTTGACTTCACGACAAATTCGAGACCGTCTCGAAAAAGAGCTTGAGATAAACGTTGGTTTGAAAGTTGATTTCGCTGATCAGTCTCGATTTACGGTATACGGGCGAGGTGAGCTTCACTTGGCTGTGTTGATTGAAAATATGCGACGAGAAGGTTTCGAGCTTGCGGTTTCTAACCCAGAGGTAATTATTAAAGAGGTTGATGGAAAAAAACTTGAACCTTTTGAAGATGTTACTATCTTAGTTCCAGATGAATTTTCTGGTTCTGTTATTGATAAGTTAGGGAAGCGTCGAGGAATTATGAGTTTTATGGATTCAAATAACGGAACCACAAAAATGTTGTTTGAAGTACCGACACGTGGACTTCTTGGATATCGAAATGAATTTATTGTTGATACAAAAGGTGAAGGTATTTTCACAAGTGTGTTTTCTGACTTCAAACCTTTTGCTGGTTCTGTGATAAAAACAGAATTTGGTTCAATGGTTTCTATGGCTTCTGGAAAGGCTCTAGCCTTTGCTTTGGCTAATTTACAAGAACGTGGAACCTTGTACATACCCGTAAATACAGAGGTGTACGAAGGTATGGTTATCGGTAACACTGCCAAGGGGGAAGACATGATGGTAAACCCAACCAAAGGGAAACAACTTACCAACATGCGAGCTTCTGGTTCTGACGATGCTATTAAAGTTTCTCCACCACTTGACCTCACACTTGAGCGAGCGCTTGGTTTGATGCGAGATGATGAATATCTCGAAGTAACGCCAGACGCGATTCGTTTACGAAAAGCCTTGTTGAAAGAGTCTGACAGAAAACGAGGTTTCAAAAAATAAAAAAGATCACCCGTCTTGCGGGTGATTTTTTTGTAGTTCTGTGAGTAGGCTACGTAAATTTTTACGAATAGCAGGTATTCTTTCTTTTGGAGTGAGTTTTTGCCAGCTTGTATAGTTTAACTTGAGTTTTTCGCAAATCCACTGGTATTTGCTTGAGATTTCACTTGTCTGGCCATGAACTGCTTTGTATATATTTTTCACCAGTTCTTGTTCAACGCCCCGATACTTCTCTGTAGAACCCTCTTCGTAGTATAGATTCCTGTCTAGTTCTTGAATGTGTTGAATGTGCTTTTTCATGGTTTTCTTTTTTAAACACAATACTATATTTTTTTTTATTTTCACAATTAAAAAATAAACAGATGGTATAATTTTCTATATGTCACTATTTGGAGAATTAAGTATTATCATTTCTGTTGCGTTTATTATTTCTATTATTATGAGCCTGCTCAAACAGCCTCTTATTATCGGTCATATTATTACGGGTTTGCTGGTAGGTCCAATTATTGCTTCGTCTGTAGCTCCCGAGACCTTTAGTTTGTTTTCAGAGATAGGTATCGCTATTTTGTTGTTTACTGTTGGGTTACATTTGAGTCCAAAAACAATTCGTGATTTTGGTTCTGTTTCTATAATTACAGGAGTTAGTCAGGTGGTAATAACCTCCTTGGCAGGATATGCAATTTCTATAGTTTTAGGGTTTCCTCATGTGACGTCTCTTTACATGGCGGTTGGACTTGCTTTCAGTAGTACTATTATTATTTTGAAACTTATTGCAGATAGAGGAGATACGGAAACTTTATACGGAAAAATAGCAGTAGGATTTCTTTTAGTGCAAGATTTTATTGCCGTTGCTATATTGTTTGCGGTTCCTATTTTAGCTACAGAAAATTCTACATGGATTGATGTGGGGTCAGCAACTCTTCAAGGTTTTGTGTTGGCTGCACTGGTGTTACTTGTTGGTTTCAAGATTTTACCAAAGGTTAATAGTTTTCTTTCCAAAAATGGTGAGCTTTTATTTTTGTTTGCGATTGTATGGGGTATTGGAGTTGCGAGCCTTTTTACCTTCACAGGATTTTCAATCGAGATAGGAGCTTTGATAGCAGGTGTTGCACTTTCTACACTTCCAACTCGATTTGAAATTCATTCTCGTATGTCTCCACTTCGTGATTTCTTTATTATTATTTTCTTTATCTTGCTGGGAAGTCATATGAATATTGGAGACATTGG
>SKGB01000034.1 GCA_007117675.1 Candidatus Nomurabacteria bacterium | reverse complement strand
TAGCCTAAAACAAAAACCCCTCGTTACACGAGGGGTTTTTGTTTTCTTGACTCATCTGTTTTTAAAATATAGTATGCAATTGAATCATAAATTAATACAAGTTCATTATGAGTACTTTAACAAATACTGATTTGCAACGCGTTCTAAAAGAAAGAGTTGCAACTTACCCAGATTTTCCAAAACCTGGTGTAAATTTCAAAGATATTCAAAGCATTCTTTCAAGTCCTCAAATCTCAAGAGAAGTCTTGTTGAATTCTTATGAAGTCATCCTGAAAAACAATCCCAGTCTTGATGCAATCGTTGGTTTTGATGCTCGTGGATTTTTGTTCGGAACCTCTTTGGCTATTGAGTTTGATATTCCTTTCATTCTTGCACGCAAGGCAAACAAGTTGCCGGGTGAGCTTGTGACTGTGTCATTTGAAAAAGAGTACGGACCAGATACTCTCTCCGTGCAAAAAGGACTTATTGTCCCGGGTATGAAAGTTCTCATTCATGACGACCTTCTTGCAACAGGCGGCACAGCTTTGGCTGCGGTAGACCTTGTGAAGAAAGAGGGTGGTATTGTTTCGGGATTTCATTTTATCATTGAGCTTGGATATCTCGGTGGTCGAGAAAAAATCGAACAGCATGGTAAAGTCCTTTCAATGGTACGTTACGAAACTTCAGAAGAATAGTAACCAACCTTTAAAAATCTTTGTTATGAGTGAAAAAACCATGCTATGTGTTGCGGTGCCTACCTCAACGCTTATCATCACTAAAAAGGGTGACCCTGCAAAAGTTCTTGTCTTTGAAAGTAATGGCAAGTTCGGCAACAAAAAACTCTTACCTGGTGGCAAGGTAAAAGTTGGAAAACAAAGTTGTCTTGAAACAGCAATTACAGAAGCTGAAGAAGAGGTTGGAATCATAGATTTAACCAACATTAAACTCTTTACACTTTCTTCACGACCAAATCGTGATGTGCGACAGGTATCTCTTGAGAAATTTCTCGATGGATCACCTGCGCCTTCAGGGCTTGAGAGTATTGGACTTGTTGTAGAAACCCACCATGGTTTTGACGCGGTCTATGTGGCAGAAACCGAAATGGAGCCGACACCTGACAATGAAGAAACAAAGAACGCTTACTTTATTGACGCTCGTAGTGTCAATCAGCATGAGTTTGCTTTGGATCATGGAAGGCTTGTGAATGCTTATGCAAGGTTTCTCAAAACCGGAGAACTTCCAGCTTTGGATGAGTTTTAGTTTGAAATCTTTTTTGAAAACCCCTCGTATATGAGGGGTTTTATTTTGTTATCTATGCAAACACCCTGCCCAGCAACATGGACGTCTTTTTCCTTTGTGTAAATCTTGAGACATTTTTTCCAGGCTTTTTATTTTACAACCCTTCTCAAGCAGTCTAAAAAGTGATAAAAGTAATACTTTTTAAAGTTCTTCTTTCAATTCAAGTGCTCGATTAATAATCGAATCTCCTATCTCACCCCAGTCAAAATATTTTTTGTAATCTTTCGGATCAACCTTCAAGACTTCAGTAACTTTTCCTGCGGGATCACTTACGAATGGACCATATGATTCAACAATACAAAAATATCGTAATTGATAGTACGGTTTTTGAACTCCACTTACATCGGTCACTTTTTGATATCCAATAGGTTGAAAATGTACTACTTTCATATTTGATTCTTCTTGAACTTCTCTCACAAGTGCATCATCAGGATTCTCTCCCTCCTCTACAGACCCGCCTACTGGAGTATAAGAGCCTGGTTTTGCAATATTATTTACAATGAGTATCTTGTCTTTTAGAAAACAAATTCCGTATGCTTGTGCACATTCATTGTGCGGTAGGTGATTGAAAGAATCCACTTGAAAATACTCGAATAGGTATGTTGTTCCTGACTTTCCAAGATATGTATTTGTAAGATGTGGTTTTGTGTTCATGTTAGACGGTAGGTGTGTTTTTTCTTTATGTGACCCTACGGGGAATCGAACCCCGATTACAAGAATGAGAATCTTGTGTCCTAGCCGTTAGACGATAGGGCCTGTTTGACTCGCTTTAGAGCGTGGTCTTGGTGAATTTTTTAAACAATAGCTTACATATTCTTGAATCATAAATCGTAATTCATAATTCTGTTCATTAGAATACCTCAAAATATCCTTAGAATCAAGCTTGTTTCTTGGATAATTCTGTTATAATGGTTTTGTTATGAAATGGGCACAAAAAAATAAAAGTACTATTCTTTGGGCTTTGACCATTATTGTTATAATTTTGATCATTGTTTTCTCAAAGCCAGGGGATAGAAATAATATAAACGAAGATGTGGTTGTGGATGAGGGTGTGCAAGATGCTGATATGTCTGAATTGTCTTCAGATCCTGAGACAGTATTGGCAAATGATGGAAATACATATGACTTTAGTGGTATTCAATGGGAATTTGATACAGAAGACGATTCTGTGCCCGCTGGTCAAACATTGTTGAAAATGCGTTTTGCTGATTTTACAAGAAACGGTAGCGTGATAAACCTACGAAATCCATATCGTCTTGGAGTTCATCCAGGAGTTTGTGAGCAGGTGTCATTTATTGATACTTCATCAGAAGCTGGAATTCCTCTAGGGTATGCACGATGTGCTGATGATTCAATCTCACGAGACTTTGTTGTATTGCAAGAAATGGAACGAGTGGTCGTTAAATATCTTGAAACAAAAGAAGGGGAGACATCAGGTTCATTCGCTGAGCTTTACTCTATCGATATAACAACTATCGTACGATAATATACTTCTTTAAAAAAAGCCCCTTCGAGGGCTTTTTTTGCTATAATACACAAGAACATAAAATGTAGTGTACATGAAAGCAAAAAAAGTAATTCAGTCAAATCTTTTTCAACAGGATTTTGTTGAGGCGTCAGATGTTTGTTCTGCGATTTCTCAAAGAACTACTGTTTTAAAGATAGACAAGACAGCGAAAAATATTCCTCGTGGTTTTGGTGTCAGAATTGTTACTGAAACAGTGGGGGAGATTTTTTGTGCTGATACGTCCTGTCCTGTGCATGGAGACGCTGTTCTTCAAATGATAGAGCACTACTGCAAGAAACAAGGGACTAAAAAACCGCCTGAATAGGCGGTTTTAGTTTTAGTCGAGTTGAGGCTTGTCCACATGTTCAAGTTCTAAATTAATAGATTCTCCGGTAATTCTCAAGACATCTTTATCTATTTTTTGAAGTTCCTTGCTTGAAAGTCCATACTGGTTCACCACCGTTGAAAGGTTTTTCCCAAGTTTGTTATGGTATTCTTCATAGCTTTTTAAGTGATTACCAAGCTCTCCTACACGTTTTTGAATATCTTTGGCACTCTCCTCAATCTGCATTGCCTTGAGTCCCTGAAGGACTGTTTGGAGATATGCGAGGAAGGAAGTGGGGGAGACAATTACAACCTTATATTTTGAAGCGGCGCGCTGTATCAAGTTTTCGGTGTCTTCATTTTGCATGACACCAATTCTGTTGACGAGAAGGTCGTAGTATATCGCTTCGTGGGGGATAAACATGAAAGCGAATTCCATGGTTCCTTCTTCGGGGCGGATATATTTACTTGTCTCAACAATTCTGTTTTTGATGTCGTTGGTAAAGAGTTTTTCAAGTCTGTCTTTTTCTGACTTATCCTCAGTTTCAGCTATTCGGTTGTAGTTTTCAAGAGAGAATTTTGAGTCAATGGGAATTATTTTATCACGCACACGAACTATCGCGTCTACAATTTCTCCATTTTCAAAGCTGTATTGCATTTGGTACGACCCTGGTGGCATGACATTTTTGAGAAGTGTTTCAAGATAGTATTCTCCCAACACTCCACGTTGTTTTGGGTTTTTGAGAATATTCTGGAGTTGCTGAAGTTGGTCGGTGAAGTTCATTACTTGTTTGTTCGTTTCTTGAAGACGTGTTACTTGTTCGGTAATGTCTCGCATTGCAGCGAAGGTTTGTTTTGCGCTGTCGCCAAGTTTTGAGTCTACGGTTTTGGAAAAATCACCAAGCTTGTAGTCGACAGTTCTATTGAGTTCTCCGATTTGTTTTACCAAAAGGTCGAGAGATTCAGAATTGTCTTGCTTGGCTGGTTTTTTTTGAAGGTTGATAATGAGAAGTATAATAGTAACTATTATGAGTATAAGTATTGCTATTTCCATGCTGTGTATTATATCACACTAAAGCAAGGTAAAAAAAAGACCTGACACTATTGTATTGTGTCAGGTTTTATAAGCCTAGCCTTCGTTTGTGATGGGTTTTTTCAAATTCATACCAAGACTTTCTGAGGCGTCTCTAAGCGCCCCTTCTAGGGCTTCGTCAACATCGACAAAGAGTGTAATAAGCACCATTCCGTCGTCATCTGGCTCTGGGGTTGGAAAACTCTTTGCTGTCTGGTTTGTGAAATATTCCGGAAATCTCTCAGAGACACATTCAGAAGCTTTCCTCTGAAGATCAAACAAAAGTTCTCCTTCATCAGGCTTTTGATTGTTTTTGAAAACATACCGTGTGGTAAGTGTTAGAACACCTTTTCCTCTGCTTGTTTGTTGGATATCTGTAATATCCATTTGAATTCCTTTCATAGTTTTAACTATTTTTGATTTTTTGTATTATACAATAAAAAATATTAAAAAGCAAACCCACTCACGATGGAGCGGGTGATTTTTGGTATATGTACCAAGCTATAAGTAGTATTAATATTGAAATAATACTTGCTATGTAAAAAATGAGCGGTATTAAAAAATAGATAACAATGGTACAAAAACAAATAAGTTGTGCATATAATGGAAGTTTATGGTGTTCCATGATGAAGAGGATTTTGTTACATGTATGTAAGGTTTATCAATCTGAGAGTATCTTGAGAAGAGTTTGAATCTTCTATTTTTACAAAGACGCCTTCATTTGTTTCAAAAACCATGAGTGCTTTGCAGGTTTGAAGTTTTTCCCTCATTCTCTCTAAGGTGATTGCTCCTTGAACAAGAACACTCCCATCTTCTTGTGGTATGAATTGCATAGGCTTTAATATTACAGATTCTTTTTT
>SKGB01000059.1 GCA_007117675.1 Candidatus Nomurabacteria bacterium | reverse complement strand
TGAAATACAAGTTTCGGGTGGTGATGGCGGAGTTTTTATTTATGGAAATCCTTTCAGTGAGAATTTTGAGTGGCAGTATGGCACATGTGCGAGGGTGACTGTGTTTAAAGGCGATGGGATGACTGAAATTGAGGCATTTGGATACAATGTGTCTTGTGAAGATTTGGACGGTCCTCGGGTTGTGGAAAGAGCGCTTCGTGTAAGATATGCAAGCTAGTTCGTCAATATTTTCTTTCTTTTGGTCGTGATACAATGACTATATGGAACAAAAAGAAGCTCTTAAAAGAATGTCACAATTGTATAGTTTGATAGAATATCACTCTGACTTGTATCACAGTCAAGACAATCCAGAAATATCTGACCAAGCCTATGACTCTCTTGTGGAGGAGCTTGAAAAACTTGAAAGACAATTCCCTGAATTACAAAAAAAACATTCACCTACATCTCGTATTGGAGGGAGGGTTATTGAACGTTTTGAAAAAGTTCAGCATAGATATCGTCAATGGTCATATGATAATGTTTTTGATTTTCAAGAGTTGAAAAAATGGGAAGACAAGATTTTAAAAATAATTCAAAAACAACAACCGTCATTTGTACGAGAAAATTTAGAGTATAGTGCAGAGTTAAAAATAGACGGACTTAAGATTATTGTAGAGTATCAAAACGGAAAACTTTTTCGTGCTGTTACTCGAGGCGACGGTGTTTCTGGTGAGGATGTTACTCACAATGTTGAGACAATTCAGTCTGTTCCACAAAGACTAAATCAAGATATTTCGGGGATTTTTATAGGCGAAGCATGGATGTCAAAAAAAGAATTTGAAAGGATTAATAAAGAACGTGCAAAAAACAAAGAACCTTTATTTGCAAACCCAAGGAATGCCGCTGCGGGAACACTTCGACAGCTTGATGCTTCTGTTGCGTCTCGTCGTAAGTTACATACATTTTTTTATGACTGTTATGAGATTTCGGGTATCTCAATGCCGGACACCCAAGAGTCTTTATTAAAACTTCTTAAAAAAATTGGTTTTCATATTGATTCTCATTCTAAGTTTTGTAAAAACTTAAACGATGTTGAAGATTTTTACACCAACTGGGTGACAAAAAAAACAAGTCAACAATTTGGTATTGATGGTGTTGTTGTGAAGGTGAACAATAGAGGGTTGTATGAGATTCTTGGGTATACATCGAAGGCGCCTCGATTTGGTGTTGCATATAAACTTCCGGCAGAAGAAAAAACAACAGTGGTGCAAGATATACAGGTTCAAATTGGGCGTACAGGCGCGCTTACGCCTGTTGCCTACCTTGAACCTGTTATGATTGATGGTTCACTTGTGTCTCGCGCAACGCTTCATAATCAAGATGAGATTGATCGACTTGATGTGAGGATTGGTGATACGGTTATTGTGAAAAAGGCTGGAGATATTATTCCTGAAATCGTGATGGTCCTCAAAGATCTTCGTGACGGCAAAGAAATAATTTTTAGTATTGAAAATTTTGCAAAAGAAAGAGGGTGGCGGATTCATAAAGAATTTGTAGGAAAGGAAGAAAGCTCTGCTTGGTATATATCTGGTGACAGTAATGATGAAGTGCAAATACAAAAATTAATTCATTTCGTGTCAAAAAAAGGAATGAATATTGTAGGGTTTGGAAAAGAGTATGTTCGTACTTTTTTTGAACAAGGAATTGTAAAAAATTATATAGATATTTTTACTCTTACAAAAGAAAAACTTGAACCGCTTGAGGGTTTTAAAGAGAAGTCGATTGTAAATCTTTTGAATGCAATAGAACAAAGTAGGAAGGTTTCTTTTGAAAAGTTTTTGTTTGCCTTAGGAATTCGCCATGTGGGTGAAGAAACAGCTGTTATTTTATCTCGGAATTTCAAGACAATCTTCGAGCTTTCTGAGGCTTCGTTTGAAAAATTAGATTCTATTGAGGGGGTAGGTGAGGTTGTTGCGAAAAGTATTGTTGAGTATTTTAAAACTCAAGGCATCTCAAATATTTTAAGACACGTTTCGATTATCTATCCGACACAGGTAAATTCACAATCTGATTTTACAGGTAAGGTGTTTGTACTGACAGGAACCTTGCAAGATATGAGCCGAGATGATGTGAAAGATATGATAAGAGAAAGAGGTGGTAAGGTGAGTTCGGTTGTTTCCAAAAAAGTTGATTTTGTTTTGGTGGGAGAAAATCCTGGCTCTAAATTTACTCAAGCAAAAGATTTAAACATTCCAATTCTTTCAGAAGATGATTTTAAATCTATGATATAATAGTCTCAATTCTATATGATTCATCATGAAAATAATTTTCTTATATATTCTTTAGGGTCAGCATTTACCTTGTTATTCCTTGCCGTCTTTCTTGCTTCTGATGCTCGGTTGCAGAACTATGCAAAGGTTGATATTTCTTTACCCGCTTCTGTGTATGAAAGTATCTCTACAAGATTGTCTGATACTCAAAAATTATCACAACAACAAAAACGCACTCTCCATACTTCTGTGGTTCAGGGGAACGGTGTAGAAGCTTTTTCTGTTGTTTTTCTTGAAAAATATAATGCTACTCAAGATGTTTTTCAAGTGAATACTCAAGTAACAAGCGATGAACATGGTCGTTTCGAATTCTATTCTTTATCCGAAGGGGTGTATCGAGTGGTGGTGGACACCTTTGTGTTTGATCAGTTTGAATTACAAGATCACGAATTTTTGTTTTTAGATATATAAAAATATGTACTTGCAATAGTGGTCTTGATAGTTATACTTTGAGTATATGAATAATGATGAAATTAAAAAACTAAGTGGTCTTGCTGCAATTGAGGTTTCTGAAGAAGAAACTCATTCCTTTTCTCAGGACATTCATGAGATTCTTAAATTTTTAAACCAGATATCGGAAGTTGATACAAGTTCTTGTGAACCTCAACACAGAGCTTCTAATGTTGTTCGTGAAGACGAAAATTCTTTTGAAAAAGGTGTCTTTACAGATGATATATTAGACAGAACACCTCAAAAACAGGACGGATTTATTAAGGTTAATAAGATTCTTTAAGGTATGAACATTGATATTTTTTCTCTTACGATTGAACAGGCGCATAAAGATTTGGTTTCGGGTGTGTATTCTGCAAAAGATTTACTCCAAGCTTGTCTTGCTAATATCAATAAAAGCAATAACGATATTTTTGCTTTTATTGAGGTTTTTGAAGATGCGTGGGATATGGCTGAAAAAGCTGATGAGATGATTTCTCGTGGTGAAGCAACAATACTTACAGGTATTCCAATATCGATAAAGGATAATATTTTATATTATGGTCATGTGGCAAGTGCTTCATCCAAAATGCTTGAAAATTACAAAGCTGTGTATGATTCGACCGCTGTGGAAAATCTGAAAAAATCAGGAGCTGTTATTGTGGGGCGAACCAACATGGACGAGTTTGCAATGGGTTCATCGACTGAAACAAGTGCCTTAGGTAAGACAAAAAATCCTCGAAATCATGACTATGTACCGGGAGGATCTTCTGGTGGAGCTGCTGCGAGTGTTGCGATGGGTGGGTGTTTGGCTGCACTTGGTTCTGACACTGCAGGGTCTGTGAGACAGCCTGCATCTTTTTGTGGAGTTGTTGGTTTTAAGCCTACCTATGGTTCTGTCTCTCGACATGGTTTGATTGCCATGGGTTCGTCTCTTGATGTGATAGGTGTTCTTACAAAAACAGTGTCTTGTTCTCAATATGTTTTTGATTGCATTAAAGGCCAAGATGAATATGACAGCACTTCAATTTCTCTTGAGGATGTTGAAACTAAATCTATAAAAACTATAGGTGTTCCTAAAGACATTTTTACTATGGATGGTGTTTCTCAGGAGGTTAAGGATAATTTTAATAAAGCACTTGAAACTGTTAAGAGTGCGGGGTATGAGATTGTTGATATTAATATGCCACATTTGAAATACGCTTTACCGGTGTACTATATTTTAATGCCTGCAGAGGTTTCAACAAACCTTGCTCGATTTGACGGAGTTCGATACGGCCTGTCTGTGTTGGGAAATTCTATTGAGGATTCTTACAAAAAAACTCGAGGTGAAGGTTTTGGTAAGGAGGTGAAGCGTCGTGTACTACTTGGAACATATGTTCTTTCTCATGGTTATTATGATGCGTATTACAACAAAGCTGTTCAGGTTCGTCATGTGATTAAAAAAGAATTCGATACTGTTTTTTCACAAGTTGATGTTATTTTGACACCGACATCTCCAACCGCACCCTTTAAGTTTGGTTTCAAGCAAAATCCTCTTGAGTTATATGCTTCAGATATTTTTACCGTACCGGCAAACATTGCTGATATACCAGCAATATCGATTCCTCATGGTTTGAGTGATGACAATATGGCACTTGATATTCAAGTGATGGCACCATACAAAGCGGATAAATCTTTGTTGGAATTTACAGCCACCTTGGAGTCTTTGTTGCAATAAATATTGTATCTTTTTTGTGCGTGATATAATAAAGACGCTATGAACTTCTTCAATAATTTACCCGATCCTATTTTTATAAATCTGGAGTATGTCTTTTTTCTCCTGTATAGAATGATTCGCGGGGTGTTAGGTTTTTTTGCAAATCTTTTTACAGGATTTCGAGGGGGGTCTTCTGATAGACTTCGTGGTTTTTATGAAGGTCGGAATTCTTTTTCTGGCTCTGGGTCGTGCAATCCTTTTCTTGATGGTTCGTGTGTTTCTTCGTCTGGTGATGGAGGTTTTTTTTCTCGAATCTTTGGGGGGCTTCCGTCGTGGGACGGTGTTATGGTACTTGGGTATGGGATGAGAGTATTTTTGTTTTTGCTTGGTCTATTTCTTTTGTTTGTTTTGGTTTACTCTATTTTGGAATGGAGGAAAATACAACAGGCGTCGGATAAACATATCGAAAGCCTTATCCCTGTATCTGAAAAACAAACACAAACCAACCAAAGATGGGAAGAGGTTTTACGTTTAATTGAGTCAAATAACGAAACTGATTGGCGCATGGCTATTTTGGAGGCTGATGCTATGTTGGAAGACATGACTATTTCTATGAACCTGCCAGGCGAGACTCTTGGTGAGCGATTGAAGTCTGTGGGGCCGGGAGACTGGCTAACTTTGCAACAGGCGTGGGAGGGGCACAAGGTGAGAAATCATATTGCACATCAGGGTAGTATGTATAAACTTGACCATCGAAAGGCACTTGAGACGGTCCGGTTGTTTGAAGAAGTTTTCCATGAGTTTAAGATTATATAACTAAAAGACCCTAGAAATTCTAGGGTCTTTTAGATTATTATGCGCGGTCGACCGGACTTGAACCGGCAACCTCCCGCGTGACAGGCGGGTGCTCTAACCAGTTGAGCTACGACCGCATAATTATTTTCCTTAATATTTTATTTTCCACAGTACTTGTTCGCCTAGGCGGGTGCTCGCTCTTTACATCTTTGAGTTGAGCTATGATCGCATGATGTATGTACTGCAATATTGGGTGACACTATATTAGCATATTCACTTATATGTTGTCACTTGTGTCGAGGGTGGGGATTGAACCCACGACCTCAGCGTTATGAGTGCTGCGCTCTAACCATCTGAGCTACCCCGACGTCTTCTATGGGAGAGGCACTTTTGGGGTGTCACTCCCTATTTGTGTGATCTTATGAAAATCGCATTGTTTGCGAGATTTGGATTCAAAACTTGAAGTGTTCACTTATGTGGTCACTAAAAGATTGAATTAAACCTCGCGTTGTTGCGGGATCTGGATTCGAACCAGAGTCTTCAGGTTATGAGCCTGACGAGATACCACTTCTCTATCCCGCTATATTTTCAAACAAATTTCACTGTTTAATTTATATGTTAAATACGTCAAATACTATATCATATTTTGTGTAAAACGCAAATTAAGAAACCTTGTTCGTTGAAAAAAATATATAAATAGGCTACCATGCAAATATTACTAGAGTTTTGCCAATGTAGCTCAGTCGGTAGAGCACTCCCATGGTAAGGGAGAGGTCGGCGGTTCAATCCCGCCCATTGGCTCCTTATGTCACACTCTTGGGAACGGGAATATACAAACCCCACATTTATTTCAAAGGATCCTAAACCAAAAGAGGATTTTTTTAAGTTTGTGGATTGGCTTCGGAAAAAAGAAAAAGTATCTCTCGAAGGTTTGCACGGGCTTGATTTAGGATGTGGTACGGGTCGGCACGCATTCCACCTAGCAGATCGTTTTGATATGAAAATGTGTGCGATTGATTTTTCAAAAAATGCCATTTCTTTTGCACAAGCTCATGCGCCACATGAACATGTGGCATATTGTGTAGGGAGTATTGGTGACACGTTTCCTGTGGTAAATGATTCGATAGATGTTGCACTTGATATTATGTCTTCGTTTGCCTTGTCTTCAAAAGAGCGACTTGTATATCTCGGAGAGCTTGCTCGGACAATAAAAAAGGGAGGGTATTTGTATCTTCGGACACTGGCGCGCGAAGGTGACGACAATGCAAAATTCCTCATCAAGAACAATCCTGGGCCTGATGAAAACTCATACATACACCCGACACTAGGGAGTCCAGAAACTGTTTTCTCGAAAGGTGATATGGAGAGACTCTACGGGTCATATTTTGAAATTAAACATATTAGTAAAAAAACAGGATATCAGAAATTTAGCGGACAATCCTATAAACGGCAATACTGGAATGTGTATTTACAAAAAAAGTAATTTACTACTCATTAAAAACACACATAGGGGTCCAGCATAGATGCTTATTTTTTTGCTTTTTCCAGCACACTTCGGCATAATGGTTTTGTGAATAAAGAAGAACTCCAAAAAGAAATAGAAAGACTTGAGGGTGAAATGATATCGCCTGATTTTTGGACTGACAAAGACAAGGCTCAAGCGACTATCAAAAAAATTCAAGAACTCAAAGATGAATTCGCTGGAGTGGGAAAGTACGACAAGCTCGGAGCTGTGGTTACTATTTTTGCGGGGGTGGGAGGAGACGATGCGGAAGATTTTGTGGCAATTCTTTACAAAATGTATTCAAAATATTGTGACGCAAAAAACTGGCATCAAAATATTCTTAACGAAAGCCAAAACAACAATGGCGGATACAGAAGTATTACGATTGAAATTCCAAACAAAAATTCTTATGGGACCTTGAAAAACGAATCGGGGGTTCACAGGCTTGTTCGTATTTCTCCTTTTAATGCACAAGGAAAACGACAAACCTCTTTTGCGATGGTGGAAGTTGTTCCGCTTTTGGAAGACGCTGAGGCTGTGGTTTTGGACGAAAAAGATTTAAAGATAGAGTTTGCAAAATCAGGCGGAGCAGGAGGGCAAAATGTGAACAAGAGAGAAACGGCGGTGCGGATTGTGCATGTTCCGACAAACCTTTCTGCGGGCTGTCAGAGTGAACGAAGTCAGGAAGCAAACAGAGAAAAAGCGATGAATCTTTTGAAAGCAAAGCTGGTGAAAAAACAAGAAGAGGATACCAAGCGTCACGCAGATGGACTTGCGATTTCAAAAACTGTTGAGATTGAGTGGGGGAACCAGATTCGAAACTACGTCTTGCACCCCTACAAGATGGTAAAGGATTTGCGGACGCTTGTTGAGACGAGTGATGTCGAGGGTGTTTTGGGGGGTGATATAGAAAGATTTTTAGAAGGGTAGAATTTATTTTATCATTAAACATTGTAGGGTAAGAAAATTGAGAAAGTGTATTGAAAATGTCTTTTTTTTTGTATTTAACAAAACTCTTCATTTTTGATAGAATGGGTTTTCAGCACGATAATCCTAGTATATATGGAAATTAAAATTGAAACACAACAAGATATACAATTACGTAAAGATATAGAAAAAAGAGATGACACAGAAGCTGTGCGTATTAAGCGGTACCTACACATGTCAGACCTTTCACGCAAGGAAGGTAACCCTATTTATGAGATTGTAAAACGGGTGCAAGAAGTGCCTGCACTTTCAGGTCTTGATGTGATCGAGATCCCAGAAATTGTGCCGGTGGATATTACCTTTGACCTCTTTGATTTTCCTGCCGACCATGTGGCTCGTAGCACATCAGACACGTACTATGTGGACAATACTCATATTTTGCGAACACACAATACTGTTTCGTGGTATTATTATTTTCATAATGAAGAAATTATTGAGCGTGCAAAGCGAAAAGAACATTTAGGAGCACTTTGTTTTGGAAAGGTGTACCGAAAAGATGAAATCGACAGACGACACATGAATGTTTTTCATCAAATCGATGGCTGGAAACTTATCCCAAATGAAGAAGGTGTGATGCCTCTTGATGAACTTAAAAGGGTGTTGTCAGAAATTGTTGAGACGGTCTTTGGGAAAGAAACAGAGTATCGATTTTTGGATGATAATTTTCCCTATACCGATCCTTCAACACAAATTGAAGTAAAGGTTCATGGAGAATGGGTGGAGATTTTGGGGGCGGGAATGGTAAAGCCGTCTGTTCTCAAAAAAATGGGGATCGAAGGCTACAATGGCTGGGCTTTTGGTTTTGGTTTGGAACGACTTGCCATGCTTTCGATGGAACTTCCTGATATTCGACTACTTTGGTCAAATGATGAGCGTGTTACAAAACAACTTGTTTTGGGGCAAAAGTTTGAAGAGGTGAGTAAGTATCCTCCGGTGATTAGAGATATTTCTTTTGTGGTTCCAAAAGATACCTTTCAACCAAACAACTACTTTGACCTTGTTCGAGATGTTGTTGGTGAGGGTGTGATAGAAGAAATGGCTCTTATTGATGAATATGAAAATGATGATAAATTTGGAGTTGGTAATAAAAGTTTTGCATACAGAATAATATATCGATCTCTTGATAAAACATTTACCGATGAAGAGGTTAATGAACTTCATAAAAAATTAGAGCAGGAAACTGAAAAAACATATAAGGGAATCATACGATAAACAAAAGCCATGCCACCTAGGTGGCATGGCTTTTGTTTATCGTATGATTCCCTTATATGTTTTTTCAGTTTCCTGCTCTAATTTTTTATGAAGTTCATTAACCTCTTCATCGGTAAATGTTTTATCAAGAGATCGATATATTATTCTGTATGCAAAACTTTTATTACCAACTCCAAATTTATCATCATTTTCATATTCATCAATAAGAGCCATTTCTTCTATCACACCCTCACCAACAACATCTCGAACAAGGTCAAAGTAGTTGTTTGGTTGAAAGGTATCTTTTGGAACCACAAAAGAAATATCTCTAATCACCGGAGGATACTTACTCACCTCTTCAAACTTTTGCCCCAAAACAAGTTGTTTTGTAACACGCTCATCATTTGACCAAAGTAGTCGAATATCAGGAAGTTCCATCGAAAGCATGGCAAGTCGTTCCAAACCAAAACCAAAAGCCCAGCCATTGTAGCCTTCGATCCCCATTTTTTTGAGAACAGACGGCTTTACCATTCCCGCCCCCAAAATCTCCACCCATTCTCCATGAACCTTTACTTCAATTTGTGTTGAAGGATCGGTATAGGGAAAATTATCATCCAAAAATCGATACTCTGTTTCTTTCCCAAAGACCGTCTCAACAATTTCTGACAACACCCTTTTAAGTTCATCAAGAGGCATCACACCTTCTTCATTTGGGATAAGTTTCCAGCCATCGATTTGATGAAAAACATTCATGTGTCGTCTGTCGATTTCATCTTTTCGGTACACCTTTCCAAAACAAAGTGCTCCTAAATGTTCTTTTCGCTTTGCACGCTCAATAATTTCTTCATTATGAAAATAATAATACCACGAAACAGTATTGTGTGTTCGCAAAATATGAGTATTGTCCACATAGTACGTGTCTGATGTGCTACGAGCCACATGGTCGGCAGGAAAATCAAAGAGGTCAAAGGTAATATCCACCGGCACAATTTCTGGGATCTCGATCACATCAAGACCTGAAAGTGCAGGCACTTCTTGCACCCGTTTTACAATCTCATAAATAGGGTTACCTTCCTTGCGTGAAAGGTCTGACATGTGTAGGTACCGCTTAATACGCACAGCTTCTGTGTCATCTCTTTTTTCTATATCTTTACGTAATTGTATATCTTGTTGTGTTTCAATTTTAATTTCCATATATACTAGGATTATCGTGCTGAAAACCCATTCTATCAAAAATGAAGAGTTTTGTTAAATACAAAAAAAAAGACATTTTCAATACACTTTCTCAATTTTCTTACCCTACAATGTTTAATGATAAAATAAATTCTACCCTTCTAAAAATCTTTCTATATCACCCCCCAAAACACCCTCGACATCACTCGTCTCAACAAGCGTCCGCAAATCCTTTACCATCTTGTAGGGGTGCAAGACGTAGTTTCGAATCTGGTTCCCCCACTCAATCTCAACAGTTTTTGAAATCGCAAGTCCATCTGCGTGACGCTTGGTATCCTCTTCTTGTTTTTTCACCAGCTTTGCTTTCAAAAGATTCATCGCTTTTTCTCTGTTTGCTTCCTGACTTCGTTCACTCTGACAGCCCGCAGAAAGGTTTGTCGGAACATGCACAATCCGCACCGCCGTTTCTCTCTTGTTCACATTTTGCCCTCCTGCTCCGCCTGATTTTGCAAACTCTATCTTTAAATCTTTTTCGTCCAAAACCACAGCCTCAGCGTCTTCCAAAAGCGGAACAACTTCCACCATCGCAAAAGAGGTTTGTCGTTTTCCTTGTGCATTAAAAGGAGAAATACGAACAAGCCTGTGAACCCCCGATTCGTTTTTCAAGGTCCCATAAGAATTTTTGTTTGGAATTTCAATCGTAATACTTCTGTATCCGCCATTGTTGTTTTGGCTTTCGTTAAGAATATTTTGATGCCAGTTTTTTGCGTCACAATATTTTGAATACATTTTGTAAAGAATTGCCACAAAATCTTCCGCATCGTCTCCTCCCACCCCCGCAAAAATAGTAACCACAGCTCCGAGCTTGTCGTACTTTCCCACTCCAGCGAATTCATCTTTGAGTTCTTGAATTTTTTTGATAGTCGCTTGAGCCTTGTCTTTGTCAGTCCAAAAATCAGGCGATATCATTTCACCCTCAAGTCTTTCTATTTCTTTTTGGAGTTCTTCTTTATTCACAAAACCATTATGCCGAAGTGTGCTGGAAAAAGCAAAAAAATAAGCATCTATGCTGGACCCCTATGTGTGTTTTTAATGAGTAGTAAATTACTTTTTTTGTAAATACACATTCCAGTATTGCCGTTTATAGGATTGTCCGCTAAATTTCTGATATCCTGTTTTTTTACTAATATGTTTAATTTCAAAATATGACCCGTAGAGTCTCTCCATATCACCTTTCGAGAAAACAGTTTCTGGACTCCCTAGTGTCGGGTGTATGTATGAGTTTTCATCAGGCCCAGGATTGTTCTTGATGAGGAATTTTGCATTGTCGTCACCTTCGCGCGCCAGTGTCCGAAGATACAAATACCCTCCCTTTTTTATTGTCCGAGCAAGCTCTCCGAGATATACAAGTCGCTCTTTTGAAGACAAGGCAAACGAAGACATAATATCAAGTGCAACATCTATCGAATCATTTACCACAGGAAACGTGTCACCAATACTCCCTACACAATATGCCACATGTTCATGTGGCGCATGAGCTTGTGCAAAAGAAATGGCATTTTTTGAAAAATCAATCGCACACATTTTCATATCAAAACGATCTGCTAGGTGGAATGCGTGCCGACCCGTACCACATCCTAAATCAAGCCCGTGCAAACCTTCGAGAGATACTTTTTCTTTTTTCCGAAGCCAATCCACAAACTTAAAAAAATCCTCTTTTGGTTTAGGATCCTTTGAAATAAATGTGGGGTTTGTATATTCCCGTTCCCAAGAGTGTGACATAAGGAGCCAATGGGCGGGATTGAACCGCCGACCTCTCCCTTACCATGGGAGTGCTCTACCGACTGAGCTACATTGGCAAAACTCTAGTAATATTTGCATGGTAGCCTATTTATATATTTTTTTCAACGAACAAGGTTTCTTAATTTGCGTTTTACACAAAATATGATATAGTATTTGACGTATTTAACATATAAATTAAACAGTGAAATTTGTTTGAAAATATAGCGGGATAGAGAAGTGGTATCTCGTCAGGCTCATAACCTGAAGACTCTGGTTCGAATCCAGATCCCGCAACAACGCGAGGTTTAATTCAATCTTTTAGTGACCACATAAGTGAACACTTCAAGTTTTGAATCCAAATCTCGCAAACAATGCGATTTTCATAAGATCACACAAATAGGGAGTGACACCCCAAAAGTGCCTCTCCCATAGAAGACGTCGGGGTAGCTCAGATGGTTAGAGCGCAGCACTCATAACGCTGAGGTCGTGGGTTCAATCCCCACCCTCGACACAAGTGACAACATATAAGTGAATATGCTAATATAGTGTCACCCAATATTGCAGTACATACATCATGCGATCATAGCTCAACTCAAAGATGTAAAGAGCGAGCACCCGCCTAGGCGAACAAGTACTGTGGAAAATAAAATATTAAGGAAAATAATTATGCGGTCGTAGCTCAACTGGTTAGAGCACCCGCCTGTCACGCGGGAGGTTGCCGGTTCAAGTCCGGTCGACCGCGCATAATAATCTAAAAGACCCTAGAATTTCTAGGGTCTTTTAGTTATATAATCTTAAACTCATGGAAAACTTCTTCAAACAACCGGACCGTCTCAAGTGCCTTTCGATGGTCAAGTTTATACATACTACCCTGATGTGCAATATGATTTCTCACCTTGTGCCCCTCCCACGCCTGTTGCAAAGTTAGCCAGTCTCCCGGCCCCACAGACTTCAATCGCTCACCAAGAGTCTCGCCTGGCAGGTTCATAGAAATAGTCATGTCTTCCAACATAGCATCAGCCTCCAAAATAGCCATGCGCCAATCAGTTTCGTTATTTGACTCAATTAAACGTAAAACCTCTTCCCATCTTTGGTTGGTTTGTGTTTGTTTTTCAGATACAGGGATAAGGCTTTCGATATGTTTATCCGACGCCTGTTGTATTTTCCTCCATTCCAAAATAGAGTAAACCAAAACAAACAAAAGAAATAGACCAAGCAAAAACAAAAATACTCTCATCCCATACCCAAGTACCATAACACCGTCCCACGACGGAAGCCCCCCAAAGATTCGAGAAAAAAAACCTCCATCACCAGACGAAGAAACACACGAACCATCAAGAAAAGGATTGCACGACCCAGAGCCAGAAAAAGAATTCCGACCTTCATAAAAACCACGAAGTCTATCAGAAGACCCCCCTCGAAATCCTGTAAAAAGATTTGCAAAAAAACCTAACACCCCGCGAATCATTCTATACAGGAGAAAAAAGACATACTCCAGATTTATAAAAATAGGATCGGGTAAATTATTGAAGAAGTTCATAGCGTCTTTATTATATCACGCACAAAAAAGATACAATATTTATTGCAACAAAGACTCCAAGGTGGCTGTAAATTCCAACAAAGATTTATCCGCTTTGTATGGTGCCATCACTTGAATATCAAGTGCCATATTGTCATCACTCAAACCATGAGGAATCGATATTGCTGGTATATCAGCAATGTTTGCCGGTACGGTAAAAATATCTGAAGCATATAACTCAAGAGGATTTTGCTTGAAACCAAACTTAAAGGGTGCGGTTGGAGATGTCGGTGTCAAAATAACATCAACTTGTGAAAAAACAGTATCGAATTCTTTTTTAATCACATGACGAACCTGAACAGCTTTGTTGTAATACGCATCATAATAACCATGAGAAAGAACATATGTTCCAAGTAGTACACGACGCTTCACCTCCTTACCAAAACCTTCACCTCGAGTTTTTTTGTAAGAATCCTCAATAGAATTTCCCAACACAGACAGGCCGTATCGAACTCCGTCAAATCGAGCAAGGTTTGTTGAAACCTCTGCAGGCATTAAAATATAGTACACCGGTAAAGCGTATTTCAAATGTGGCATATTAATATCAACAATCTCATACCCCGCACTCTTAACAGTTTCAAGTGCTTTATTAAAATTATCCTTAACCTCCTGAGAAACACCATCCATAGTAAAAATGTCTTTAGGAACACCTATAGTTTTTATAGATTTAGTTTCAACATCCTCAAGAGAAATTGAAGTGCTGTCATATTCATCTTGGCCTTTAATGCAATCAAAAACATATTGAGAACAAGACACTGTTTTTGTAAGAACACCTATCACATCAAGAGACGAACCCATGGCAATCAAACCATGTCGAGAGACAGAACCATAGGTAGGCTTAAAACCAACAACTCCACAAAAAGATGCAGGCTGTCTCACAGACCCTGCAGTGTCAGAACCAAGTGCAGCCAAACACCCACCCATCGCAACACTCGCAGCAGCTCCACCAGAAGATCCTCCCGGTACATAGTCATGATTTCGAGGATTTTTTGTCTTACCTAAGGCACTTGTTTCAGTCGATGAACCCATTGCAAACTCGTCCATGTTGGTTCGCCCCACAATAACAGCTCCTGATTTTTTCAGATTTTCCACAGCGGTCGAATCATACACAGCTTTGTAATTTTCAAGCATTTTGGATGAAGCACTTGCCACATGACCATAATATAAAATATTATCCTTTATCGATATTGGAATACCTGTAAGTATTGTTGCTTCACCACGAGAAATCATCTCATCAGCTTTTTCAGCCATATCCCACGCATCTTCAAAAACCTCAATAAAAGCAAAAATATCGTTATTGCTTTTATTGATATTAGCAAGACAAGCTTGGAGTAAATCTTTTGCAGAATACACACCCGAAACCAAATCTTTATGCGCCTGTTCAATCGTAAGAGAAAAAATATCAATGTTCATACCTTAAAGAATCTTATTAACCTTAATAAATCCGTCCTGTTTTTGAGGTGTTCTGTCTAATATATCATCTGTAAAGACACCTTTTTCAAAAGAATTTTCGTCTTCACGAACAACATTAGAAGCTCTGTGTTGAGGTTCACAAGAACTTGTATCAACTTCCGATATCTGGTTTAAAAATTTAAGAATCTCATGAATGTCCTGAGAAAAGGAATGAGTTTCTTCTTCAGAAACCTCAATTGCAGCAAGACCACTTAGTTTTTTAATTTCATCATTATTCATATACTCAAAGTATAACTATCAAGACCACTATTGCAAGTACATATTTTTATATATCTAAAAACAAAAATTCGTGATCTTGTAATTCAAACTGATCAAACACAAAGGTGTCCACCACCACTCGATACACCCCTTCGGATAAAGAATAGAATTCGAAACGACCATGTTCATCGCTTGTTACTTGAGTATTCACTTGAAAAACATCTTGAGTAGCATTATATTTTTCAAGAAAAACAACAGAAAAAGCTTCTACACCGTTCCCCTGAACCACAGAAGTATGGAGAGTGCGTTTTTGTTGTTGTGATAATTTTTGAGTATCAGACAATCTTGTAGAGATACTTTCATACACAGAAGCGGGTAAAGAAATATCAACCTTTGCATAGTTCTGCAACCGAGCATCAGAAGCAAGAAAGACGGCAAGGAATAACAAGGTAAATGCTGACCCTAAAGAATATATAAGAAAATTATTTTCATGATGAATCATATAGAATTGAGACTATTATATCATAGATTTAAAATCATCTTCTGAAAGAATTGGAATGTTTAAATCTTTTGCTTGAGTAAATTTAGAGCCAGGATTTTCTCCCACCAAAACAAAATCAACTTTTTTGGAAACAACCGAACTCACCTTACCACCTCTTTCTCTTATCATATCTTTCACATCATCTCGGCTCATATCTTGCAAGGTTCCTGTCAGTACAAACACCTTACCTGTAAAATCAGATTGTGAATTTACCTGTGTCGGATAGATAATCGAAACGTGTCTTAAAATATTTGAGATGCCTTGAGTTTTAAAATACTCAACAATACTTTTCGCAACAACCTCACCTACCCCCTCAATAGAATCTAATTTTTCAAACGAAGCCTCAGAAAGCTCGAAGATTGTCTTGAAATTCCGAGATAAAATAACAGCTGTTTCTTCACCCACATGGCGAATTCCTAAGGCAAACAAAAACTTTTCAAAAGAAACCTTCCTACTTTGTTCTATTGCATTCAAAAGATTTACAATCGACTTCTCTTTAAAACCCTCAAGCGGTTCAAGTTTTTCTTTTGTAAGAGTAAAAATATCTATATAATTTTTTACAATTCCTTGTTCAAAAAAAGTACGAACATACTCTTTTCCAAACCCTACAATATTCATTCCTTTTTTTGACACGAAATGAATTAATTTTTGTATTTGCACTTCATCATTACTGTCACCAGATATATACCAAGCAGAGCTTTCTTCCTTTCCTACAAATTCTTTATGAATCCGCCACCCTCTTTCTTTTGCAAAATTTTCAATACTAAAAATTATTTCTTTGCCGTCACGAAGATCTTTGAGGACCATCACGATTTCAGGAATAATATCTCCAGCCTTTTTCACAATAACCGTATCACCAATCCTCACATCAAGTCGATCAATCTCATCTTGATTATGAAGCGTTGCGCGAGACACAAGTGAACCATCAATCATAACAGGTTCAAGGTAGGCAACAGGCGTAAGCGCGCCTGTACGCCCAATTTGAACCTGTATATCTTGCACCACTGTTGTTTTTTCTTCTGCCGGAAGTTTATATGCAACACCAAATCGAGGCGCCTTCGATGTATACCCAAGAATCTCATACAACCCTCTATTGTTCACCTTCACAACAACACCATCAATACCAAATTGTTGACTTGTTTTTTTTGTCACCCAGTTGGTGTAAAAATCTTCAACATCGTTTAAGTTTTTACAAAACTTAGAATGAGAATCAATATGAAAACCAATTTTTTTAAGAAGTTTTAATAAAGACTCTTGGGTGTCCGGCATTGAGATACCCGAAATCTCATAACAGTCATAAAAAAATGTATGTAACTTACGACGAGACGCAACAGAAGCATCAAGCTGTCGAAGTGTTCCCGCAGCGGCATTCCTTGGGTTTGCAAATAAAGGTTCTTTGTTTTTTGCACGTTCTTTATTAATCCTTTCAAATTCTTTTTTTGACATCCATGCTTCGCCTATAAAAATCCCCGAAATATCTTGATTTAGTCTTTGTGGAACAGACTGAATTGTCTCAACATTGTGAGTAACATCCTCACCAGAAACACCGTCGCCTCGAGTAACAGCACGAAAAAGTTTTCCGTTTTGATACTCTACAATAATCTTAAGTCCGTCTATTTTTAACTCTGCACTATACTCTAAATTTTCTCGTACAAATGACGGTTGTTGTTTTTGAATTATTTTTAAAATCTTGTCTTCCCATTTTTTCAACTCTTGAAAATCAAAAACATTATCATATGACCATTGACGATATCTATGCTGAACTTTTTCAAAACGTTCAATAACCCTCCCTCCAATACGAGATGTAGGTGAATGTTTTTTTTGTAATTCAGGGAATTGTCTTTCAAGTTTTTCAAGCTCCTCCACAAGAGAGTCATAGGCTTGGTCAGATATTTCTGGATTGTCTTGACTGTGATACAAGTCAGAGTGATATTCTATCAAACTATACAATTGTGACATTCTTTTAAGAGCTTCTTTTTGTTCCATATAGTCATTGTATCACGACCAAAAGAAAGAAAATATTGACGAACTAGCTTGCATATCTTACACGAAGCGCTCTTTCCACAACCCGAGGACCGTCCAAATCTTCACAAGACACATTGTATCCAAATGCCTCAATTTCAGTCATCCCATCGCCTTTAAACACAGTCACCCTCGCACATGTGCCATACTGCCACTCAAAATTCTCACTGAAAGGATTTCCATAAATAAAAACTCCGCCATCACCACCCGAAACTTGTATTTCA
>SKGB01000039.1 GCA_007117675.1 Candidatus Nomurabacteria bacterium | reverse complement strand
TACCAAAAGATAAAGAAATAACTCAATTTTCGTTGTAGTCTTTTGGTAAAATGCCCCGTTCTTTCATGTTTTGAATTCTCTCAGACATGCTTGTACGAGCCTCTTCAAGAGCTTGTCTCATTGAATCTGTTGAGACAATTCCAGTGGGGTTGGGTGGGGTTGTTGGAAACATGTAATAAACTGTTGGTTTGTGTAAAAAAAGAACATTTTGAGTGTGAAAAAATATCACACAAGAACATATAATACCTGTATTTATAATAATGTCAAGGTATTTGTGTTTGTATTTACGGTATAATATTTTGTATGGAAAAGAGCTTTCAAGAACAATACAACATGCTAAATGCAGAGCAAAAAAAGGCTGTAGACACTATAGACGGCCCCATCATGGTTGTCGCTGGTCCAGGTACTGGAAAGACTCAGATTCTAACTCTGCGTATTGCAAATATCCTTGATAAAACAGATACTGGCCCAGAAAATATTCTTGCACTCACCTTCACTGAGTCTGGTGTAAACGCCATGAGAAAGCGTCTTGCTTCTATGATCGGGTCACTTGCATATCGGGTGAACATTTACACCTTTCATTCCTTTGCAAACGACGTAATTCAAAACAATCCAGAAGACTTTCCTTCGATTATCGGCGCACGACCTATTACTGATGTTGAACAGATTTCTCACATCGAGTCTATTATCTTGGCTGAAGATTTTGAAATGCTCAAACCTTTTGGTGATTCTTTGTATTATGTTCGGACTATTCGGGGCAAGATATCCGAGCTTAAGCGCGAGGGTGTAACGGTTGAAGATTTTGAACAAATTGTACTTACTTTTCAAAAAGAATTTTCTCAAATCGAAGACCGTTACTACGAAAGTGGAAAACACGAAGGGAGGATGAAGGGGAAATACAAAGACCAAGAAAAACAGATTAAAAAAAATCAGGAGCTTCTTGTGATATATCGTTTATATCAAGAAATACTACAAAAAAACAAACAATATGATTTTGATGACATGATCGTTGAGCTTTTGCGTTCTCTTCGAAATAACCCTGACTTGTTGTTGAGGCTTCAAGAAGAGTTTCAGTATATTCTTGTCGATGAGCATCAAGATACCAACAATGCGCAAAATAAAATATTAGAGCTTTTGGCAAACTTTCATGACAACCCAAACTTTTTTGTGGTGGGTGATGAAAAGCAATCTATTTTTAAATTTCAAGGGGCGAGTCTTGAGAATTTTTTCTATTTCAAACACTTGTATCCACAAGCCGAACTCGTCACCTTAACACAAAACTATCGTTCAACACAAAGCATTCTCGACGCTTCACATTCATTGTTATCTGGAAAGGTTGCGCTTGAGTCAAACAGTTCCGAAAAGCCAAAACCTATTGATGTATTTGAATACAGAAATAGCAACCAAGAGTATGTTGCTATTGCGGAAAAAATCCAAGAGATTGTTCAAGATGGAATCCCCGCACACGAGATCGCTGTTTTGTATAGAAACAATGCACATGCATTTCCTCTTGCAAGTATCTTAGATAAAAAGGGTGTTGCGTACACTATTGAGTCAGATCAGAGTATTTTTGAAGACCCTGATATTAAAAAACTTTTGCAAATAGTTCGTGCAGTACAAAATCCCGATGATAATGAAAAAGTTTCAAAACTTCTGTTTACTGATATTTTTGATATAAATCCTATCCAAGCAACTAAATTTGTGAGAGCTGCTTCTCAAAAGAGAAAAAAACTTTTGATAGATATTCTTCTTGATCAAAAAGAAATAGATGAGATTCTTAGCAAAGATGTGAAAGAGGGTGCGCGACAATTGTTTGTTGATTTGGCAAACAACCTAAGTGTTTGGAAAAAGAAATCTCACAACACTCCTGTTGTGGAAATGCTTGAGATTCTTGTTCGTGAGTCTGGATTTTTGCAGTATATTATGGCAGGTGACCGCCCAACAGAACGTGTGGAAACGATAGGGATTTTGTTTGACCAAGCTCGAGCACTTTCTTCGGACACAAAAACAAAAGATGTTTTACTTCAAGATTTTCTTCAATATATCGATCTTCTAGAAACACATGAGATAAATATCAAGAAAAAGTCTGCTCGTGTTCGAGAAGGAGCTGTGCGACTTATGACCGCGCACAAATCAAAAGGTCTTGAATTTGAGTATGTGTGTATTGTGGGTGTAAACGACGGTGTGTGGGGAAACAAAAAAAGACGGGAACTTCTTCCACTTCTTCCAAAGGTCTATCAGCTTTTTGATACGGTTCCGTCTGTTCCTGGTTTGGATACGGCTGGTGGAGACGACGATGAAGAACGACGATTGTTTTATGTTGCGCTCACTCGTGCAAAACGGCATGTCCTTGTTTCCTATGTAAACGAAGCCTTAGACGGAAAAGAACTCCTTCCAAGTCAGTTTATTGGTGAAATAGACGAACATTTGGTGTGTTTACAAGACACAGAGGATTTTGTTCGTTCTTGGCCCGAAAAACAAATGATGCTTTTCAATGAACGTGTTTCTTCAAATGTTTCAATAGAAGAATATAAAGAACAAATGAAGGCTTTTGTTCGAGACAAGTTTATGTCACAAGGTTTGTCTGTGTCAGCACTTAATAATTATCTCAAATCACCATGGTTATATTTTTTCCGAAGTTTGGTTCGAGTTCCAAGCCCTATGAATCGATATTTATCCTATGGTAATGCGGTACATGAAGCCTTGCAAGAGTTTTTTGATGTTGCTCGTGGAGAAACATACGAAACAAAAGAATTTCTAATTGGTGTATTTCATAAACACCTCAACAAACAAGAAGTTTTAGAAAGAGACTATGAAGATTTGAGAAAAAAAGGTGAAGAATCTTTGTCTGCTTGGTTTGATGAATATCAAGGTTCGTGGAATTTAGATACTCGAACAGAATTTCGGGTTAATGGAGTTACTGTTTCTGGTATGGAGGGTTCTGAGTACAACATAAAACTTACTGGAGTTTTGGACAAGCTTGAGTTTGTTGATGGTAGTCAAAGTCTGGTGACTGTCGTTGACTACAAAACAGGAAAACCAAAAACAGAAGGTCAAGTGAAAGGCACTACAAAGGATTCAAATGGTGAGTACTATCGACAGCTTGTTTTTTATAAACTACTTTTGAAATATTTTGCTGATGGAAAAATGAAGATGAAGTCAGGGGTTCTCGAATTTGTAGAGCCTGATGACAAAGGAAATTTCCGTCGGTATGAGTTTGATATTCCTGATGAAGATGTGTTTGAGCTTGAAGATGAAATCCGCCGTGTGTCCGACGAAATCCTCAACCTAGATTTTTGGGATAATCCTATAACCGAAGATGATGAGGAATATAAAGACCTTATTCTGGCCCTGAGACGATAAGTTGTGTTTTCCTTTTTTGTTTTTTTAATTTAGAGTATAATACATAAAGTATGATTGAATTTGAGCATGTTTCAAAAGTGTACCCTGATACACAAATACAAGCCTTAGAAGATATAACGCTTACCATCGATGATGGAGAGTTTGTTTCCTTTATTGGTCATTCTGGTGCTGGTAAATCAACACTCGTAAAACTTTTCCTTGGGGAGGAGCAGCCGAGTGATGGTGTCTTGTATTATAAGGGTGAAGACGTACATCGTTTTCGTCACCAACAAATGAACGAATACCGAAGAAATATAGGTATTGTATTTCAGGATTTTCGTTTGCTTTCTGGGAGAACCGTGTATGAAAATGTTGCCTTTGCGATGGAGGTTGCTGGTAAGTCAGATGAAGATATTGCGGATGATGTTCCTTATGTGTTAGAGCTTGTAGATCTTTCCGATAAGGCGTACAGCTTCCCGCACCAACTTTCAGGTGGGGAAAAACAACGTCTTGCTATTGCTCGAGCTATTGTAAACGAGCCTGAGCTTTTGATAGCGGATGAACCAACTGGAAATCTAGATCCTGTAAGTACTTTTGAAATTGTGGAAATTTTAAAAAAAATAAACGAGCTAGGTACAACCGTTATTTTAACAACACACAATACTGGTGTTGTAGACACACTTAAAAAACGAGTGATTACACTTGAAAAAGGTCGTGTTGTTCAAGATGACAAGCATGGTTCTTATAAACTTTCAAAAAAATAAATTATGACATTTTTAGATTTACGTAGAATAATAAAAGCAGGCTTCCAAAATTTTACACGAAACTCTTTCGTATCACTTTCTTCTATTTTGATAATGGTAATTACCTTGTCTGTTGCGACAGTTCTTACTATGTCACGGACTGTTGTGAATGTAGCCATTACGGATTTGGAGAATAAGGTTGATATCACAGTCTTTTTTGTTCCAGGGGCAAATGAGTCTGCTATATTTGAAATACAAGAAAATGTAAATAATATCGAAAATGTTGTTAGTTCGGAATATGTCTCTGCTGCCCAAGCTCTTTTAAATTTTCGTGAACGACATCAAAATGATCAACTTACATTGCAGGCACTTAATGAGCTTGGCGATAATCCACTTGGTGCTATGTTAAACATTAAAGCAAGTAGCCCTGACGCGTATGGTGCGATCGCCATTACTCTTGGGGATGTTGAAAGAAATTCTGAAAGTACTTTTAATGTGATAGATAATATTAATTATTATCAAAATGAGCAAATTATTGAAAGACTGGTGTCACTTACAACAGGGGCACGAACGCTTGGAACTGTGGTTATGATTGCCCTCATTATTATTTCTATTTTGATTACATTGAATACAATTCGTCTTACAATTTACTCATCCAGGCAAGAAATTTCTGTTATGAGGCTTGTGGGTGCTGGGACACGTTATGTGAGAGGTCCCTTCGTCATCGAGGGTATCTTGTATGGGGTTGTTTCTTCTGTTGTTACTATTATTTTATTTTTTCCGATAACTTTTTGGTTGGGAGAAAGACTTTCTTTATTTTTAGGTGTAAATCTTCATGAGTACTACCTCTCTAACTTCTTTCAATTGTTTTTACTTTTGCTTGTGGTTGGGGTTGTTTTGGGGGTTGCCTCAAGTATTATTGCGGTTCGTCGGTATTTGAATAAATAAAAAATATACATGTCTCAAATGAAAAAGAGGAAACCTAAATATATCTTTGTTTCTGGTGGTGTAATGTCTGGGGTCGGAAAAGGTGTTACTACTGCTTCTTTGGGCACTATCTTACAATCAAAAGGTTTTGATGTGAGTCTGGTAAAAGCTGACCCGTATTTGAATGTTGATGCGGGTACCATGAATCCCACCGAGCATGGTGAGGTTTTTGTTATGGGTTCTGGTCTTGAAACAGACCAAGATATGGGAAATTACGAGCGTTTTTTGAATATGTCTCTTCCAAAGGAAAACTACATGACCAATGGGATGATTTTTAAATATGTCATCGATAAAGAACGTTCTCTTGGCTACAAGGGTGCCTGCGTTGAGCCAACATATCATATTACTGAAGAGATTTTACGTCGCCTGAAAGAGGTTTCTAAAAAAAGTAATCCAGATATCATTGTGGTTGAGATCGGGGGAAC
>SKGB01000054.1 GCA_007117675.1 Candidatus Nomurabacteria bacterium | reverse complement strand
TGTTTGGAATGGTCAATTTACATATGAGGGTGCAGTAGAAACTGCGCAACATGAGATTGATCAGAGAGACAATAAAATAAACCAAAACAAAGTTTTGATTGAAGAATTAAATCAGAAATTACAAAAGAAAAAGTCCTTATTTCAAAGTGCAGATGCGTATCAGAAAGAACTGAATGGATACAAAGAAGATAAAACGAACCTTCAAAATGAAATAGAGTCACTGCAAAACGAAAAACAAAAATTTCAGAGATCTGAATATCTCTATCCACACTTGTCTTCTTTTTTTGTGAGTTTGAACGGATCAGAGTATGGTGTTGATAGTGTAGAAAAAGAGTTTGTCGGTAAATTTGGAGACCGTTTTGAAACGCTTGATGACATGTTAAAAAAAATGGAGGAATTTGCAAAGGAGAAGTAGGGTGGTGGTTTATCTGAAGAAGAACAAAAAATTCTTCAGAATGAGGAAAACATACAAGCGAAAATTGATGAACTAAATAAGTAGGTATAAAAATAAACACACCCCACAAGGGGTGTGTTTATTTTTGTGTCTATGCATAGAAAACTTAAGTTAAAAAAGTTTTACACACTTACAACTGTATTGTTCTTGTTGGTGTGTTATATAATATATGTAATGGATACAAAGCCTAAAAAACACATGATTTGGTGGTTGGTTACATTTGCCCTACTTGCTGTTACGGCCTTGTATTATGCTTCTACAGATTTTTCTCGTAACGAAGAGGACGTGACTCTTACTGATGATGTTGAATTGCAAAGTCAGGTGAGATTACCGAGACCTTTTGCAAATGTTTTTATGCAAACACAAACACCAGGCATCGAGAGTGACTGTGATTTTGTTTCTGTTGATAGAAAAAATGCTATGCAAGCCCAGCTTGAAATAAGAGGGTTTGACCCTGGTCATTATTGCGGTGACGTCGAGGTGCGTGCAGAGGTATTAGATGGCACTATTTCAAATACAGATAGATTTTTAACATATAGAGTTATTGTTACCAATCATGGACCTCATACTGTTCATGGTATTCGTGTGAATAATGTTGTTTCACCATTTTTCCTTTTCCATGCTGTTTCTGGTGATATTCCACATGGGAGTTATTCAAGTACTCATGACATGTATCTTGTTCCTCAGCTCGCCTCAAAATCAACTACATATCTTGATTTTACAGTTTTTGTTCCAGATACTTCTTGTGGTGCTGTATATTCTATAAGTCCAAGACTTGCGTCTTTCTTAGGTTTTGATTACAACAATGTAAATAATTCAAACACAATCACTTTTGCTATTCCTCACTGCTCACAATCAAGTGCTTCCATGCTGTTGTTTCCTCGAAGATAGTGTTCGAATATTATGGAGTTTAGTAAACTAATAAAACAAGAAAATGCAACATTTAGCTCCCCTCAAGAAGAGCTTGATTTTTTGCGTGAACAACTTGCCTTAAAAGAACAGCAACTTGAACAAAAAGAAACGAAACAAGAGAGTAGGGAAGACGCTGCGCGAAAGACTCTGGAAGAGTATACAGATATACCTGCTCAGGAAGTTCTTCACGAAAAAGACATTGTGAGCAATGACCACAAAGAACACATTACACTTCGACTCAAGCCAGAAGCTCATGATGCACAAATAGAAGAACTCTTTGGAGTTTTACTTGATAAGGGTTTTAAAAATACACTTGATATTGTTCGTGCAATGAACAATCCGCACCTTGAAGATGATTTTCATAGGTTCCTTGTTCAGTATTTGATTTCACAAAAAAATATACCAGGTCTAAAAAATAATTCTGAAGAATTCAAATCACTTCATTTAGCCTTATTTGAAATAACTCTACCTTCTGAATCTATTTCTGAAAATACATTAGACCCTCGCCAGCAAATGGGAGCGATGGAGCAGTTTTTTTCTGGTATGCAGGCGATTGCTTCACAAGATAACAATAAAGAGCAAAATTATTTCACCATAGAAATTGCAAAGCCTGTGGGGGTGAGTCATGTCGTTTTGTATGTTTGTGTTCCGCGTCACAGGTCTCACCTTCTTGAAAAGCAGGTTCTTGCATACTATAAAGATGCAAAAGTGAGAGAAGTTACAGATGATTATAATATTTTCAATTACGAATCTTCTGTTGCTGGTTCCTATGCTGGTTTTCGCGAAGCCGAATCTTTGCCAATTGCAACATATGACGAACTTGACCACGACCCTATGAACGTTATTTTGAACGTGTTTTCAAAACTTGATACTCAAGAAGAGGGCGCAGCTATTCAACTTGTGATTACTCCAGCGGGTGACAAGCATGTGAAGCGTTTTGGAAAGGTTTTGGCAGATTTACAAAAAGGAATTGATATTAAAAAAGCAGGAAAAGAAGATAGTTTTGCTTCGCTTTTTCTGTCTGCGGGAAAAGATTTGGTGACAAACAAAACAAAAGACGATTCTGAAGAAAAAGATATTAAACAAGATTTAATACAAGGTGTTACCAAAAAAACATCTTCAGTTATCCAGCCGGTGACACTTCGTGTTGTTGCATCTGCTTCGGGGCTTGATAGGGCAGAAGCTATTTTGTCTGATATTGAATCTGCCTTTCATCAGTTTGAAAAAGCAGGAGCCAACGCCTTTACTTTTACTCGTGTAAAACAATCTCGTAATAACAGGCTTATTCACAATTTTATTTTCCGAATCCCTTCTCAAGATCATGAGGTATTTTTAAATAATAAAGAACTAGTAAGCGTATTTCATTTCCCAATCGGACAAGCTGCAACGATGGGTGTCAAAGAAACTCGTGCAGGAACAGCACCCGCACCGAGTGATGCGCGCGAAGGTGCTATTACTATTGGGCGTAATGAATATCGTGGAGATTTTACCGATGTGTACATGAAGGAGCTCGATAGAATGAGACATTTGTATGTGGTGGGTCAAACAGGAACAGGTAAAACTGGTATTTTGTTGAACATGATTGCTCAAGATATTAAAAATGGTTCAGGTGTTTGTTATATTGATCCACATGGAAATGATATTCAGACCTTACTTTCTCTTATTCCAAAAGAGCGTGCAGAAGATGTGATATATTTTGACCCTGCATATACTGAAAGGCCTTTTGGTTTGAATATGCTCGAGTACGATCCACGATTTCCTGAACAAAAAACACTTGTTATTAATGAAATGATGGGTATCTTCCAGCAGTTGTTTGATATGAAGTCAACAGGTGGTCCTATGTTTGAACAATACTTTAAAAATTCTGCAGGGCTTGTGATGGATCACCCTGAGTCTGGTTCGACATTGCTTGAAATTTCTCGAGTACTTTCTGACAAAGCCTTTCGTGATATGAAATTGCAACACAGTACCAACCCTATTATCAAACAGTTTTGGGTTAACGCAGAAAAAACAACAGGTGAACAAGGTCTCGAAAACTTTGTTCCGTATATTACTTCAAAGTTTGATAATTTTATTTCAAATGAAATTATGCGTCCTATTGTTGCTCAGCAAAACTCTTCTTTTAATATTAGAGATATTATGGACAAAGGAAAAATACTTTTAGTGAATTTGTCTAAGGGGCGTTTGGGGGAGATAAATGCAAACCTTATTGGTATGATTATTGTCGGGAAAATACAGATGGCGGCCTTGTCTCGAGTGGACTCTTTCGGTAAAGAGTTAAAGCCTTTTTATCTATATATTGATGAGTTTCAAAATGTGACGACTCCAAGTATTTCTTCTATTCTTTCTGAGGCTCGAAAATATAAACTGTCACTTACTATGGCTCATCAGTATCTGGACCAGTTGAGTGATGATATACGAGGAGCTATTTTAGGAAACGTTGGTTCCATGGCTGTATTTCGTATTAGCCCTGAAGATGCGAGAGCTCTTGAGACAAGATTTCAACCAACGTTCTCAGCCGATGATATTATAAAACTTGATAACAGAAATGCTGTTGTCTCTATGTTGGTAAATGGTCAGCCTGCAAAACCTTTTAATATAAAAACTCATGATTTTCAACAGGGGAATAATGATATCATTCAGCCACTTAAAGAATTGTCATACATGAAGTTTGGGCGACCTCGAGCCGAGGTTGAAAGTGAAATCTTGGAGCGATTTCATAAGGGTCAGAAAGCCTAGATTGCGATTTGCAAGATGGGCTTTTTTTGGTAGTATGGAGATTGTTATTAAAAAATATAAATAAATTATATGGATACACACCCAAACAATGAACAATCTCTTATCATTATTAAACCTGATGCAATTCAACGAAATCTCGTAGGAGAAATTGTTGGGCGATTTGAGCGAAAGGGACTCAAGATTAATGGTATTAAAATGATGACTTTGGAAGATGCTATGCTTGAAGCGCACTATGCGCATATTGCAGATAAGCCATTTTTCTCAGGTATTAAAGATTTTATGAAATCTTCTCCTGTGGTTGTGATGGCGCTTTCTGGAATTGGCGCGGTGTCTGCAATTCGAACCATTGTAGGTCCAACAAAAGCATTTGAGGCTCCAGCAGGAACTATTCGAGGAGACCTTGCGATGAGTATTCAATCAAATGTTGTGCACGCATCTGAAGATGTGGAAGCTGGGAAAAATGAAGTTGCTCGATTTTTTGGAAATGATGAACTATTTGCATATCCAAAAGTTGATCAAGGGCTTGTATATTCAGATTCGCATAAATAAAATAAAAAATCCCCTTGTGGGATTTTTTATTTTAAGTTTGCAAGTGGAAAACTAAAAATAGTATAAAAATTTTCTATCGTAAATATTGTGTGGAAAAAAATCTTTGCTATGATTAAAACACGGTTATCAAAAGAGTAACTTGAACACCTCTTACTAGGTATTGCGCGTCATTTTACGCCGTGGTGTCAAATGTAGCAGAACCACTTGGTTTTAAGCAAGTACCTCTACGTGATAACCGTAAAAAGAATCCCTCTTTTTTTGAGGGTTTTTTTTATGGGATTTTTGTCACAAGAGTGATATAATTATTACATATGAAAGAGCATATATTATATAGAGCAATGCTCGTTGTGCTTTCTGTTTTTATTCTTAATCTCGCAGGGTCTTTTTTTTCTTGGTATAACGCTATCTTCTGGTATGACAAGTTCATGCATGTAATTGGTGGTATATGGCTCGGACTTATGGCTGGTTGGCTTTTGTTTTCTTTTCCTTTACCTGAGAAAAAGTTTTGGATGTACTCTTTATTACTTGTTTTTCTAGGTACTATTGGTTGGGAAGTAATGGAATATATTGTTCAATATGTGACAGGTGCTGGTTTTGCGTTGGCGACTCCAGTAGATTCAATTTTTGATATTATATTTGGCATGCTCGGAAGTTGTATAGGTATTTGGTACGTTATTCTTAAAAAGAAAGAAATATTATGAAAAAAATCACGATAACATGTGCGGGGGGAGCCCTCTCTGTAACAGGGTCAAATTTTCTTGTTGAAGGTTTTGATAAAACATTTCTTGTTGACTGTGGTCTTGAGCAAGGGTCTCAAATGGCAGAAGAAACAAACTGGCAACCTTTTTCTTATAACCCTCAAGAGGTTGATATATTATTTGTCACACATGCACATCTTGATCACATTGGAAAAATCCCCAAGCTTGTCTTTGATGGTTTCCAAGGAAAGATTATAAGCACACCTGCAACAAGAGATATTGCTCGTGTCATGCTTGAGGACACCGTTTCTATACTTGGTTCTTCTGAATCAGGTAAGGAGTTTAATCTTGATAAGATATATAATGAAAAAATATTGCACAAAGTTTTTGCTTTGTGGGAAACGGTTGATTACCACGAAAAATATACTGTCTGTTCTGGTTTGAGTCTCGAGATGTATGATGCGGGTCATATTCTTGGTTCGGCAATGTTTGTTTTTGAATACAATAAACAGGCGTTTGTATTTACAGGAGATCTTGGTAATTCGCCATCTCCTCTTTTAAGAGACACCGAAACACTTCCAAGTAATACCAAGTACATTCTTATGGAAAGTGTTTATGGAGACAGAAACCATGAAGAAAGAAGTATTCGTCGAGATGTTCTGAAGCGTGTGTTGCTTGAAAATATTGAACGTGAAGGAATTTTACTTGTCCCTATTTTTTCTCTTGAGCGAACTCAGGAGTTTTTGTATGAAATAAATGAAATGGTTGAGGGTGGGGAGGTTCCGCGTGTTCCTGTTGTTCTTGATTCACCACTTGCGATTCGTGTGACAGAAATTTTTTACAAGTATAAGCATCTTTTTAAAGAATCTGTCAAAAAAGATATTCAAGAGGGTGATGATATTTTCAAGTTTCCTGGATTTAAAGAAACTATTCATACCAGAGAATCAAAGGCTATTGATAAAATGCCAAACCCGAAAGTTATCATGGCTGGATCGGGGATGTCAACGGGGGGAAGGGTTATTCATCATGAAAAAAAATACCTTAGTCATCCAAATACAACCGTGCTTATTACAGGGTTTCAAACCCCAGGATCTCTCGGTAGGGTTTTGCAAGATGGTGCAAAAGAGGTAACTATTTTTGAAGAAAAAGTTTCTGTTCATGCAAAAATTGAAACAGTTCGAGGGTATTCTGGGCATAAAGATTCTGATGGCTTGCTCCAGATGATTGAGCCTATAGCTGACACTCTTGAGCTTGCTATTGTGTGTATGGGTGAGCTTTCTGCATCGACGCACCTGTCTCAGCGTATCCATGACGCCTATGATATAAAAACACTGGTTCCACAACCTGACCAAAAGATTGTGCTACAATTTGATGAGTAGATATGATACAAAAAAAACATCTTACAGTTGCAGTGCTTGGTGCGCAAGACACAATACTTCTCACCCCCGAAATTCTTGAGCATGCTCGCGAAATAGGAAGACAGCTTGCTCTTCATGGGGTGACTGTTGCTACCGCTTCGGTGGCTGGTTTTGGGATGTGGGCCGCCTTGGGTGCCTACGAAGAGAGTGGTCTTGTGATAGGGTTTTCTCCAGCAAGTAGTGAAGTTGAGCATCGTCAGCACTTTCGCCAACCCTTAGACTACCTACATACGGTTGTGTTTACTGGTTTTGGATATTTAGGGCGTGATATCGTAATGGCTCGAAGTGTGGATGCTGTTATTATAGGCTTGAGCGACATGGATACTGCGCACGAGCTTATTTCATCTGTGTATGCAAATAAACCAGTTTTCGTCATTAGAAATAACTACTCTGATGAGCAAATACAAGAAATGGTGGGGGATGTGTTCTCTCATGCCCAGATTATAGAATCTGTTGAACATTTAGCCGATCATTTAGATATAGTATTAGATAGCAAAAAATAAAACTCCATTTCTGGAGTTTTATTTTTTGCTTGTTTCAACAATTCTTTCAAATGTTTCTGGGTTATGTTCAGCGATTGACGCTAACATTTTTCTATTAAGTTGGATATCCTTCTTTTGAAGGTTGTTCATAAACTTAGAGAATGAAATGCTGTGTTGTTTCAAAGCTCCGCTTATTTTGATTTGCCACAACGCACGTTTAACTCCTTTTTTCTTTCGTCTATCATTGAAGGCGTTTCTTCCGGCGTGTTTGAGTGCTTCAATAGCAAGTCGTTCTTTTGATTTTCTTCCGTGACGATACCCCTTTACAAGTTGAAGGATGTTTCGTCTTCGTTTTAATGAAATTGTTCCGCGTTTTACTCGTGTCATGGTATTTATTTAGCTGCGCGCTTTCTCGTATTTTGGTGAGGAAGCACACGGCTGATTACTTTATTTGAAAGATTTATTTGTTGTGGTGTTCGTCCGGCTAGCTGCGCTGTTCGTTTTTGCTTGGCGTTGAAGTGGTTGAAGCCAGGCTTTCGAGCAAGAAGCTTTCCTGAACGTGTTATTTTTATTCGTTTGGAAAATGATTTATTTGTCTTCATAGTTTCTCCGCCGAAGCGTTATTGTTAAACAAAAACCCAGCATATGGGCGTCTCTAAAAAGCTTTTTAAGCCATTAGAATAACGAACATTACTTTATCAGATATGCTTTAAAATGGCAATACCCTTATCGAAAGATAAGGGTATTGTTACTATTCTGGTGTTTCTTCATCTTTGGGTTTGCTTCGGTCTTTTTCAATAACTATCATAATACCTTTCGGGCTTTTTTTGAGAGGTTCAGCGATTTTGTATCGCTCAGTAATGAGTTTAAGTACTCTATCAAGGCGCTCCTGCTTGAAATCTTTTTCAGAATACTTTGAGCGACCTACGAGGTACAACTCAACTTTTATCCGGTGGCCTTCTTTGAGCCATTCCGATGCTTTTCTTGCTTTTAAAGCAAGCATATCATCTCCCGTACCAATTTTTACTTGAATTGATTTGGTTTCAGTAAGGTGTGCTTTTTTCTTTACTTCCTTTGCTTTCTTTTTTTCATCATACTTAAATTTCCCGTAGTCCATAATTTTTACAACAGGAGGGTTTGCGTTTGGTGATATTTCAATAAGGTCGAGACCCTTAGATTCAGCTAGGGCAACAGCGTCTCGAGAATCCATAACCTCTGGAGATTTGTCAGGGTCTGTTGAGTCGATAACTCTCACTTCTCGGGCGCGTATTTGATTGTTTATTCTTGTTTGTATTTTTTTATTCAAAGTGACTTTATTGTAGTGAATATTGAGCTGGAAGTCAATGCGTGGTATTGTTTTTGAATGGCATTACATACCACCTACAAAAAAATAGGAGAAACTCCACTTCAAGCTCTTGAGCGTTTACGAAAAGAAAAATCAATACCTCAAGACGAAAAAATGACCTATGCTGGAAGACTTGACCCAATGGCGGAGGGACTTTTATTGGTTTTGTCTGGTAATGATATTTCGGAAAAGTCAAAGTTTTTGTCTTTGGAAAAAGAGTACGAATTTGTGGTTTTGTTTGGTGTTTCAACAGACACCGCTGACACCTTGGGTTTGATTGTGAAGGAGGGTGTGTCTGCACACACAAAACTCTCGCACGATGACTTTGTGTGTTTAGAAAAAAAGTTTACTGGTGATTTTGAATGGGAATATCCTGTGTTTTCCTCAAAAACAGTACGAGGAAAACCTTTGTTTGAATATGCAAGAAAGGGTCTTGCGGTGGAGGTTCCAAAGCGCATGATGTCTATTAAAAAAATTACCTGTATGGATAGTAAAGAGTGCAGTATTTCAGACATTGTAGAAACTACCCTTTCGCATATTTCGTCTGTGGGCGGGGACTTTCGTCAGACTCACATTATTGAAGGTTGGAATACTTTGAGAGAAAAAAATCAACATCAAACTATGTTTTGTGTACAATTTCGTGCACGTGTTTCGTCAGGGACTTATATTCGAACATTAGCAGAAAAGATGGGTGAAAGTCTTGGTGTGCCCGCATGTGCACTTTCTATCAAGCGAATTTCTGTTGGTGAATTTACGATATGACAAGTAAACACTTAAAAAATGTTGTGTTATTTTTTGCTATACTTGTCTCATGACACAACAGCAGTCTTTGAGTATATTGAAAACAGGTGCGAGTGTGTTTTTGACGGGTGAGCCTGGATCAGGAAAAACATATGTTTTAAATCAATATATTAGCTATTTACGAAAACATCAGATTCATGTTGCTATTACTGCAAGTACCGGAATTGCTGCAACTCATATAGGCGGGGTTACTATTCACTCGTGGTCAGGCATGGGAGTGAAGTCAAAAATCACCGACAAAGAACTTGATGCACTTGAAGGAAGGAGGTATCTTTGGAAGCGTTTTGAAGAGGTAAAGGTTTTGATTATTGATGAAATCTCAATGTTGTCGGCAGATCAATTTGAAACACTCAATAGTATTTGTCAGGCATTTAAAAGAAACAAACTTCCTTTCGGAGGCATTCAGATGGTTTTGGTGGGTGATTTTTTTCAGCTTCCACCAATTAGTAAAAAAGAAGAAAAAGAGCATGTGCAATTTGCCTTTGAAACTCACGCCTGGAAAAATCTCAAACCACTTGTGTGTTATTTGGAAGAACAGCATAGGCAAGACGAAGGGAGTTTGCTGGGGATACTTCAAGCTATTCGAAAGGGGGATGTTGATGATGGTTTTTCTGAACTTGAAGACAGACTTCATTTTGAGTTTGAAGATATTGTACGTCCGACACGTTTGTACACTCACAATGCTGATGTTGATGTTTTGAATTATAAAGAGCTCGAGAATTTGTCTGGTGACAGTTCTGTGTACACCATGACAGGTAATGGGAAAAAAGAGTATGTAGGCAGGCTTCAGGAGAGTTGTCTTTCGCCTGAAGTGTTGCATATTAAAATTGGCGCGGTGGTCATGTGTACTAAAAATAATTTTGAAAAAGGGTATGTAAACGGAACTCTTGGAGAGGTTGTTTCTTTTTGCAAGGAAACAGGGTATCCGGTCATTGTGACAAACAAGGGGCGAGAAATCGTGGTGGAGCCGGTGTCTTGGTCTATTGAAGACGGAGATAAAATCTTGGCTTTTATTGAGCAGGTTCCGCTTCGTCTTGCGTGGGCTATTACTATTCACAAAAGTCAGGGGATGAGTTTGGATGCGGTAGAGCTCGATTTGTCTCGTGTCTTTGAGTACGGGCAAGGGTATGTTGCCTTGTCTCGAGCACGTTCGATGGATGGCTTGAAACTGTTGGGTTTTAATCCAAGCGCTCTTGTGGTGCATCCAAAAATTATTTCCATCGATTCTGTTTTCAAAAAACAATCAAGTCAGATTGTGGAATATTTTATAACAAAAAACGATTCAGACTTACAACAAAGTCATAAAGAGTTTATCCTTCGAACAGGTGGTTCTTTGGAGGAAGTTGCCTACAATCCTGAACAGGAAGGTGTTCGTGTTTCAACCTATGAGCAAACCGCAAGTTTGGTTCGTGAAAAGAAATCAATAGGGGATATTTCAAAAGAACGTGAACTTACACAAGAAACAGTAATCAGTCATCTGGAAAAATTACTCGACATGTCCGTGCTTGATATCTCTGATGTGCAATATCTAAAACCACGCACAAAAAAGTTTAAAGATTTGGTTGCTACCTTTCAGGACTATTACAACGAAACAGGTGAGTTATATCTTAATGCTATTAAAAACAACTCAGATGATTCTGTCTCATATTTTGAGATACGACTTGCACGGTTGTTTTTGGAGAGATAGCTTCTTGTGTTTGATTTCTTTGGGGGTATACTTGTATATGTTTATTATATAGTTAGGCGATATGAAAGAAAAAGTAATCAAAAACAAAAAAGCAACTTTTAATTTTGAAGTTTTAGAGAAACTCGAAGCAGGTGTCGAGCTTTTTGGCTTTGAGGTAAAGTCTTTGCGTTTGGGGAGTGCTTCGCTTGACGGGTCTTATGTAATAATCAAGGGTGGGGAGGTGTTTTTAAAAAATGCATTTATCGCCCCATATCAAGAAAAAAATACGCCAGAATCATATGATCCAAGGCGTTTGAGAAAGCTTTTGTTGCGTAGAAGTCAGATTAGTGACCTACTTGAAAAAAAGAAGGGGTCTTCTTTGACATTTATCCCATTAATGTGGTATAATAAAAAAAGAAAGATAAAGTTGGAAATTGCCATCGCTCGAGGAAAGAAAAAACACGATAAACGCGAAACAATAAAGCGTCGTGACCAAGAAAGAGATGTTGGTAGAAGACTCAAATAGTTTATTGAAAATATCGATATCGTTCCCCGAAAATATTTTGAAATGATTTCCAAAATATTTTCGGGGGGTGTCTGTATCGACAGAGGATCTCTGTAATAATGTGCATGGTGTGCGTGGGGCACATAAAACACCCAAACAAATTTATGTGCAGACAAAAAAGCTGTACGATCACCTTTCTTTGCGAAGGCTGGTGATCTGTTTGCAATCGCGTAAATGATTGCTGCTCAAAAGCCGGACTTCCGATAGGGTTCGCGAGTATCATAAACATCGGAATAAGAAAACTATCTGCTGAATAGTTTTTCGAAAACTAAAGCTCGACTCTAGACTTTTTTGTTGAGTTTCAGAGGTTTAGAGTTTAAATCTTAAAACTCTTCTAACCATGTAGATGCATTAGTACAAGCCTTTTGGACGCGGTGTCAAAACCGTCACCTCCACTCGATTACGCAAAAACCGCTACTTTCGTAGCGGTTTTTGCGTAATCGAGCGAGACCTTGAAAGGTGGAGGTATTTACAAAAATACTATTTAATGTATAGTACATATAGATAATATTTGTTTCATTCCTTAAAAACTTTAACCTTATGCCAAAGCCAAGTCGTCAAAGTCGTGCTCAAGAAGCATGTGCTCGAGAGCAATTTAAAGAATTGGGTGAAAAAGAAGGGCCGTTACACGATGGTGTGTACAGCACTAATGTGCCGCCGCCCATCTTGCCCTCGGTAGATGAGTCTTCAGTAATGGATCAATCTGACCATGAAAGTGCTCAGAAAATATTTACTGAAGGAGGTGGTAGATACCTTTAAATTGAGAGTGGGATTGGTTAATGTGAAGTTGGTGCCTCGTCCTTCGGACGAGGCTTTTTTAAAAGACTGGAAAAAATATACAAAATACTATAAAGTAGATACATTATGTTTGATAAAACACCAAAAAAGAAGAAGAAAAATAAAAAACCCGCAAGCTTTTTGTCACAGCTGTGGAGTGGTCTTATTGTGCTTATGATGGTTATTTTGTTGGTGACATTTTTAATGGATGACACTCAAGAAAAACGCCAAATAGGACTTACTGAAGTTGTTGAGCTTGTGAATACAGGTGATGTTTCAAATATTGTTGTGTCTGGTGAAACTGTAACCCTGACTCTTTTTGATGATGATTCTATTGTATATGAATCAAAGAAAGAAGTTGGTACTTCGTTAAGTCAAACTCTCGTTAATTTTGGTGTAGATCAAGAGGTTCTTCGTGCGGTAAATATTGAAATTACTCGTGAAAGCGGTTTTCTGTATTGGTTTGGAAGACTTGTTCCTACTCTGATACCTATCTTATTTATTATAATTTTATTGTGGTTTATTTTGCGATCAGCAAAGGGGCAGGGTATGCAAATGTTTTCATTTGGTCAGTCTCGTGCACAGATTATGGATCCAAATGGAAAAGGTCGTGTAACTTTCAAAGATGTTGCGGGTGTTCCAGAAGCAAAAAAAGAACTTGAAGAAGTTGTTGATTTCTTGCGAAATCCAAAAAAGTTTATCGAAATCGGGGCGCAAATTCCAAAAGGAGTTTTACTTGAAGGTCCTCCTGGAACAGGAAAAACACTCCTTGCTCGAGCGGTGGCTGGAGAGGCTAAGGTTCCATTCTTTCATCTCTCTGGTTCAGACTTTGTGGAAATGTTTGTTGGTGTTGGTGCGTCACGAGTTCGAGACTTGTTCAGAATGGCTAAAAAAACATCCCCTTCAATTGTCTTTATTGATGAGATAGACGCTGTGGGTCGGAAAAGAGGAAGTGGTGTTGGTGGTGGAAACGATGAGCGCGAACAAACACTGAATCAAATTTTGACAGAGATGGATGGATTCGAGCAGGGGCAAAAAGTTATTGTTATTGCTGCTACAAATCGAGCTGATGTTTTAGATAGCGCCCTTCTTCGCCCGGGACGTTTTGATCGTCGAGTACATGTTGAGCTTCCTGACCGAAAAGATCGACAAGAGATTTTGAATATTCACGCAAAGAAAAAACCACTTGAAAAAGATACTGACTTAACGGTTATCGCGACAAGAACCCCCGGATTTTCTGGTGCAGATTTACAAGCTCTTATGAACGAAGCCGCTATCCGAGCAGCTCGTGAAGATAGAAAAACAATAACACAACTAGACTTGATTGATGCTATTGAAAAGGTAATGATTGGTCCTGAGCGACGCTCTCGAGTTATTACTGAAGAAGATAGAAAACTCACAGCTTATCACGAAGCAGGTCACGCGCTTGTGGGAGCAGTCTTGCCAAACGCAGATCCGATTCACAAGGTGACTATTGTTCCTCGAGGTCGCGGTGGTGGTTTTACGTGGAAACTTCCACTCGAAGACAAAAACTACCACGGCAAGAAAAACTTTATCGACGATATTGCAATGTCGATGGGTGGATATGCCGCGGAAGAACTTGTAATGGGAGATATTACAACAGGTCCTTCAAATGATATTCAGGTAACTACTCGACTTGCTCGGTCTATGGTGACGAAGTGGGGTATGAGTGATACAATTGGTCCAATAGCTCTCGAGGGTAAGGATTCAGAGGTGATGTATGGGCGAGGTTTTGGAGATAGGGAATATTCCGAAGAAGTGAGTCGGGTTATCGATAACGAGGTCAAGAAACTTGTGATGGGAGGGCTTGAAACAGCTCGAAAGATATTGAGAGAAAAAAGAGATGTTTTGGACGCTATTGCACAAGTACTTCTTGAAAAAGAAACTCTTGAGCAATCTGAATTTGATGAACTCATGAAAACATTTGGAATTGAACCAAAGAAAGCTCCGGAAAAAGTTGGAGAAAAATAAAAAAATAAAATAGATCAGTTTGATGAGGGAAACCCTCATCAAAAACCCACCTGTAGCTCAGCTGGTTAGAGCACAGAGCTTATACCTCTGGGGTCCTTGGTTCGAGTCCAAGCAGGTGGACATATATATTATGAACCCGCAAGAAATTTTAGAACAAGTCAAAAATAAAGAAGCTATAATTCTTGATGTCCGTACTATTGATGAATGGAACGAGGGGCATGTTGATGGAGCTGTCCATTTTGATATAGTTAAAATTATGAACGGCGAAAAGGTGCCTATTTTTGATAAAGATATCTGTGTGTATACCTATTGTAGGTCTGGAGGTAGAGCGTCTACAGCGCTGTATTTTTTAGAACAGCAAGGTTTTGAAAAATGTGTATGTATTGGTGGGTATCTTGATTGGAAAGAAAAGGGTGGTCCGGTGGTTGAGTAAACAAAAATCCTCAAAAGAGGATTTTTGTTTACTCAAAATGTATCTTTCTATCTCTCGCTTCAAATTCTTTTTGGAGTACAGTGTAGTTTTTCAAAAGATTTTTTTCGATAATGTTTTGTGCTTCAGTTCGGGCGGCTTCAACCATTTTAATATTTTTAATGGCTTCCATTCCAAGGTCAGTAACCCCCCATTGTTTGACGCCTGCCAAGTCTCCTGAACCTCGAAGTTGCAAATCGAGCTCTGAAAGCTCAAACCCATTTTTTGCAGTTTGGAGTGCTTTGAGACGCTCAAGACTTTTTGCAGAGTTTGTGTCGGTGAATACAAAACAGTGGGCTTGGTGAGAGCTTCGCACTACGCGCCCTCGGAGCTGGTGGAGCTGTGCAAGTCCAAAACGCTCAGCACCTTCGATGATGATCATGGTTGCGTTTGGGACATTCACTCCAACCTCCACCACACTTGTGGCGACAAGAATATCTATCTCGTGTTTTGCAAAACGCTCCATGGTTTTTTCCTTTTCCTTTGGTGTCATTTTGCTGTGGAGCACATCTATTTTTTTGTCGGGAAATATCTCTTTTTTTAAACGCTTACTTTCTGCTTGTACTGATTTCATTTGAAGAACGTTTTCTTTATCTGGGTCTGGTTCATTTATTCGCGGGCAAATCACATAGAGTTGTCGGCCTTCTAGCATTTCTTTTTTGATAAAGTCATAGGTTTTGTCTCGAGCGTCTGGCGCCACAAGTTCTGTGATGACTCTTTTTCGTCCGGGTGGAAGTTCATCGAGGAGTGTGAGGTCGAGATCTCCATAAATAGTGAGTGCTAAGGTTCGGGGAATTGGAGTTGCGGTCATGGATAAGAAATGTGGAGCAAAGTTTTCTTTTTGGGAAAGCTTGCCGCGTTGTTTGGTGCCAAAGCGATGTTGCTCGTCAACAATTGCAAGTGCTAAGTCTTTGAAAGAAACCGATTTGTAAATTAGCGCATGTGTTCCAATGAGGATAGAGACTTCTCCATTTTTCACCCATTTAAGAAGTTGTGCTTTTGAGATGTTGGTCCATGGATCTGACCCCACCTTTGCAGGAAACTTTTTTGCACCTGTACCAGTCAAAAGTCCTATTTGAATTGGTGTCCCCTTGAAAAGTTTTACAAAACTTTCAAAATGCTGAGTCGCGAGAATTTCTGTTGGCGCCATCATTGCCACTTGCAGATTTCCAAAATTTTGAGGTTTACCCTTCTCTTTGTCAAAAGGGCGATTGGTCACCACTGCATTTGCAATGGATGCTGCAATGGCTGTTTTTCCACTTCCTACGTCACCCTCGAGAAGTCGTGACATGGGATGTGGTTTTGCAATGTCGGCTAAAATCGCAGACACCGCACGCTCTTGCGCTTTGGTGAGAGAAAAGCCAAGGCGTTCGACAAAGGCGTTAACCTGCTTTTGCGTGATTGAAATTTGGTAGGAGTCTTTTGAACCATTATTCTTTTTTTCTTGCGCTTTGGAAAGCTGGATAAAAAATACCTCTTCAAAGGCAAAGCGTTTGCGAGATGCTTCAGCATCTTTGATTCGCTTGGGGATGTGAATCCACACGAGCGCAGTTTGAAGAGTGGGGAGTTTGTATTTTTTGATAATATCTTCAGGGATATGGTCTTGTACACCTTCAAGTATTCCAGTACTTAAGATTTTTTGAATTGCGTGAAAAATCCATTTTGAGGTTACCCCCCTTGTTTCGCGATAGATGGGAAAGCGAATTTCTTCCTCAATAATTTCATGTTTGGAAAAGAGGGTGTGGTGCACTTCACTCGAGGCGTATGAATTTTTGTCAACCTCTGGGTTATTCATGGTGAGCTGACCATTTTTGTTTTCAGATATTTTTCCTGTCAGGCTCACATGTTGCCCTTCTTTAAGAATTTTTGCTATGAATGCTTGGTTAAACCAGGTAATTTTTATACTTCCGCTTTCGTCTTTTGCCACTGCTTCTGCCATGGGGATTTTGGTACGAAAACTTTTTTTTATTTTAAGTCCTGAAACTTTTACATAGATTGTTGCTATGTCTCCGTTGTGGAGATCTTGAATAAGTTTAAGGTCTGAGCTATCACTATATCTGGCAGGGAAGTAGTAAAGTAAATCTTGGATTGTATTGAGTCCGAGTTTTGTAAGGCCTTTTTTTTGTGTCTCGTTAAGACGGAAATGTTGTGACAGGGTGTCTCTTAAGTTCATGAGTGTATTGTACCAAAGTCCATGTAAGTAATTTTAAAATAAAATAAAAACAATAAAATGCCAAGTTTGGCATTTTATATGAATATATTTTTAACTTTTTCTACAAGCTCTTCGAGGGTGAAATTTGCTTTTACAAGATAATCTGTAGCACCGAGCTCGAGCCCCATTTTTATGTCTTTGTCATCTGAAAGATTAGAAAAGATAAGTACTGGTACTTGGTTATTTGTTTCTCTTCCGCGAATTTGTTTAAGAATTTCAAAACCAGATACATCAGGTAGCATTAAATCAAGTATTATTGCGTCATATTTTTGAGTGCTTATTTCTGTGATTGCATCGCTGCCATTTGAAACAGTATTAACTTCAAAACCTGATTGTTGAAGTTTATTTGCTGTGAGTCCTTGTAAAAAAGTGTCGTCTTCTATTATAAGTATTGTTTTGCCGTTCATGATGTTTCTATTGTATCGTGCTTAGTGTAATAAGTAAATTATGTTTTTTTGGGAAGTGTAATCGTGAATATTGATCCTTCACCTTCTATGGATTCGAAAGAGAAGGTTCCTTTGTTTTTTTCGATTATTTTCTTGACTGTAAATAATCCAAGCCCGGACCCTATTTCATTTTGCATTTCAGCATTTATTCCCCTAAAAAACTTTTCGCCGATGCGGTCTTGTTCTTGTTCGGGAATACCTATTCCAGTGTCTTGTACTGTTATGGTCACGTGTTCAGAGTCCTCTTTGAGGGAAAGTGTGACCGAGCCTTTGTTTGTATACTTGAGCCCATTTGTGAGAAGTTCTTGTATGGCGGAATGTATATTACCTGGATTCCCTGTTATGAAAACAGGATCGTTTGTTCCAATATAGGAAAGTGTTATATTTCTTTTTTGTGCTTGGATGCTGTGTTCGGAAAGGGTGTGTTTTGCGAGTTCGGTAATGTTAAAACTTTTGATATGTGCTATGTAATGTTCTTCACTGTCTCTTTCTAGCTCAACAAGTTCTGTGAGTAGCCCCACCATTTTTTTGTTGTTTGATTGTGCTTGGCAGATGAGTTCTTTTTGTTTTTGGTTTAAGGGTCCCAGGTCGCCGTCGAGCAACATCTGAAGTGCCCACTTAGAGCCAAGCAGGGAGCTTCGTAGCTGATGCGCTATCACAGATATTGTGTCTTTGTCTTCTTTGTTAGTCATGGTCTTGTTTCTTTTTACCCTTTAACATTTTTGCAGCTTGTACGTACCCTCCGTCTGTTCCGTCTATGAGGTTGATGTACTGTTGGTTCCTTTTGTGAATGTAGCAGGTTTGTGTGGAAGAAAAACTTGTGTAGTACCCAAACCACAGTTGTTTTTTGTTTTCTCGTGTGGTGAGTTTTTCGACAAGTCTTTCTCTTTGTCGGCGAGTTCCTGCGATTATCGTCTTGAGAGTTCCGTCAATTTTGAGGGTGTCTGTTGCTGCTATTATTTCGTCGGTGTAGTCGTCGTGTCTAAAAAGGATAAGGTTCAAACCAAGTCCCACATTGGTGCTGTGTAAAAATGCTTTTATGTACTGTGTAAATATGTACAAAGGTTTTATCTTTCCGTATTTTATTTTTGAGGCGTGTACAAGTGTACGAAGACCAAGGAACCGAAATGATTGTTTTGAGGTGAT
>SKGB01000048.1 GCA_007117675.1 Candidatus Nomurabacteria bacterium | reverse complement strand
TTCTCGTACAAATGAAATTATACTAAAAGTTAACATGAGACAAATGTGGGGCCTTCCTCGTAAACTGGGTTATCGAAATAGGCCATTCCCTAGCCTTCGGCACTCTCATATACCGAAGCTATGCGTGGTTATGAGTCAGAAGCGAGTGTATAAAACTTACACCTCTTGAGCATTTAACGCCCTGCGCATGCACTTGAACTTGCGAGCATCGCAGGGGCCTCATGTTCCGAATGACGTGGATTGTTATAACTATACCACTACTAAAACGTTAAATTTGTGGTGATTGATTTCGAGGCAAGCCACCACATTGCTTCATCCTAATCAATTCTTCACTCATGATTTTAGAGAAGTCATCATTGTAGGTGTGAACTTCGCCATTCATCATTTCAATGGAAATTGAATTAAGCTGCGTACACTTTACTGAACTATTATACCAAACATTTTGCCAAATCGCCGGTACATGCTCACCTTCATTTTCAACGAGGGGGCCGGTCACTCGCAAACTACGCTTGATTTTCTCATCACCTATGGCTGAGGCAACCAAATCACCTACTGCATTGTAAGGAACAACTTCCATGTCTATATATTTAATGGGATTACTTTGACTTGCAAGAACGTAATACCATGCTCGGACATTCACTCCGCTTGCAGAGTTTGGATCATTTGTAAAAAGGCTAGTTATTAAAATCGGCGCACCAGACTCTTTTGCTAATTCAATTTCTGGTTTCCGCTCCTGATACAGCCGTTCTGCTATACTTAATTCCTGAACACCGCCAGTTGTCTGACATCCGGCAACAAAAAAAATAGACATAGTCATTATAAGCAGAGAAGTAGTTTTTTTATTCATGATAAACTCCTTTCATCGATTTTGATTCCTACATTCAACTAATAACTGCAAAGCTCGCTCTGCGCGTATTGCAATTGCTCTTTAAAAATTACATTAGGTTGTTAAAGCCCAGTATCTTACTACGTTTGTTTCAATGTATCATCTAATGATGAATTAAATTGGTTTTCGTTGCTATAATTGTAAAATGGGACCGCTGTTATTAAGTAGTTGTCAGTGTGTATTTTTATAGTTTTTTGCTCTATTCTTATTTCTTTTAAAAAGTCTTCTTTCCATTTGTCGTACCCTAGCAGGTGGTTCCCTTTCGGCTCTATAAAGACCTGAAAGGTCATTTGTTCTTCGTCGCGTTGTTTGCAGAACAGCAAAAAGTCTGGTTCAAAAGCTCTTCCAAGTTTATCGAATATCTTTATTTCTCGCTCGTTTCGTATTAAATAAATGTTCTCAAACTTTTGATTGATACTTTCAAAACGCCTAGAAAACAGCTCTACAAATTTCTTTTCTTCACTTGTTCCGTGGTTGGTACTATAAACATACCACGGCTCGTTCGTCACCAAATCCTCCTGTCCATCCGCCCTTTCGCTGTCCTTGTGAACCATAATTTCTTTATCCCTAAATACCTTGTGTATTGGCTCCTTAATATACTCTGAGCCTTCATATTCAGTTGAGTTGGACTTAATATCTGTTTCAATGTTTTGTAGAAGTGTATTTATGGCTTGCAGATAGTCAAAATGACTGATTCTCTCTAGTCGTTTAGCTGTTCCGCAGAATGTAATACTTAGACCTGCTAAAAAATCCTCGTTGTTAATAAAGTTAGAAAGCGAATGAATACTTGGAAAGTAATGGCATAAATTATTAAAGTAGAAAAAAGGATTTTTGCTCATGGCGAACTGAATTATATTTTTCTGAATATCAGACAGGCTTACATCTTTGGTTTTAATCGCTTCATCTTTGTGTTGCGAAGGCTCGATTTCGTAGAATGCACCAGACATAGTACCAGCACCTGATGACAAGCTGTGCCTAAGGTTGGTTTTTTTCACTCCTAAATCTACAAATGATTTTATATTACCAAAACTTTTGGGGACTTTCCTATTGAAGATCACATGCCCACTGCGGTAGAAATCTGTTTTTAGAAATTCAGGTTTTAGGGATATGTTTACCCGAACTAAATTATCCTCATCTTCATAAATTCCAGATTCCCGCAGAGCTTTTTTCAATTCCGAAATGTAACGGCTATCTTCCTTGGTGTGATAATATAATTCTTCTAGTGTTCTTAAATCGTTAGAAATATCACCATCAAATTTTCGAGTGAAACTATCCTGCCCATTTTCTAGCGCAAAAGGAAAGTATCGCGCTCCTCGACCAATTAATTGAGCTTCCGAGATCGTGGTTTTCCCGGGCTTGCCGTTCTTTCCATCCCTGTCTTCATATAAACGAACGATGTCGAACAAATTCAGAACGTCCCAACCTTCGTTCAGTTTTTGAACGGCAAAAACTGCCCGGATTGGGTTATTTTCATCTTCTAAAGTGTTAAGCAGTATTTGGTTTTTCGCCGCTTCCGCGTCATTGTTTGCGCTGAGGCAATTTTCAAATTTGAAATTCGATTGGATTCGTTTCACAATATCTTCGGGCGTTATGCCTCTACCTTCAAAAAATCGAAAAGCTTTTTGAACGATGTCAACGGTGGAAGTCTTTTTGATTTTGGAAACCATGCTTACAGAAAAAGCATCAATTAGTTTATGGAATCTTACTTTGTTCTGCTCTGACTCTTTAATTGCTTTCTTTGCCTTGAAGAGAATTACCGGCTTCAAGTTTATGTTGTTTGAGTTCGCTAATTCTTGGCGATATAAATTCAAAACCAACGCCTGAATTATCCTGTCTTGTTCGTCATACATAGAACGAATAAGGTTTATTTCTTTAGAGTATTTATCAACACGGAACTGCGCAAGGTCATATTTGAAAATCACTTTATCTTTGTAGTGCTTGACAAGCTCTGCTGTCTCAGTGTCAATAGTCGCAGTGAATTCTAAAAGAACATTATCAAAATTCGAATCATGGATTTTCTTTACAGTATCTTCCCAGCTTCCAAACATTTGGCCAGATTTAGTTCCTGCTACTAAGTGATGGGCTTCGTCAGCAATCAAGACCAATCTCTTATCCTTGAAGTCTTCATAGGTTACGCTGTTTTCCTTGGTGTTATTAAGGTCGATGTGAAGCTGCTGAGTTGTTGTGAACTTTAAATTAACATTCTGGTCGTCAGCTTCATCAAAGTTGTCGATCTCTTTGATTAAAACCTCCTTCCCGTCCACTACGATTTTATCGTTGAACAAGTATTTTGAAGCTCGTGGATTAAGAAAATTGTCCTTGGTTTTCTGGATGATATTATTACTGTTTACAAAAAATAAAAAGTTACGATAACCCTGCTGGTAAAGGTGTAGAATTAAACCCGCCATTACTAAGGTCTTTCCGCTGCCTGTTGCCATATTGTAAAGCAAATGGAGCGGTCTTCTGGGCTTACCTTCAAAATCTTCTGTGACACACAGAATGAAGCGCTGGAACGCTTCAATCTGATAGGGCCTTGGACCAAAACCAGGCTTTAAATTGTCGGCAATATGGTTAGGGAAGGGCACTTGTGCAATGGCTCTTTTACCAAACTCCTGCAATAATATGTCATGTAAAAACGCCATTTACTTACTTCCTAATCTGGTAAAAATCTTTTGTGAATGCTTTCTCTTCAGCAGTGCATGCGAAATCGGTATCATCGAGAGATGAAAGGTTTACATACAGTTGGTTTTTGTCCAGTATTTCGCAAAAGTGTTGCTTCTGCTCAGAAAGGCTTAGCGCTTTAAAATCTTCCAAAGACTCTTCTTGCTTCTTTATGTCCACATTGTAATTCAGGAAGCTCCTAACTTTCATTTGTTCCCAAATCTGTAAAAGTGTCTGTGTGTCTTTGGCTTCTTCAATCAGCTCAATAAATTTCTGATTGTATTTTTTGAGTTCGAAATAAATGAAACTCTCTTGCTCGTTATCGTCAATAACTTTTTCGATTCTCTTTGCTGTTACTTCCTTTGCGTATGAAAGTTGTTCGCAAAGTATAAATGACCTACTTCCTTCATCTTCTCTATTTAGCTCTAATACTGCGTGTCCTGTCGTACCACTACCACCAAAAAAGTCTAAAACAATATCATCTCCACCGTTTTCGGTAAATAACGAAAGCACATCTTTAACTGCATATAATGATTTAGGAAAACTGAAAACCTTTTCACCGTCAAATAGTTTTTTCAAAGGTTTTGTTCCGTGAGAAGAAGCGTCATATTTACTATCTACCCACATTGTTTTTGGCCTTACGCCATCCTTTATTCTATCTATGAGTTGAACTTTATAACTTCCATCATCTCTTTTTGATACTTGTATTTCATTTGAATCAACGTGCTTTTGAAATGAGATTGGTGTTTTTCTCCAAACTCTTTTTTTACCTGTAGAGTCTAGAGGTAATATTTCAACAAAGTCATTTCCTTTATTTTCCAAAGAAATCTCTTTTGTCTTTGGGTTGTAAAATACGGGATAGTATGAATTAGGTCTTTCTTCTGGGGTAGAGTAGCCACCTGTTCTTAGAAAATCTCTCCATTTGTAACTGGCATCACCTTCACCTTCTTTGTATTTACTTTTTTGTTCTTCTGAAAGTGGAAAAAAGTTCATTTCAGGTTTACCCTGAGTTTTTGAATAGAACAGCACATATTCGTGACAGGTCGCAAAATAAGCATCCGTTGTTCTTCCGCTTGGTTTAATTTGCACAACCAAGGAACCCATAAAATTATCTCGCCCAAATACGTCATCACATAAAACCTTTAAATGAGCATATTCTTCATCATCAATTGCAATAGCAATTACTCCATCATTTCGCATTAAAGTCCTTGATACATCAAGGCGATTTTTCATAAATGATAGCCACGTAGAATGATTAAATGTGTTGTTGTATAAAAATGTATTTGCGTCACCTTTTGTATTATAAGGCGGGTCTATGTAAATAAGTTTTACTTTTCCAGCAAATTCTTCTTTCAGCGTATGCAAGGCTAAGAGATTATTGCCTTTTATAATCAGGTTGTCGGTTATAGTTCCTTTTTCGTTTCGGTTAAATTGGTCAAGCGGTTTTTCTCCGTCTTTGTCTATGCGTTTGGCATTGGTCAAAACTTTTGGCTCTAGCAATTGTGTAATCTCATCCTGCGCTAAAATCTCGTTGAAGAATATTTCCTCTCGTTTATCTTCTTCACGGCTTTGACCACCCTCCAAGATGCAATCTTTAAATGGCCAAACTAAAGCCACTTCGTTGCGTTGCTTTAAGTATTTGCCGTCGATGGTTAAACCGACCTTGTTTTTGTATTGGGTGTAGCTGTCGTTGAGATAACTTTTCTGTTCTAAAAACTGTAAAAACAGGTTTTGGTTAAAAATAAGAGAGTTTTTCACCTTTACAAAAAACTTGTCTCTGAGGTCTGGGTCGTCTAGCAAAAGCCCTATTAGCTCTTCATCAAAACTCTGCGCTTTGCTTAGCACAACCCATTTCTTTAAATCCCCATTATCGGTCACGAAGTTAGGCTCTTTTTTGAGCTGCTTGTTAAGAATTTCAAAAAGTTTCATCCATCTTCCTTTTTCTTTTTTTGCTTATACACATTGTATTTTTATTGTGTACCGGCATAAAAATATTTCACCTGTGTTTAAGCTTCAATCAAGGCTCAGTACTAATGTTAGGAGTGCGGCCCATACACCATTTGCTCGTCTTACGGTACTAAGTGCTACTTGTGTTTTCAAGCATATATTATCTCAATTATAAGATTATATTTTTGTGTCGTTTAAGTTGCTTGACTTATTATAAGCCTAGCTTATAATCTAGTAATCATAGTAGCGTATGTAAAACCGCTTGCCTCTTGGCGCATAGCCCATGTCACCGCTCTACCTACGTTCTTCCACGTTACG
>SKGB01000061.1 GCA_007117675.1 Candidatus Nomurabacteria bacterium | reverse complement strand
TATGCCTTGATAGGGTCAAGTCGATATACCAAATTATATGGATTTCTATGCGTTGCCGAATACCGAAGTGTAAAAAGTGGATTAAGAAGTGACAGCGACTTCTTTGCCAATGGCGTATTGTCGACACTCTGCGGTTCATCAATTACCACAATTGGATGGACGGCTTGAATAAACTCTCGCGGACTTCGTCCTGACAGTTTTTCACTAGGCCGATGAAAAAGTACGCCTTTTTCAGGATCCAAATCTTCATCATCAAAATCTTTTCGAAATGCCTCAATGTTAATTACTAGAATTGAAAGTGTGCGAGATACTGCAAAGTCACGAACGGTACTCATATTCTTTGAATCGTACACTCCATACCAGAATGGTTGGTTACCGTAGAGTTTTTGAAAATGTTCTTTAGTAATTTCAAGATTTTTCAGGGTCCCTTCACGAATCGCCTTACCTGGTACCACAACCACAAACTTTGAATAGCCATACCGATTAAACAGCTCATGAATGGTACGCAAGTACACATATGTCTTTCCGGTAGCAGTTTCCATTTCAACCGAAAATTGTGGGTAGCCAGAAGTTTCCTCACCACCAATACGTGTTTTTTGAAGCAAGTTAGCTTGATCTAAGTCATTCTTTGTTTGGATTGCCTGCAGGTTCTTCAATAACTCATCATCAGGTAAAGCGGTATGGTTACCATACGCCATAACATCTTCAGCTTGTGTCGCAAAAATACCCTCCCCACGTTCCTTGGCTACCGACACAGAAAATTCATCCTCTTGCAGTGGTAAGCCTTCAAATAAATCTGTGACTGCTCGCACAGCGTCCATTTGGTATTCTTGATTTGGATCAAATTTAAGCTTCATAATTATAAAACGCGGAAATCAATCCCTTTATCTTTCATAATCTGAGCGGTGTTAGTGAGGTCAGCATCACTACCGAACGCATTTTCTCGAGCAATAAATCTCTTTGGACTACTCTCAGCAATCGCGCGGGCAGCCTCAGGCGATATTGATCCACTCAGCACTATAAGGAGCTCCCCGTCTGCAATCGAATGAGCATTAATGCCACCGATCTCACGTTGCTCGACTGGCAAAGACAAGCTGTATCCACTCTTAAGAATCAGTTCTGTTAAAACGTCCTCATCACGGCTATCATCTTTAATGAGTGAGGTACTTTCAAGTAGCTTAGCCTGCATATCATCGTCTGAAGTTGCGTCCCATGTATTGAAGGTACTGGAAGAGAGACGATACGTGCGGAAGCCAGTATCGAGAGGCGTTTCTCGTTCTGCCAGTTTTTCAGCAAATTCGGCTTTAATTTTTGCTCCTGCTCTTTTTATTCTTTCTTGACCCAATGCAGCAATGTTTAAAGACTTTCCGACAGATTCTAGAAATTTTGCTGCAATCGCCTGTTCTTTTTTTTCTAAGTTAAGAGGTTCTTGTAATTGAGTTAGAATAAATTTTCTCTGCCCTCCATCTTCAGCATTCTTTTTAATAACCGCATGAGCCGTCGTTCCTGAGCCCGAAAAGAAATCTAGAATTAGAGAGTCATCTTGATATATGTTAATTATACGTTTTATTAACTCAGTCGGCTTAGGGTTATCAAAAGCTCCGGGCGCCTCTGGGAATAAAACTTGCAACTCACTGCTAGCCCCATCATTTGTACCAGCATCTAACCAGACACTCCTGGTATTAACACCTTTATGTCCTTTAAGAAATCTTTTCTTTTTAGGTTCAGTGTTCTTTCCGTCCACACCCCACCACAACAGACCTTCTTGTTCATTCTTTTTGTGGGTATCTTCAGCGCAAGCCCAGACTCTAGGTGATTTAGAGTATGTGTCTGGAAAAACTACTTCACCAGTATTTGGGTTTGTAATTCCATAATATAAACTTGGTCTTTCTTCTTTGGTCCACTTACTTCTATAATCTGATTCAGCCCAGTCACCACGACCATCTCCGTCGGGATTAGAGTATTGTTTAAGCTGTTCTGGTGAAAGAGGAACTCGGGGAAGCTCTTTAGATGATTTTCCAAAAATTAAAATTGTATCGTGGGTAAAAGCAAACGATGGTTTATTGTCACCGCTAGTTTTCTTCCAAGCAATAGATCCTACAAAATTATTTGACCCGAATATTTCATCACAAATTTTTCTCAGATTAGCCTGCTCATGGTCATCAATTGAAATAAATATTGCTCCATCATCTTTGAGAAGATTCCGCGCCAACATAAGACGTGGATACATCATATTGAGCCATTTGGAGTGGTAGCGCCCATCGGTCTCGGTATTGGTCGTAATCTTTTTGCCTTCGCCATCGACTTGCCCAGTGTACTCGAGGTAGGTCTTGAGCCCTTCGCCATAATTATCGGGATACACAAAATCGTTCCCGGTATTATATGGTGGGTCAATAAATATTGCGCTTACCTTACAAGTGTAGGACTTCTGAAGAAGCTTAAGGATCTCAAGGTTATCACCTTCCAAATACAGATTGCCTGTGGTATCCCAGTCTTCTGATGCTTCCTTATCAGGTACCAGCGTACCAATACTCGGCGTCTGTGCCGCACGGATTGCCTGTGTCTTGCCCGGCCAAGTGAATGAGTAGCGTTCTTGCCCTTCTTCAACCATTTCGCCCAAGAGGGTTTTTAGTCGATCGAAATCAATCGCTTCTTCTGTGAACGCTTCAGGAACCAGTGTCTTAAGCTGTGACTTAAGGTCATCGGTGAGAGTATGTGAGGTTGGGTCAAATTTTGTTGGTTCCATAATAAATTATTTAGCTTTTAGGTTATTAAAACTTTGCTCGTCAGTTAAAGCGTAGAGCATTTCTGAGAGCTGTATCATTTTTTCTGGGGGTATCAAACGTCTAAACCGCCTGCGCTGCTTCGCGTCAGTTTGTTCAGCAAAGCTATTGATCATCTCTGAAAAAATACACCATTCAGCATCAATATTAGTAGGTATTTTAAATGAAGACATCTTTAACTGATCACTTGATAGTGCTCCAGTATTTTGAGATAACTTTTTAACAAATGCAATATCATTAATGAAAGGTAGCATACTTTCAACTACATTAAACCTCAGCTCCTTAATTATTTTGTATGTTTGATTGTATATTGAAATAAATATCTTTTTTTCTTCCTCAAGTTCTTTTAATTTACTGTCGTGAGGAATTTTAAGTGCAATTCTTTTGTTTTTTAATCGCTCAACTTCACTCATAATCTCTTTGTAGCTTTTCTTTGAATTTAGCAGCTTGACCAGCTTTTCCCGATCAGCTGCATTCATTTTATAGCGCCCTTCATCAAGAAAAGGCATCGACTTATAAAATAACCTGTATCTCTGCAGTGACGGGAATGTAGTTTTAATATATTTTTTCTTTGGAAAAATTCGTCTTACACGATAAGCGCGATCTAGAAAATCACGTGTGATGTAGCTTTTTTGGGAAATATTAGTGTTTTGCTCAGATTTTCCATATATTTGATGATAGAGAGTGCGAGGAGCTATATCTTTATGGACATCTAAATATTTCTTCAATAAATCACCAACTACCCAAATATTTTCAATCGCCTCGGCTCCAGTCAAATGAGCCTGGTTCTTCCGATGGAAGTTGTAAAAAGGAATTATTTCTTTTATTAGTTCGTTGAGTGTCAGCATGGTTATGAAAGTTCTGAAAGATTTTTGTTATCGAGTGGTGCAAGTATTTCTTCAAGTTCATACATAAACTCTGCCATCCCGACAAACATGTTTTTATTATACTCTGGTTGTCCGTTCTCTCGCTTATTATAGAACTGGTCTTTGTAGTGAACAGTTATTTCTCCAGCAATGTAGGAAAGAAGGCGATGCGTGATTTTAGAATCACCCTGCCTTGATGGTCGTACACGTTTTTGGAAATCTTCATGCTTTTTAAAAATAACAATCTGCTCACCACTGAGAATTGAACGTAGCGGTTTGTTTGTATCAGCATCTATTTGTGGGTCAGCATCAGAAATACGAATATTGAAACCGCTTTTCTTTCTCTCCTTACCAGCATACTCGGAGTCTGCGAATTGCGGTTCATTCTTGGCATTTTCTCCTTCGGTTTGACCGCCTGGTTCTTCGCCACCTTCATTTTGACCAAGACCATCTTCGCCTTCTTCACCAACACTAGAGCCGTCTGTTACGGTTTCATCCTCACCAAAATCTGGCAAACCACCCTCGTCTTCAAAATTTGAACCGAAAGATCCTCCAGCGAGTGGAGTATCTCCACCTTTCAAGAAAGTGGAACGAAAATTCATCGCATCAACTTTCGCAAGTTTAGAAAGTGCCTTATTAAGCACATCCTCAAGCTTTTGATAATGTTTTTCGTCTGTTTGAGCGTTGGCACGACGGACATAGTCGATGATTAAATCTTCCAATTGATATAACTCCTCAAACAAAGCTCTTGATTTATCAGTACTGCGAAAGTCATTACGAGCAATTGTTGGATCGAGCAAATCCTGAACATCAATGAAGCCTGTTACCGTGTTGTGTCCCCAAATATCACTTTTGTGCTTAGATTTAAATGACTTTACATCTTTTATTTCACAAATGCGTCGGCCTTTGGATATAAAAACGGGAGGTTTATTTAGAGCAACACCTTCTGTCATCTTCAAAAAGATTCGAACTGGGTGTTTAGGTGTAATAACTTTCGGAGCTTTAAGTCTCTTATCATTGTGAAAAGAAAGCTCAGTAATAAAATCTTCATACACCTCTCCTTTATAGATAGAGTAGTCGAACGCTCCACACTGTTCATTGGTACCGCCAGCGTGAACTAGGGTGATAGTTAAATTTTTTCTATGAAGTATCAGTTCAAAATGTTTTTCGATCTCTTCTTTAAGTGCCTTGATATCAATGGATTTCCAAATACCCGTATCAAAACCGCTTAGCCGAATTACCGTTCCAGACTCTGTAGGAAAATCTGATACCACTTTCGGATCTGGCAATCTGACATCTTCTGATCGGTCTTGGTCGAACAAGTCTCGGCTGAGAGGTAATCGATATGCTTTACCATTGGCTTCTTTAGATGTCACCTCGAGATTTTTGCATGCTGCCATGTATGAGTGCATACCAAAACCAAATTGGCCATTGGTAAAACCTTGAGCTTTTTTATCTGAGTTACCAATATTTTCAACCACTTTTGTAAAGTTTGTAATACCAAAACAATTATCAGAAATCGTGACCTGTGCATCACGAGCAGTTCTTCCAGAAAATACTACCTTGACTTCAATTGGCTTCGTATACGAGTTTAAAGATTCATCAAAACAGTTCTGGTCAGCACTATCGATTGCGTTATCGATATACTCCATGAATATTCTATTGGTGTCGTTATAGAGACTGGCAACTGAATTTACGATCCGCGGCGAAATGTGTACTTTTACTGACATATACTAAAGCTTAAACTGACTTTTTTTACGTGGGTAGTGAAAACGAGCTTTTGCGTCTTTAACAGCTTTGTCTATTTCAGCAAAGATTTTTTGAACATCTGCTTCATCGTATTCGTAGGAACTACGATTTGAACAATTACCTAAAACTTGAAGTTTTTGGAGCACCTTATTTGTTCGTTGAGTAGCTAACCGCTTAAAACGTTTTCTTTTTTCACTTTCCATAGTAAAAAAATACACCTTTATGTAAATACTGTCAACATTTATACAAAAATGTACTTTTTACAGGATAGATATCACTTTATTAGCAAACTTTATTTTACTCCTCAAACACGATAGTAATTCCCGCTTCTCCTGCATCTGTCCTTCCCTCAAGATATACTTGGCATAGTTTCGTACTTCGACATCCTTCACTTTGATTTTTGATTCTTTTTCACCTAACAGACCTG
>SKGB01000056.1 GCA_007117675.1 Candidatus Nomurabacteria bacterium | reverse complement strand
ATGATGGAGAAGTGTGTCATCATCTTGAGACACTCGGTATTCCATATTTGGGTCCTGACCCTCTGTCCGCTGAACTTATGTTTCATAGAGGTAAAAAGAAGCGCCGTTTGCGAGATTTGGGGTTGCAAACACCTGACTTTTTTGAAATGCACAATATGTATACAGGAGACATGTCCGAGGAAGACAGAGATGCTTTTATACGAGAGCGAGCCTTTGATATTTTTGGAAAACTTCCCGGTCCTTGGGTGGTGAAGCCCTTGGCTTTCTCAGCACGATATCACACTTATTTGGCAAAAACCTTTCCTGAGCTTATTACAGCACTTCGTGTTACCTCGATGGATGTTGATGATATTTTGATAGAAGAGTATGTAAAGGGACGAGAATTTGTAAGTGGTATTGTTCCTGAATTTCGAAACAAGGAAAAATATATAATTCCAGCGCATGAGATAAAACATGAAAAAGAAATGTTTACTCACGACGTACATCGTACAGGGTCTTTTTCTATGACTCCCGCATATGATGTTTCTCCGCATGTTCGGCAACTCATGGATGAGCTTTCCGAAGAACTCCACAAAGAGTTTAATCTAAGTGACACAGCACTTATTCATTTCTTGCTTTCTTCAAAAGGTTTATATGTTATGAGTGTTCACCACACTCCTGAGCTTCATGAGCATTCACCTTTATGGAAAGGACTTGAGTATTTGGGTGCAAAGCCTGAAGATTTTATTCATTCACAAATAGCACGGTTGTTACGAAAGAAAAAATAAAAGCGTCGTACTACCTACGACGCTTTCTGGTTTTCCATTTCCCTTGTCTTTTTTTATTTCTTGATACATGATGTATTTCTTTTTCGTGTCGATGAATTGCATCAATGGTTTTTTTATCAAAAAATAAAGCAGGGATAGCATTATTTTTTGAAACATGTACTGCGTTACATTCAAAACCCAAGGTATTGATACATTGAAAACAGATAATGTGGTTACATTCATTACGGGGATGTCCATCCTTTCTTGAATCGTAGCCAATAATACAACATGTGCTGTATGGTGGTATCGGTTTTGAGCAACGTGCACATGTACCATTCTTTTGTGCCTCAGGTTTCTCTCTCTGTACCCCCCCGAAAAGATAGGTCAATATATTTTTCATAAGATATTTTTAAAGGTTTATTTCATTATACAAAAAAGTGTACGGTAACACAAATAAAAATCACCAACACGAAGTTGGTGATTTTTATATATGTGGACCTGACAGGACTCGAACCTGCCACCTCCCGCGTGCAAGGCGGGCGCTCTAGCCAGATGAGCTACAGGCCCCTATATGTACCGTAAGTATATGATAGGGTAACGAGAAATATTATACATGTATTTAAAAGGTTTGCAATAGTTGTGTTGTTGTAGTATATTTACAACAACTTTTTAAATTATGTTTTTTAAAAATAAATATTAATTAATGATTGATTCAATTTTAATTCCGTGCGGAGACAGTTTTATAAGTGTTCCCGTATCCCGAGTTTTAGATGACTACTCGGAGGAACAACGTCATCTTACATTTGGTTTATTCCTTCAAGGATGTGAATCTATAGATTACAACGATAGGGATATGTATGAAATACTATCCTTTGAAGATGATCATATAGATTAAATTAAATGTAAATATGTACATGCGATACGGAAGTTTGTGTGTACATCAAGCATATTTTCTGAGGGTGTTGACACTTGATACTGTTTTACCAGTCAAGATATCTTATTTTACCCCATGGAAAATATTCCTCAATTGAATTAATTATTGTTTTTATTTGCACAGCCACCCAAACAAGGTGGTTTTTGTTTTGTTTGACACTTGGTTTCTTTGTATGTAGTATATGTTGAAAATGTGAAATACATATGCCCCTTGAAAAAAATACTGTATATATCTTATTTATTAATTAACAAATATATATCACAATATGAAGCGATATTTATCTTTTTTTCGTAGCATGTCTACGGTATCGCTCGTGATACTGTATTTGTTGACTACGTTCCTTTTTCCTTTTTCTGCGGCCGCAGAAGGAGCTGTTGAAAATATTAGAGAGTCTGACCCTGTTGTAATAAATAGTCGCTCGCTTGAGTATAATCAGCAGCAATTCACCTCTCTTCAAAATCAAGAGAGTGTTGATGTTGTTACCTTTGATATTTCTGAAGATTTTGAAGAAGATGTTTCTTTTAATTACGAAACTATATCTTTCCAGGATGAGTTAAATTATAACAACGGTGAAGATGAATTTTCTGTAACTGCTAACAATGATTCAGGTCAAATTGAAACAGGTTTCCGTGCCCCAGTGATAGATTCTTGTGGTTTGGGTGAGGCATTTCCAATTATATTAAGTAAGAGTTATGTTGAAGCTCAGTCAAGTTCCTCTCCAATAGCTACATTACTTAATATCAACGCTGCTATTAATAGTGTTTCGGTAGATATTCCTAGTGCTCCAGAAGGGTACGAGATTGAGATTAATAATAATATTTCTGATCTATTCCCTTTTTCTGCTGGTTTTTATACAATTAATTTTTTTGCTGACGATGATTGTGTTGTGCCTGCAGAATTAACTTTATTTGTATACGGGTTGGATGTTTCTTGTCCTGTAGAAGATGTTTTTGTTGCTTTTTCTTATGAAGGTGACTGGAATGTTTTTACTGGTTCGGGGACGCAGATTCAGCAAGGTCAATTTATTCCTTTGACCTATAATGATGGTCAAGATTTTGTACCGAATGAATCTTCTGGTGTTGTTGATGGTTTTGTCCGAGTTGTAAGAACTGGTTCAAATTTTGTTATTATCCGTAATGGCTTAGAGGATGAAACAATCCTGGATCAAATTCTTGAAAATATTGAATTTTTCAATGCCAATCAAGAAGATGTTCAGTTGTATCCATATGCATCTGGTGGAGGGTTTCTTATGATTTACTTCACCCTAGACACCGATTGTGTTTCAGACCAAGAAGATACTGAGGATGATGAACCAGAGGAGGATAATCCTAATGGTGGGGGTGGCGGGTCAAGTACCTCAAGAATAATGTCTCGTCAAAGAGTTCAAGCGCCACCCCAAGGTGAAGTGCTGGGTGTTTCTACACCTACTTGTGATTTTTATATCACTACATTTATGGCAAAGCATTATCAGAATAAATCTGAAGATGTGCGCCGATTGCAGATATTCTTAAATGACTACATGGCTGAAAGTCTTGTGGTGAATGGAGAATACGACAACGCTACCTACGAAGCTGTAAAAAGATTTCAAACACAAGAATCTGACGAGATTCTTGCTCCGTGGGGAATTACTGAAGCTACCGGTATTGTAAAAGAAACAACATCTCGACACATAAACAATATTATGTGTTCAGAGTTACAAATTGAAATTCCTATATTATTTTGTGTGACAACTCAAACGTTTTTGTATCCAGACGGAAGAGTTTTGACACCAGATGAACATTACAATCTTGTGCTAGGAAAATATTTTGAAAATGATGGCGTTTCAAATATAAATACACCAGTACAATCATCCAATAATATTTGGGAGTTTGAAAAATAAAACAAAAAACACACTCAATATACGGGTGTGTTTTTTGTCTGGTGTCATGGTATGATACAGATATATGAAGCACTACTTTTTTCCAACTCAACGTAATAATTATCACCCTCATATTTTTTCAACCAAAAAAATTATGATTATCATGTGTGTTACACTGGCTATTTTTTCTATGTCTATTTTTGGTTCTCGTTTTATTCATACTTCAGGTTTGTTGGCTTCAATCCAAACAGCATTTCTTGTTGAGTTAACAAATCAAGACAGGCAGCAAAACAATACTCAGGCACTTCAGGTTAATAATCTACTAGTTGAGGCAGCTCAAAAAAAAGCAGACGATATGGCTTCCAAGAGTTACTTTGCTCACACTTCGCCAGAGGGTATTACTCCGTGGCATTGGTTTGATAGTGTTGGTTATTCCTACGCTTATGCAGGAGAAAACTTAGCTGTTAATTTTAGTGAATCTCTCGATGTTCACAGAGCATGGCTTGCTTCTCCAACACATAAAAAAAACATTGTTGATTCACGTTTTACCGAAATAGGAATAGCAACTTCGCAAGGAGTTTATAAAGGACGTCCGGCAACCTTTGTTGTTCAGCTTTTTGGAACCCCGAAGTCTATAAGTATTCAAAATAGTACTGTATTAAAACAAGAAGATGTTCCGTTGTCTGAGATTTTAACTGAAGATAATCAACCCATGTTTGAAATACCGACACAGGAGGTCCTGGGAGAAATTACTCAAGGGGATACAGGTATAACACAAGAAACTTCAGTTTTTGTACAAAATAGTAATAGTGATGTTCTACTGAATGATTACGTATCTACTAATACTGAAAACTCCAATAATTTCGCCTCAGAATCATATCAAATAATGGAGGATGCTTCGCAACTTACACTGTTTGAAAAAATTATTATTTCTCCACTTTCTTTTTCATTCATTTTATTGCTTGTTTTAATTTTTGTGCTCATTGTGGTGTTGCTTGTTCGAGTGGTGGTTGAATTTAAACATCACCATATTGATCATGCCGTCTTGCTTTTAGGTGCAATTGTTCTTATAGGTGTTTTGTTGGTCTTACAGAAAAGTTTATTTTTAGATAACGTTATAATTAATACAAGCGCTGAAATCGATGTGCTTGATAGATAAACATGTATAGTGAATTTTTAAACGAATATATAATCTCTTGGTTTATTACGACCGGAATAGAACTCATTATTATTATTGTTGTTGCTAAACTTGTCTCGGTTGGACTTCATAATACTATTGAAAAAATAGTTCGAAAAGCTGTGCCTTCTCATGATTTTATTGACTCTGCTTCTGAAAAAAAACGAGAAGATACTCTTATAAGAGTTTTTAGTGGTACGATGAAAATTTTACTATATGGTGTTACTTTTATGCTTGTATTGTCAGCTTTGGGTGTCACCATTGGTCCAGTTTTGGCTGGCGCTGGAGTTGCTGGAGTTGCCTTTGGTTTCGGTGCACAGTATTTAGTGCGAGATTTGATTAGTGGTTTTTTTATTATTCTTGAAAATCAATTCCGAGTGGGTGACGCTGTTGAGGTTGCTGGTATAACAGGAATTGTTGAAAATGTAACCCTGCGTGTAACAACGGTTCGAAACCTTGATGGTATTTTACATTTTGTACCAAATGGAGAGATGAAAGTTGTTGCAAATAAATCTAAAGATTTTTCTCGGGTAAATTTGGTTGTTGGTGTTTCTTATGGGGCTGATATTGATAAGGTGATAGATGTTGTGAACAGTATTGGAGAGGAGATCGCACATGATGAAGTATGGGGCCAGAAGATACTGAAAGCTCCTCAGTTTTTACGTGTCGACAATTTAGGGGAGTCTTCTGTTGATGTACGAATTGTTGGCGAAACCAAACCTCTGGAACAGTGGTCTGTTGCGGGTGAGTTACGAAAACGTATTAAACAGCGTTTTGATAAAGAAGGTATTGAAATTCCTTTCCCTCAAAGAGTGGTCACATTGAAGCAATAGATAAGCCCAATTGTTTTCTTGTGTTTTTTGTGGTAATACTAAGACAGCTTATTAGTTTAATGTGAAATATTTACATAATATTATTTTAAATATGGGAAAGATCATGAAGCGTGTGGTAATTGGTACTTTGGTATTTTTGTCTTTTGTTTCTTATTCAAGTGTGACATTTGCACAAAGTCAGGTGGTTGTATCTCTTGAAGAAGAACCCGAAATCTCTCTACCTAATAATAAAATTAGTCCTATTCTAGAGTGTGTTGTTGCGAGAGAGGACAATACATTCCTTGCTTACTTTGGTTATGAAAACCATAACACCGT
>SKGB01000040.1 GCA_007117675.1 Candidatus Nomurabacteria bacterium | reverse complement strand
TTGTACGAGTGACAACATCCTTGTAAGAAATAACACTCATTCCACGACGTCCGGGACTTGTTGGTTTATATTTTTTCATACATACATGTGGTTTTTTATCGGGAAACCTTGCCCATAATTATTAATCAAATGAAATTACATTATTTGGATAGTATCTCCTTTTTTAAGGTATACCATTGCTTTTTTACCTCCTCCTTTCACTCCAGCAACTCCACGCCTTTGAACAGGCTTGTATTTTAGAGTTGCGGTTGTGATTTTAACTGGAACAACACCGTAAATATCTTCAATTGCTTTTTTAATTTCAATCTTAGTAGCATTAGATGCAACATTAAATGTATACACTCTACCTTCCGACAAAACGGCACTTTTTTCAGTAATTCGAGGAGATGTAATGATTGATCCTGGGTTTTGAGTTTTCTGTTTTTTAATTGCCATAGGATTTATTGCATCTTAGCTTCTAACATAGATAAACTCGACTCAGGATTCTCAATGATAAGATATTCATGTTGTAGAACATCTAGTACATTAAGATTTCTAATCTCATCCATTTCAACATATGAAATATTGTTGAAACTTTTTCGAGCAACATCGTTTGCTTGTGCAAATGCAATGTGCGCCAACTTTTTAGGTGACCCAGCAAGTCGCTCAAAACCTCCAACCTTAGAAAGTGAAGCAAGTGTTTGTGCAGCGTGTTTTGTTTTAATTTCATCAAATGAAAATGAGTCGACAAACAAAATTTGTCCATTATTCATTTTTTGAGACAAAGCAGAATACAATGCTTTTGCTTTCATTTTCTTTGTAAGTTTTTTGGTGTAGTTTTTTTCATTTCGCGGACCGTGAGTCACACCACCAGTACGCCAAATTGGACTTCTTCGTGACCCGTGTCGAGCACGACCTGTTCCTTTTTGTTTCCAAGGTTTTTTTCCAGTACCTGAAACTTCTGACCGGTCTTTTGTGTGAGCTGTTCCAGCACGTTGATTTGACAACATGGCTGTAGCAACTTGATGAACTAAATCTGGATTCCACGCAACACCAAATACTTTATCTGAGAGAGTAATTGTTCCTGATTCTTTTCCTTCTTTGTTATAAATAACAGTTTCCATAACGAGTATGTCTATCCACGGATTTCAACGAGAGAACCTCGTCTTCCAGGAATAGCTCCTTTAATAAGTAATTGATTATTTTGCGGATCAACAGCAAGAACATGTAAATTCTTTACCGTAATTCTATCCCCACCCATTCGACCTGCCATTCGAGTTCCTTTAAACACTCGTTGCACACCACCAGCTCCAATAGAACCTGGCTCACGCTCTGAATGTTTTTGCCCATGAGAACGACGCCCTCCAGCAAAACCATGTCGTTTTACTACACCTTGAAAACCTTTACCTTTTGATGGCCCTGTCACAGCGACAACATCACCTTCTGAAAAAGTTTCAACAGTAATAGAATCTCCACGTTTAAGCTCTGTGTCGCCTTCAAGACGAAACTCTTTTACAACACGAAACATTTCAAGTCCTTGAAATTCTCCTTGTTGTGCTTTGTTGATTCGGCGCTCTTTCTGAGAACCAAAACCAACCTGAACTGCCTTGTACCCATCAGTATCCATATTCTTAACTCGAATAACGGTGATAGGTCCAGCATTCACTATTGTTGCAGGATGCACACGACCATCAGCATCAAAATACTGAGTCATACGCTCCTTTGTTCCTAAAATAGATTTCATACTATATATAGTTAAATTATGACGAAAGTCTGAATGAATACTCATTCAGACTTTGTCACATTGTAGCTATCAATTTATTTAATAAGTCAAAAGACAGTTTTAGAGCATTTTAACATCGACTTCAACACCTGATGGCAGGTTCAGATTGGTCAACGCCTCAATCGTTTTCTGATTTGGATTAATAATATCTATCAATCGCTTGTGAATACGAATTTCAAATTGCTCTCGTGAATCTTTATACACGAAGGTAGATCGATTCACGGTATACTTCTTGATTTCAGTTGGTAATGGAACTGGTCCAAGTACCACAGCATCGTGTCGAGCAGCTGTATCCATAATCTGCTTTACAGATGAGTCTAATATCTTATTCTCGTACGCTCGTACTCGAATTCGAAGCTTTACAACACCGTCCTTTTTGGCTGATTTTCCAGTTGATTTTTCTTTCGTTGCCATAGAGAACTAACTACACAATACGCTACTTTTTTAATATCGTGTGTGTAGATATTGTGTTATTACTTAATGATCTTTACCACAACCCCGGCACCAACTGTTCGCCCTCCTTCACGGATAGCAAATCGTTGTTGATCCTCAAGAGCAACAGCAGAAGTTAGTTTTACTGTAAGGTTTACAGTATCTCCTGGCATAACCATTTCTGTTCCTTCTGGAAGCGTAGCTTCTCCAGTTACGTCAGTTGTTCGGATGTAAAACTGAGGCTTGTAACCAGTGAAAAATGGTGTGTGTCGACCACCTTCATCTTTTGAAAGAACATATACTTCACATTCAAATTCTGTATGCGGAGTAACAGATCCTGTCGCAGCAAGCACTTGCCCTCGGTGGATATCTTCTTTCTTAATACCTCGAATCAAAAGCCCTGCGTTATCTCCCGCAAGCCCTTGTTCAAGTTGTTTATTAAACATCTCAACTCCGGTAATAGTTACCTTTGTTGTAGCTTTAATACCAACAAGCTCAACTTCTTGCCCAACTTTTATTGTTCCTCGTTCGATTTTTCCTGTAGCCACTGTTCCTCGCCCTTCGATTGAGAACACGTCTTCTACAGGCATCAAGAATGGTTTATCAAGATCCCGAACTGGTGTTGGGAAGTAATCATCCATTGCCTTTATAAGATCAAGAACTTTTTGTGACCAATTATCGTTGATGTCATTTGATTCAAGCGCCTTCAAAGCAGATCCTTGAATCACAGGAGCATTATCTCCATCAAAATCATACTTCTTAAGAAGGTCTCGCAACTCTTCTTCAACAAGCATTATCATTTCCTCATCATCTACCATATCGCACTTGTTCAAGAAAACGATAAGTGATGGAACACCAACTTGTTTTGCAAGAAGGATGTGTTCACGAGTTTGTGGCATTGCACCATCTGTTGCAGCCACCACAATCACAGCACCGTCCATTTGAGCAGCACCCGTAATCATGTTTTTAATGTAGTCAGCGTGACCTGGAGCATCAATATGAGCGTAGTGTCGGTTTGGTGTCCAGTACTCGTTGTGAGAAAGCGCAATTGTAATTCCTCGCGCCTTTTCTTCTGGAGCGTTATCAATTTGACTTACATCTTTTACACTTGAACCATATCCGTCACTCGCTAAATTTAGCGTGTGCAGAATAGCAGCTGTTAGTGTTGTCTTCCCATGGTCTACGTGACCAATAGTTCCCACGTTTACGTGAGGCTTACTTCGATCGAAGTCTGACATAATATTTAACCAATAAACAATCGTTCGGCAAGGAGAAAGAACATCCAAAAAATTGTTTACTGAAATTTTGTAATATTTCTATTACTTATTAATACTAGTAAAAATATATGCGTATACGCATATTGTTACGATGAAAACATCGATAATCACACCGTCGCAATCTTCCGTCGAAGACACGAAAAACAACTTATTAGTTAAGATATTTTTGGTGAGACTATGTTCGTTATACTAACCCGTAATAAAGTTTAAGTCAAGAAATCAAGATGTAAAGATACTTAAAAAACGCTACTTACAAAATAAGTCAAATAGGGAGTATATGTATGCACGAAATCTTCTGTAACAGGATCTATATCTGACTGAGCGGTAATAGAACTAGCAACAATAGCTGGGTCACCCGAGCGAAAAGACTGAGCACCACCTAAACTTATAAATGCAAGCACAAAAACAACAAAGAATATAAGTGCGAGAGTGCTCTTTTCTAAAGATTGTTTTTTAGTATTGTTTTTCACAGTATTCATATATTACATTATATATTAAATTTATAAACAAAGCTTATAATCTCGTAACATTTCATTTACACCCTCTTTACAAAAAGATTCATTCAATACGATATCTAGATATACAGTAATAGGAACAGCGCCTCTTTGATTGATTTGTATAGATCCTGCATCGGTATTGTGCAAAACATCTCCTCGAGAAGTACTCAACACAGAAGAAACTATCATGGATCGGGGGAAGGTATAGGTAAACTGACCCGTCATTTCTTTTTCAACTTTCAAACTGTAGTTGTATACATGGTTTCCAAGCTCGATCCCTGGAACAAAGGATTTTTGAATATACTGATTTTCGGGCTGTGTATCAGCACAAGAAGTATTCATATGTTCCAACAAGGCGTTCAAATCTAAGACATCCACAAGTCCATCTTGGTTGAAATCACTCAAACAACCATCTTCACAGAAAGAACCAAAAGAAGTAATAAATATTTCAAAATCTTCGTTATCTACAGATCCGTCATTATTTAAATCATAGGGAAGCAAATCACAGGATTCAGAACATACATATTCAAAATAGTGATGCCCTCCTGAGCCAAAGGTAATATTATTTTCAATATTTGAAAAATCAAAAAGTGAATCAAGCTGACCCTGAGATAGCATAGCACCCCCAGGAGAGACTATATCAACTACACCCGCACCAAGCGCTGCCACAATAATAGTATCAACCCCCGCGCCAACTGAAGGATTATAATTTTGCAATTGAGACATATTAATAGACTGACCAGTTGTAATGGGGGTGATTCCAGATTCGTAGTAGGCGTATATCATTTCATCACCCGTATAGATTATATGACAACTTTGTCCACTAGAGCCCCCCTCCTCTATTGAAACATTATCAATAGCTAGGATTGATTTTGCCTTCCATGTTGTAGCACCAACATACTCAGGATCATACCCAAGAGGCATAATCACTAAATTATCAAACTCTGAATCAGGAGCAATAAAAGAAGCTTCAAATTGCATGACATCCCCCACCTCAGGGGTGTGAGAGAATTCATTTGTTTCAGATATATATATAGTATGAATATATTCACTCTGTGTTAACAATTGCAAGGTTTCCAAAAATTCTTGAGATGTCGCATAATCTCGGAGTTCATCGTCAAAATATATTCCCGAGTCTTCACAACAAGAGTCCCAGAGAGACGTTGATAAATTCTCAATTTGATCATCACTCAAAAGAAGCACAGCAAGCCCGAGACCTGGAACACCACCAACTTGTTCTGGCCAAGGCCAGGAAACGTTCACTTCAACAGAAAAATCAAAAGTTAACAGATACTCTTGATTAGGTATAAATCCTGAAATTTGCTGCATAAGATAATCATGAGACTGTTGAGGATACGTATGCTCCGCAACACTTAAACCTACAAAACGCTGATTGTTATAATCATTTGCCAACATGTAGATATCCTCATGTAAGATAACTGAGTTAGTATCTTGTTGCTGCACAGAAGAAAAATATCGAGCTCCAACATTCCACGCCACCCATTGCCAGGTTGAATCTAAACTAAGAAAATTTCGTGTCCAACCACAAATTGTATCAGCATCAAGGGATGAGACCGGAAAAGATACATTATCTGGTATCCCAAACTCAAAACCACCATTATACACAAGACCATACTGACCATCATTTGGGGGGCAATCATCAGGTGTCCAAGTATTCCGAGCGTTTCGAGAGAAAAAATCCACAAAGGCATTTGAAATAGATTTGAAAACATTGGCCTCAACTTCAATATTTGAGTTTTTAACCAACACAAAAGAACTTGTTGTTGACAACAGAACACCGCACAAGATCAAGACTGTGGCAGAAACTTTATGAAACATACTTTTATTATACTATGAATCTTTGCTTTATTGAGGAAAAAATGGGGATTGAGACAAAATAAAAACACGCTACTCGCGTGTTTTTATTTTGTCTTTATTTCCTACTTTCTGTTTTTAGCAATCTCTTCAGCAATATTTTGTGGCACGACATCATATCGAGCAAACTCCATTGTAAAGTTTCCTCGCCCTGAAGTCATTGATCGAAGTTGGTTCATATATCCAAACATCGATGACAACGGCACAACTCCCTTCACAGCCTGTACCATTCCTCGATTTTCAGTTCCTTCAACCAAACCTCGTTTAGAAGAAATATCACCAGTCACGTCTCCAATGAATTCATCTGGAACAACGACTTCAATCGCCATCATCGGTTCAAGAAGTACAGGTTTCGCTTTTCGAGCAGCTTCTTGAAATGCTTGTGAAGACGCAATCTTGAAAGCGATTTCAGATGAGTCGACATCATGGTATGAACCGTCATAAAGGTCCACTGAAACATTTGTCATTTGATACCCAGCAACCACACCTCGAGTCATTGCTTCTTTGAATCCCTTCATACAAGCTGGAATATATTCCTGAGGAATAACACCACCTTTAATGTTGTTTATAAATTCAAAACCTTCCTCTCGTGTAATATTTTTCGGAGCCTCTTCTTCTGTTGGTTGATATGGAGTAATCTTGATTTTAACGTGCCCATACTGACCACGACCTCCTGTTTGTTTAATATATTTAACTTCAGCTTCAGCATTTGCTTGAATTGTTTCTCGATATGAAACTTGAGGTGCGCCAACATTTGCCTCAACACTAAATTCTCGCTTCATTCGGTCAACAATAATATCGAGGTGAAGTTCACCCATACCAGCAATAATAGTTTCCCCCGTTTCAGTATCTGTTGAAACACGAAATGTTGGATCCTCGGCAGAAAGACGCCCGAGCGCTGTTCCCATTTTCTCTTGATCAGCTTTTGTTTTTGGTTCGATTTTAAGAGAAACAACAGGTTCAGGGAATTCGATTTGATCCAAAATAATAGGTTTCTCAATATCACACAAAGAGTCTGATGTTTTTACATCTTTAAGACCAACAGCAGCAGCAATTTCACCAGCGTATACTTTCTTTACATCTTCTCTGTCATTTGAGTGCATTCGAACAATACGTCCCACTCTTTCTTTGTCTCCTGTTCGAGGATTGTATACATAAGAACCAGCCTCAAGTGTTCCAGAGTACACACGGAAAAACGTCAGCTGACCAACGAAAGGATCGTTCGCAATTTTAAATGCAAGCGCAGCAAGTGGCTCTTCATCAGAAGTATTTCGTGTAATTATTTCACCAGTGTTTTCATCTGTCCCCTGAACTGGTGGAATATCAGTTGGAGACGGCAAGTAATCAACAACAGCATCAAGAACCAATTGCACACCCTTGTTTTTAAGCGCAGTTCCAGTAAATACAGGAACGAGTTGGTTTGCAATAACAGCCTTTCTTGTGAGAGATTTCAATTCTTGAAGAGAAATTTCTTCACCCCCCAAATAACGTTCCATAGCGTCTTCATCATTCTCAACAATTTTTTCAATCATTTCAGCACGATATTTCTCAGCATCAGCCTTAAGTTCTTCAGGAATTTCTTGAGAAATAATCTCATTACCCATCTCACCCTCAAAGGTAAAAGCTTTCATGGTAAGAAGATCAATTACACCCTTCATATCACCCTCTTCTCCCCATGGAAGTTGAAAACGACATGCGTTTGGAGTCAATCTATTGATAATTGACTGAAAACTTCTCTCGAAAGAAGCACCTGTTCTATCAATTTTGTTAATAAAACAAATTCGAGGAACCTTGTACTTGTCAGCTTGTCTCCAGACTGTTTCAGATTGAGGCTCAACACCCGCAACACCGTCAAATACGGTAACAGCTCCGTCAAGAACCTTCAAAGAACGCTCTACCTCAGCGGTAAAGTCTACGTGACCTGGTGTGTCGATAATGTTAAATCTCACTTCTTTAGACTTATCTCCTTGAACATAGGTAGGAGTCCAGAAACAAGTTGTTGCGGCAGAAGTAATGGTAATACCTCGCTCACGTTCTTGCTCCATCCAGTCCATGGTTGCTTGCCCATCGTGAACCTCACCAATCTTGTGAGAAACTCCCGTATAGAACAAAACACGTTCTGTTGTAGTTGTTTTACCAGCATCGATGTGAGCAATAATTCCAATATTTCTCACTCGTGCTAATGGATAATCTCGTGACATAAAATATAAATTTGTATAACTAAATAATGTAATAAATGCTGTTGCCAATCAGAACCCTTTTGTTTTTTGAGTAAAAAAACCCCAAAGGGCTATGTGACAGACAAACTATATACCAAGAACGGTCTTTTTGCAATAAAAAAACTCTCATATATGAGAGTTTTTTTATTACCACGCAAAGTGGGCAAAAGCTTTGTTTGACTCTGCCATCTTGTGGGTGTCTTCTTTTTTCTTCACCGCAGAACCTTCATTATTGTAAGCATTTATAAGTTCTTCCGCGAGAGCTTGTGAGATTGAAATCCCCTTTCTGTCTCGAGCAGCACTTACAATCCAACGCATAGCAAGAATAATTCTTCTTTCTGCTCGAACCTCACGAGGAACCTGATAGTTAGCACCACCAACTCGACGCGACCGAACCTCTACACTTGGAGATGCATTTTTAAGTGCAATATCAAATACTTCAAGAGGGTTTGGATTTTTTGTAATTTCTTTAATTTTTTCAAAAGCTCCATACACAACCTTTCGCGCCACATCTTTTTTTCCATCAACCATGACATAGTTGATAAAACGTGACAATTTAACAGAGTTGTATACTGAGTCTGAAACTACTTCGTGTTTATTTTTTATTGGTCTTCGCATAATTATTCAGATGCCTTAGGTTTTTTAGCTCCATATTTTGATCGACCTTGTTTTCGGTTTTTCACACCTTCTGCATCAAGCACACCTCGAACAATACTGTATCGTACACCGATAAGGTCTTTTACTCGACCTCCTCGCAATAATACAACTGAGTGTTCTTGCAAGTTGTGTCCCATACCTGGAATGTAGGCGGTCACCTCCATACCGTTAGTAAGTCGCACACGAGCAATTTTTCGAAGCGCAGAGTTTGGCTTTTTAGGTGTTGTTGTTGTCACTTTGAGACACACCCCTCGTTTGAAAGGAGACGAGTATCGCACAGGTCTATTCTGCAAAGAATTAAACCCTCGAGACAAGGCAACTGTGTTTTTCTTTTTTTGGACTTTTTTTCGTCCTTTTTTTATAAGTTGATTTGTTGTTGGCATAAATAAATTTAAACAATGTTTTAGTATTACGATTTTGTAAAAACAAAATCCTACTATTCACTTCAAGCAAAGCTTGAAATTACTCCCTAATTGGTAAAATTTGTCGACATAGATTACATATCGCAAATTTACATAAAACTAACACGTTTCTTTTTTAAAAGCAATACTTACAAGGGTAACCCAGTAAACAAAAGCAAAAGGCGGTTTATTATAGGCCAAATCAAACCCCATCCATAGAAAACAAAAAGGATAATAAGGAAAAATGAATATCGCTCATAATAATGAACCATCGCTTGATACTTTTCAGGGAGAAAAGCAAGGATAATCTTTGAACCGTCGAGCGGCGGAATAGGAACCAGATTAAATACCCCAAGAATAATATTTATAAGTACAACTATCTGAAACAATACAAGTGCAACTCCACTAAAACCCCCAAAACGTATCAAGAGGCCAAAAACCAAAGCGATACTAAAGTTTGTTAGAACACCCGCAATAGCAACCCACACCTTTCCCCAAACAGGATCCCTTAGGTTGTTGGGATTATAGGGAACAGGCTTTGCCCAACCAATAATAAAACCAGCGTTGGTTAAAACCAAAATAAGAGGAATAATAACAGAACCCCACAAATCAAGATGTTTGAGCGGGTTAAATGTTAGTCTCCCTGCATACCACGCCGTTTTGTCACCCTGCGACAAGGCGGCGTACCCATGAGCCATCTCATGAAGTACCACGGAAATGATTAAAACAATTATTGAAAATAGTGATATAAGTCCTTGCATAGTTTGTAGCTGTATGATAGCATAAAGTTCGTATTTTTATAAGGTAATATACCTGCCGAGCACGGTGGGAAAAAAATAATATGGCAAAAGAATGTGCTATCACAGGTAAGTCATCTCAAGTGGCCGGGCGATACTCAAACCGTGTTCGTGCAACTGAGTTTAAATCTGGTGGAAAGCGTCGACAATACGCAAACCTACAAACAAAAACAGTGTTTGTTCCAGAACTAAACAAAAAGTTTAAACTTACCCTGTCAACAAGAGCAATCAAAACCATTGCTAAAAACGGAGCCTACACAACTCTTAAAAAAGCAAATATCATAAAATAAATCTCGCTTACAAGCGAGATTTATTTTTTATGCCAAACTTTTGTACCGTTAGTTTGAAATGAAACGGTAGAATGTTTTGTTTCAAATATAGTAATTCCATAAGAAAGTAATCGGTCAACCACCTCCTGGTGCGGGTGCCCATATCTATTGTTTTCACCCGCAGAGATAACAGCATATTTTGGCTTAACTGTTTCTAAAAATAGTTTTGATGTTGATGTTTTTGACCCGTGGTGCCCAACCTTTAAAACATCAGATTCTAATTCCTCGCCGTATAGATATACCAAATAATCTTCCATCATAACTCCAGCATCTCCTGTAAGCAAAAATGTAATATCTTCATGAATAAGCTGAACTATTGTAGACGATTCATTTCTCGATAAATCATCTGTTGTATTATCAGGAAAAAATATTCTCATATACACCCCTCTTTTTTTATCCAACACAATAACATCCTCAAAAGAAGCGTTTACAACCAAAGCATCTTCCCCATCTCTTTCTTTTACATATTCATTATAAATAGAGGTTGTAGCGGTAAAAGGACTGTCATACACCATCCCAACATCAAACCTTCGTAATACTTCGGGAAAGCCACCAATATGGTCTTTGTCAGGGTGTGTCGGAACAATCATTCCAATGGTACGTTGCCAAAAAGGAATAATTTCTGAAAGAACACGAACAGTACTGTCATCCGGACCAGCATCAATAAGTACCGTGTTTCCATTTGGTGATTGAATAAAAATAGCGTCACCCTGCCCCACATCCAAGAAAGAAACAGTTGTCACTGAATTAACTTCAGACAAAAAAGATTGGTACAGCAACAAAAATATATTCAATACAACAAATACAACAAGAACGGAGTTTTGTATCTTGGAAAGTTTATGAGGAGAGCCATTGTTCATAGGCGTCTTGTATTATAGCGACAACTTCTTCGATGGGATGTTTGTCGGTTCGTACAACAAGGTCATAGTGTGAGTGGTCAAAATGGTCTTGTATATTATACAAATCTAAGTACCGTTTTTTTTCTGAATCAACCCGGTGCGTGAGTGACCGCTTCACCTCCTCAGCATTAGAAGAAATATTTTCAACACGACGCAATGTGTTTACGTGCGCATCAGACATAATTCTTTCTACAGCTATTTCATCAGGAAGTTCAAGAAACACCTTGAAAGAGTTTGGAATAAAATACCAACCCAATCGAGAATCCAAAACAAAAGAATCTTCTTTTTCAGAAATTTCTTTTTGATACTGATCAACTTTTTTATCAATAGAGTGATCAGTATTTTGCATTTCACAATAATCAGCGAAAGTCATTCCAAGCTCCTCTGCGTATCTACGTTGAATATCTCCCATAGAAAAACGCTTGTATCCAAGATTGTGTGCAAGCATGTTGCCTGTGGAAGACTTCCCGCTTCCAAGTTTTCCTGCGATAGTGATGATTTTCTTTTTCATACCAAGATGGTACCACAAAGACAAAACTATTCAATATTTGATATTTCAACTAGAAAGGCTGGGCGAGATTTATATTAAGTGCATTTCTTAATTGCTGAGACATTGCTTGCAAATTATAGGCTGAATTATATGTATCAGCATTAAAGTACTCTCCAGTTTCAGAAATGTAAATTGTACCAAGAGGACAACCAATCATAGAATTTCCCGTTGCGTTGGTTGTCTTGTAAATATACCCTGTAGGATTTTGATGTCCCCACGGTGTCAAAATCACATCCTTCCACTCTCCATGGTACTGACGAACCGCAATATCCATAGCAAGATCAAATTGACCATTAATAGGTAAATCTAAACCAAGCAAGACATTAAGAAATGCCTGCCAACGAGCTATCATAAAATGAGGTGCGCTACCCAACTTATAATACCCATCAAAATATGGACACTCATTAAGACCAGCCAGTGCATCAATAATATATGCTTGATTTAAAACATTTTCACTCGCACTATATTCAATATACTCAGGAGATGTGATAGTAAACAAACAAACAACAGATCCTGTGTGCGTTGCTGCAGGATTATAGTTCACAGCACCTGGATTTGTACAACCAAGCACGTGAGGCGGACTTGATGTTGTGGTTCCGGAAGAAGGCTCAACTTCATTATCCCAAATTGTAACGGTAACGCCCTGAACACTTTCAATGAGTAGGTAATTAGAATCAGTAGTTTGATTTACATCAATAGTGTGACTAATGAAATCTTGACGTGTACCAGTATATATATCATCATCCTGTGCCCATACCACAACAGTTTGTGGAATATTCCAATTTTCAGAATTGAAAATAATTTCATACTCCGTAACACCAGAACCAGAAGAAATCTCAAGCTCAGAACCAAACAAAGCTTGCACGACAACTATCTCACCCTCTATTACTGGATTTGTTAAAACAACATTATATTCAGAAAAATCACCCTCTGCTATATGTAACTGTACAGGATTAACACTCACCCCAGCAAAATCATCATTGATAATAGTATATGTATGTATATCATTTACAAAACCATCACCAGACACATCACCAAGACCAAGAGCTGGCGACAGACTCACTAAGCTCAATTGAATGTACTCATCTGGTTCAATCTCAAGGTCTGGAATAATTGAAAGATTAACATCAACAACAAATACAAAGTTATTATAGTTTCCTGGAGGAATCACAACTGTTTGATTTGAAAATATATAATCCACACCCGAAACTCCTTGTGGCATAGCAAGTTGATTAGTCGTATCCTCTATCATAAATGAAACGGGTTCTAATAATTCACCTTGAACAAGCACCTGCGTCATAAGACCAGGAGTGTCTTCTGGATAAGCTAACACAGCATCTGCAAATTCCATAACTAGATTCTGGTATCCAAAAGTGAAATATTGCTGATCAGAAAAATTTACCATTTGCGACAGCTGCCACTCATCCCCAACAAGAATCATTCGATGTGATTCAAATTGAGAAAAATCATCCTCATCTGAAACAAGTAAATAAAGAGCCGTTGGAAAATCTGGCAAATCATCTTGATCTACAAAAATATTGACCCCACCAACCTCTCCTGTTTCTTGAACTTGCCAAACTCTTTGAATACGAGAAAAAGGCTCTGATTCAGGAAAACTCAATACGAGCTGATCTGCAGGTAAACCATTATGCCCCCAAGAAAGAAACTCCATATTCTCTAAATGGTCAGGATAACCAATAGTAACAACACTTCCTGGAAATTCAGAACGAGATTTTGTTTGATACAAGGTACTCATATTATCTTGCCCAATACCCGCAATAGCCTGATTATATTGAGAGGCACTCACTTTCTCATGATCCCACATTTTCGTAACACCGTCGGAAGCAAGATAACTTAACCCACCTTGAGACTGATCAAGGGTTACGCCATATTTTAAAGCAAGGTATGAGTGAACCTTCTGAGCATCCAAACTAGATAAATCTTGAGAGTAAGAAATAACCTCAGCAGTTAACCCTTCAACAAAACAACACGGATCATCATCAGCGTTATAATAGCCACCTATGAGATATGGCGGTGACGATAAATATTCATATGTACCTACAGTAGCGTCAGTAACAGATACCCCGTTAGCAAAAACCTCTTGAATTTGAACACCTGTAAGAATAGATGAGAACACACCAACAACAGGGTCATATATTAAAGAGTTATCTGCCGTGTCATCAATTTGAGCAACACGATAATCAGCACCGTTTGAGTATGTGAGGATTTCATTGGTCAGAAAATTTGTAAAGTTACCACCTAAGGCAAGCCCGCCGGAAGAAACAGCTAAATTAAATTTAGATAAATCCCAAGCAATCAAAGGGTAAAAAGATGGTACTGTACTCATATTTGAATTAATAACTGTGCTTGGCTTGGAAACAACAAATAAAGCATTTGAATGCACCCCCCTCGTTGCAGTTAAGTAGTCATCTATACCATCAAAATAAATAGCAGGGTTAAAATTAATCTGGTTTGTTACATATGTAGGACGACTCACCTCAAAAGGCTGAGTCAAATGCGCTTCTATTTGAGAATAATTCAACCAAGAAGAAACCTTGGCATTATTATCAAGATATTGATTCGAAGCGCCCCTCGGAACAGCATCAGCAAGAGTCCACACCTCTAAACCTCTAGGATCAGAAACAGGGCCCCCAAAAACACCTCCGGGGCGCCTTGTTTTAGGAAACCAGCCATTGGTTGAAAAGGGCACCATCTCAACAACCTCTTGATCTAGACCCACAAGAAAAGACGCTAAACCTATATTGTTAGAATGCTGAACAGTAGCATAATCTATGGTAACACCTTGACTATTTATGGGGGTAATAGAGAAACTAGAAGTTACAGGTACCCCATCTATGTTTACAGACTGAACATGTACTCGATCATTAGGACCACTCCCCAATAACACTAAATTATTATTAAATCTAACGTTAGTGCCGGACTGAAAACCAATAAATTTTGTTGTTTCTGGCTCAACAACAAAATTATAAAATGTGTTATTTCCATAAATATTCTGATTTAAACCAAGCCCAGTAAGCGAAACAGTACTTGTTTCTGGATTAATTGGAACACCCTTGTTTTTCCAATCACGCAAAACATGTAGCTCCGAAGCACCAAGAAGGACTGTCGGATTTCCGTTTACTGCAGAAAAAATAAAATCGCGCGCAATAACAGTCCCGGAAACTAAGAGTAGCATTACAGGTGAATCAACAGTAAAATCACCTTGCATAACAATAGGCATACCAAGATTAGTTAAACGACCGGAAAATCCTGAAATAAAAGAAATAGATTGAACATTAACAGGAACATCAACCAACACATTACCAGGACCTCCCCCATCAAACGCGACAACACTACTTGAATCAGGAACACAGTTACACGAAACACCCCCTGAAGAGTTTGACCAGTTTTGACTATCAGACCAATTACCAGTCTCTAACATACCAGAATATATCCAGTAATGTGTGGCAACAGGATCTGCCTCCACTGAGCTAGCAGAAAAAAATAAATATGAAATACTAATAATACCCAGACCTACAATGCTCAAAAAAATATTTTGAATATACTTCATACATATAGTATATCTTACTTTTTCACTCTCACCATCGGTACAAGTGGATTACGATACCACCGTACAAGAAATAAAATAATACCTAGGTAAAAAATTAATACAAAAAAACTATTAAAATAACCAACCGAGAGAGCACTCCAAGAAAAAGAAGAAAGGACTTCCACCAAAGTAATCACATACCGAAGTAAACCAAAGAAAACCCAAGTCATAGGATTCACCCCGAACCCAAACATCATTTCAATCAAACCGGACAAAAAGCCAACCCCCATAGCAAGCGGAATAACTGGCAACACAAGCATATTTGCGAGAGGAGAAACAATCGAGAGTGTCCCTATCCGATACAAAAGATAAGGCAAGACAGCAATCTGAGTAGCGATGGTTGAAGAAAATATTTCTCGTAAACCAAATCGTATTGGAAATAATTGCGCGATACGAGTTTTTTCAATTATAGGAGAAATGAAAATCAAACCAAGCGTTGCGATAAAAGACAATTGAAATGATATATCAAAGACAAGAGCATAGGGGTTTATCAAAACCATAACAAAGGCAGCTAAAAAAAGCGCTCGAGTAATTTGATAGGTTCGATTGGTAAGTCTTGCAAGCAAGCCTAAAATACCCATAACAGCGGCACGAACAGTGGTTGTGGTAGCTCCTGTTATAATTGCAAATAATACAATTCCCAACCCTCCAAAAGAAAGTGCAAGATTTTTAGGCAAAAAAGATTGAAGTGTCCGAACAATAGCTTCTGAAACAACTGTCACGTTGTACCCTGACAACACAACAATGTGTATGGTTCCAGTATCAATAAATGCCTGCTCGAGGTTTGAACCAAGAGACTGTTTTACTCCCAACAAAATACCTGCAAGCAAAGCACTTTCTGGGTCTGGAATAATCCTATTCGCTGCTTGCAAAAACGATTCTTTAAATCGAAACAAGGAGTATCGTATCCGAGAACCATATTTTGTTCCAAGTATCTCAAAACGCGCAAAAGACATCCGATAATATATTTCATCTTTTGCGAGATACTGAACATAGTCAAATTCTCTTCCCGTGTCTGTAATAAAATTTGAAGGCTTGTCGATTTTCCCCACAACCCGAACCTTGTCGCCATAAAAAATTGCAGGATACCGATCGGCACTCACTAAAACTTTATAAGAACTTTCTTCTGAAACCTTCATCACAAAACGCTGATACGAAGGGCGATACTCAACCTCTGACACAACAATTCCTGTCAATACAGCACTTTGCCCAACCTTGTCATCTATAATATTTTTAGGTTGATTCATTTCTTTTCCCTCAAAACGAATGCCACCCAAAATAAAAAAGGTGATAAATAAAGCAATAATAATATTACGAGGTTTGTACTTTTTTAAAAAAAACAATAAGAAAAACTGAAATCAACACTAAGGCAACATAAACAATTGTCGGCACAACAACAAAAGACCGTACAAATACAGCCACAAGAAAAGAAAATATTGATCCGAAAAAAACAAGGTCTGTGTGTTGTATATATTTCATACACAATACTTATTTTTCTAAATAGACTACTCAACAACACCCCACTCTTTGAGAATTTCTTTTTCGTGCTCTGGAGAGGTTGCTTTTCGAAACTTTGAAGAAACACCTTTTACACGCTTTTCACACTCAGCCCAGGTCTTGTGACGAACCAAAACACCCTCAACAAGAGAAAGGTAGGAGTATGCTTTTGCGCTTGTTTTATTTTTTGAGCTTGAACCACCGACAGCCTTTGTCTGAGAGAGATCAACAGAATAATGCTTTCTATCCCCTTTATACAGTAAAACCTCTTCACCAGAAGCAAATCCATGGGCAATAGTATCCACACGCTCATTTCCAGGAATACCAACATGTCCAGACACATGCTTCCATTCGATATTTTTTCCCTGCATTAAATCATCCAAAGACTCCCACAAATCGCGGTTCAATACATCTGTTTTTTGTTTTGTCTTCCAGTTATTTTTTTTCCAACCACCTATCCAAGAAGTTACACCTGATATGGTGTATTTTGAATCAGTGTGTATTGTGACAGAATCTTGACTACCTTGTATATGTTCGAGCGCTTTCACAATGGCGTTCATTTCCATTCTGTTGTTTGTTGTATTTTCTTGAAAACCACCCAACTCAACAACAGTATGTTCTGTTGCCACAATAGCCCCCCAACCACCCGGACCAGGATTACCACGAGAAGATCCGTCTGTAAAAATTGTTACCATAAAAAATATTGTATCACACTCTATACAGAGAAATGAACATTTACAATCCTTAAACGAAGTTCCGGTCTGTATGAAAATGTAGAATATTCAAGCGAGGCAAATAAAGATATAGTGGTGTCTTTTTGCAAAGACCCTCCAGCAAAAGCATTGTGTTTTGTAAAAAAAGAAATCGCCTTAAGGGATGTGTTTGTTTCTGGGTCTTTCACTAGAATCTCCAGATGTTCGTTTGCTTTTCCAAACATCCGCACATCTTGAACCAACACATCACGAAACAAAAACACAGGACGATGATTACCCACCCCAAAGGGAGCTAATTTTTGTACCTCAAAATATAAACTTGTTGTCACGTCACTTAAGCGAAGTTCCGTATCATATTCAAACACACGCTCTTGTTTTTTTTCTTTTGCAATATGAGGATAGGCTGTATTGAGAGATTCTTCCAAAAAATGAATGTTCTGTGCTGAAATAGAAAAACCACCCGCACCTTCGTGCCCTCCAAAGTTTTCAAAAAGATTCGCAGATTGAGACATTAACTCAACCAAAGAAACACTCTCATCTGAACGACAAGAACCTTTCAAGATAGAACCACCTTCATCAGAACCCCACACAAACACACTCACGCCATATTCCTCGACAAGCTTGGACGCAACCAAACCCAAGACACCTATGGACCACTCTCTATCACCCACAACAATCACATCTTTCACCGTGCGTTTTGATAATACAGACTTTGCTTTTTTCATAATCTGCATAACTAACTTTTTTCGAGTATCATTCAGGTCATGCAGAAGTTTTGCAGACTCAAAACCTTTTTCACTTTCTTTTGCGACAAGTAGTTCGTATGCACGTTTTGGATGATCCATTCTTCCCGCTGCGTTGATTCTTGGTGTTACCATAAACGTCACATCGTCCTCAAGAAGCATGTCAAGCCGAACACGAGCTTTTTTCAAAAGATGTAAAAGTCCTGTTCGTCGTGTTTTTTTAAAAACTTTCAAACCATAATGCGCAAGTACTCTATTTTCATGACGAAGCGGAACCATATCAGAAAGCGTCGCCAAACCAACCATATCAAGCATCCATTTTTCTGTACCCGGAATAACACCATATGCATCTCCATATTGTTTCAAAAAAGCTTGCACCAACTTAAACGCAACACCTGAACCACAAAGCATGGGGTCAGGATATGTACAATCGTCCCGTTTAGGATTTACCACCGCATAGGCATTGGGAATTGTCTCGTGCACAAGATGATGATCGGTAACGATAACATCGACTCTGTGTTCGTTACAGTATTCAACCTCTTTATGATTAGTAATACCTAAATCAACAGTCAGAACAAGAGTAGTTTTTTTCTGTATCAACATATCAAGTGCGGGAATCTGAAGACCGTACCCTTCCTTGTGTCTGTCGGGGATATAGACCTCAAAATTTTCATAACCAAGCATTTCAAAAAAGTCAGTCATGATAACCGCTCCTGGGATACCGTCACAATCATAGTCGGCATATACTGCGATTTTTTCACCAGACTGAACCGCGCGGTGTATTCTTTCGATAGCACGTTCCATATCCTGCATCAAAAAAGGGTCATGCACGTCTTCATCATAAGACGGATTCAGAAAACGAAATGCATCTTCTCGATTCACAAGCCCTCTATTCACAAGAAGTCTTCGAAGCACAGGAGAATAGGAACCCAACTCTTCCTCTATTTTTTCTGTTATCTCTTCGAGTGGTTTTAATGTCATATCATATTAGTATATCGTATTTTTCTGTTGACAGTCTTTGTGTATGTGTGTAGTATTGCGACGACTAACCAAATCTTTCTTTATATACAAAAAAGCCCTCGCAAATATATTATTCGCGAGGGTTTTGCTATACTAGGAACATGGAACAAAAAGAAAAAACAATTTTCAAAAAAATAATAGACAAGGAAATACCCTCAACAAACATATTTGAAGATGACACACACCTTGCCTTTCTCGACATATCACCGGTTCGTTTTGGGCACACACTCCTGATACCCAAAAAAGAATATATATGGCTTCAAGACATGCCCGATGATGAAATTGCTAGTCTTTTCATACAAGCAGGAAAACTCATGAGGTCTATCAAGCAGGGTCTCTCTTGCGACTATGTGCAACTTTCTGTTGTGGGTAAAGATGTTCCTCATGTGCATGTACACTTAATCCCAAGAAATTTCGACGATGGACTTCATGGGTGGGAAACACAAACATACGCCTCAACAGAAGAAATGAATATGTATGCAGAAAAAATAACATCACGCTTGTAAGCGTGATGTTATTTTTTCTTGAGTGCTTCAATACCAGGCAAGGTGCCTTTTTGTAAAAACTCAAGCATGGCACCACCCCCTGTTGAGACAAAGGATAGTTTTTTTTCTAGTTTGTTTTTTCGTATTGCAAACAAGGTGTC
>SKGB01000016.1 GCA_007117675.1 Candidatus Nomurabacteria bacterium | reverse complement strand
CGTCTGAAATGGCTTATCTTTCTGAAAGATTATTCTCGGAACTTGACCAGTCGTCTCATAATAGAAACGCCCGAGTAAGGCAGCGGTAGTGTCGGATCCATTCCAGCCGAGCAGTCCGTTCTTTGCAACAAAACCAGCTACAAGCAAAGTTGTTTTTTTTCTATGACTAGAAATAAGGATTGAGGCCAGAGCCTCAAAACTTCTTTTCATATCAATATCAACACTCGCAAATAAATCTTTCGGTAAAGGAGGAAAATCTCTCTTGAGAAAGATAGTCTGCTGAGTTTCCAAGACAGAACATTGCACCTCTTTTTTTTCAGCAAGCTGTGCCAGCATTTCGACAGTGAATACTTCACCAAAGTAAGCCAAAGCAAAGACTTCTACTTGCCATGCAGATGTGGCTATATTTTGCATTGGAAGAAATTCGTCTGTGAAAAAACGTACACGTTCATCCCAGCTATCCTGAAAACTGGTCTCATTACCGAATATATGAGCATAGATTGTTTTAACTTTTGGCAAAATTACATCAATATTTCGTCTTAGGCACGGCATACTGATAACTTTTTCACCTTGACTGGTTACAAACATGTCTTGAATACACTGAGACACACCAGAAGGCGCGCTAACCACAACAATTGCAGTAAAGGGTTCAGCAAGAACTCTCAGGACCCGCTCTACATCGACAGGTTTTTTTAATACACTTCCGCCAATCTTATAGATTGCAGGTTGTGTAAGATTTTTCAAATGAGACACGGGATTTTCTGAAAATTTAGGTGGATTCATAAAGGTACAGGGTTTATTTGTGAATATTCATATCAAACTATACTAACTTTATCACAATGAGTCAATCACCATCCCTTCATTGAAAAAAGACAAAAAATAAGGTATTCTTGAGAAGTTATGGCAATAGATGAAAAATTTTTAAGCGGATACGAACCGCAAAAATACGAAGACACCATTTACAGAATGTGGGAAGAGTCAGGTTTTTTTAATCCTGATGTCTGCATCGAAAAAGGTGTCACAAAGGAAGATGCGGAACACTTTTCTATTGTCCTCCCCCCACCAAATGTCACCGGAACACTCCACACAGGACACGCCTCAATGCTCGCCATCCAAGACACCATGGTGCGTTTTGCTCGTATGAAGGGACTCAAAACTCTTTGGCTTCCCGGAACAGACCACGCAGCTATTGCCACCCAGTCAAAGGTAGAAAAAGATCTAGAAAAAGAAAAGATCCGAAAGCACGACTTAGGACGTGAAGAGTTTCTTAAACGTGTAGATGAATTTGCCCAAAACTCACACGACACTATAGTGTCTCAATGTAGAAAAATGGGGTCGTCTCTTGACTGGTCTCGAGAGGCATTTACCTTGGACAACACACGACACAAAGCAGTGTTTGTTGCGTTTAAAAAAATGTACGAAGAAGGACTCATCTACCGAAAACACCGAATTGTGAACTGGGATCCAAAAGGACAGACAACCATTTCAGACGATGAGGTGGTTCGAGAAGACCGAAAAGGAACAATGTATACATTTAAATATTCTCATGACTTCCCATTCCCTATCGCCACAACTCGCCCAGAAACCAAACTCGGCGACACAGCCGTTGCAGTACATCCAGAAGACTCAAGATATCAAGAATACATCGGAAAAGAATATTCTTTTAATTTTGGAGGTGAGGATGTAACAGTTCGAATTATCGCTGACGAGGCAGTGGACCCTGAGTTTGGCGTGGGGGCACTTGGAGTAACCCCAGCACACAGCCAAACAGACTGGGAAATCGCAGAGAGACACAATCTTCCTGTAAAACAAATTATCAACGAATACGGAAAAATGATGGTTGGAATGGAAGGTGTTGTTGATACCAAGGTTGAACAAGCTCGAAAGGCAGTAGTCCAATGGCTTCAAAGTGAAGGACTTTTGATTTCTGAAAAAGAAATCGACCAAAGCGTGGGAACAGCGGAACGAACTGGCGCAATCATCGAACCACTTCCAAAAATGCAATGGTGGATTGATGTGAGTAAACCAATCAAAGATGGTAAATCTCTGAAAGACCTTATGCTCGATGTTGTTCGTGATGGACAGATTGAAATTCTCCCAAACCGATTTGAAAAAATATATTTCCATTGGGTTGAAAATTTACGAGATTGGAATATTTCTCGGCAAATTTGGTATGGGCACAGAATCCCCGTTTGGTATAAAGATGGAGAAATGAAAGTTTCTGAAAAGAAACCCGCCGAAGGTTGGACGCAAGACGAAGACACACTCGATACGTGGTTCTCCTCAGGACTCTGGACTTTTTCTACCTTGCTCGACCCTGAAAAATACGAAGAAGATTTTAAAGTGTGGCTCAAAAATTCTAAGGATGGTATTTTTCACCCCACAAATGTACTCGAGACCGGACATGACATTATTTTCTTTTGGGTAGCTCGAATGACTCTCATGACAACATACCTCGTAGACGAAGTCCCATTTAAGACAGTGTATCTTCACGGGCTCGTACGCGACAAAAACGGACGAAAAATGTCAAAATCTCTTGGCAATATCGTAAACCCGCTTGACCTCATCGAACTCTACGGAACGGATGCCTTGCGTATGTCTATGATTGTAGGAGTAGGACCAGGTGCAGACAACAACCTTTCTGATGAAAAAATAAAAGCATACAAAAAATTTGCAAACAAAATCTGGAACGCTACACGGTTTGTGCTCGAAAATACTGAAGATATTTTCGAAGGATCAAGAATCAAGGATCAAGGATTAGAAGAAAAAATAACAGAACCAAAACACAAAACATATATTAAAGAGTGGAATGATCTTCTCCCAGAAATTACAAAAGAAATGGAAGAATACAAGTTTTATCTCGTAGGAGAAAAGCTCTATCATTTCTTCTGGCACCGCTTTGCTGATGTAATAATTGAAGATTGTAAAAAAGATATTAACGAAGGAAATGATGCAACAAAGAAATCTGCTCAATGGACCCTCTACCACCTTTTGACAGAACAACTCAAAGCACTCCATCCTTTTATGCCGTTTATTACAGAAGAGATTTGGAAGTCAATTCCAAACAAAGAAACAGAACTTCTCATGGTGGCATCGTGGCCACAAACAAATATATAATTACAAAAGCTAGGAGGTCGAACCTCCTAGCTTTTGTGTTTCTATTTTTTGTACATATTTCAACAGAAAAAATTTTATAAAACTGATACAATAATAAAGTTATATGATTCTAGAATTTGAAATTCAAACAATAGGGATTGGACTTCTGGGTGGAATTATACCAGCTCTTATATGGCTTTGGTTTTGGCTCAAAGAAGATTCGGAAAATCCAGAACCTAAAGGTCTTTTACTTTTAACATTTCTAGGAGGTATGCTGTCAGTACTTGCTGTTATACCATTACAAAGACTCACTGAAAACATGTTCCCCAACCAAACAACCCAACTTATAGGGTGGGCAGCTCTCGAAGAAATAATGAAGTATCTTTTTGTTGCAGTTATCGCACTTCGAACAAGACACTGCGACGAACCTATAGACTTTGCAATCTACCTCATCACAGGAGCGCTGGGTTTTGCAGCCCTTGAAAACACCCTCTTTTTACTAAGTCCTTTGAGTGTGCAAGATTCTGTAGTGAGTCTCATGACAGGAAATCTTAGATTTATTGGTTCGATGTTGCTTCATGTAGTTGCTTCAGGAACCATTGGAATGGTAGTTGGCTTTGCCTATTACAAAAACAAAGCAACAAGAAAACGAGTACTCATTGGAGGTCTACTGTTAGCAACTTTATTGCACAGTATTTTTAATTACTTTATAATTGATAATACAAATAACATGTTTCCAGTATTCTCAGGCCTTTGGATTGTTACAATAGTTTTTATGTTACTGTTTGAGTCATTAAGAAAATTAAGTGGTCGATATTACCGACCTAAATTCAATCATTAATTATGTTTAAAAGAAAACGATCACTATTTGGCAGGCTCACAGGAGGTCTTCGTCTTGACGAGGACATGTTTGAGGATGAGCTTCAACAAGAAGACAATCTTACTGAAGAAAAAGAATCTCACGAAAATCACCACATAAGAATTACTCCACAACAAACACCAGAACACTATCTTTCAGAAGAAACAGAAGATGAGACCGCAGAACTCTCAATAGACCTCTATGACAATGGTAAAGAGATTATAATCCAAACCATGATAGCGGGAGTAAAACCAGAAGAGATTGATGTGAATATTCAAAGAGACTCTGTTTCTATTACAGGAAACAGAAAAGAGAGTAAGTCTATAAAAGAAGAAAACTACTTTTATAGAGAATTATTTTGGGGATCATTTTCTCGAACAATTCAACTTCCTGAAGAAGTTGACCCAGAAGCTGGTGAAGCAACAGAAAAACACGGACTTCTCATAATCCGCCTACCAAAAATAGATAAAGAAAAACAAAAGAAAGTTAAGGTTAAGTCTATATAAAAACCACTCACTACTTGAGTGGTTTTTATATATTTAGTGCCCCCACTAGGACTCGAACCTAGATCTGCTTCTTAGGAGGAAGCCGTTCTATCCTGTTGAACTATGGCGGCCTGTGTATTACTAAATCACTTTTGCATTGTATACTAGTACTTGTAATGTCTGCAAGTACCAAGAAAAAGTTAGCAATCATTTTAGGCGGTGGCGGAATGTCATCAAGCTACAGTGTTGGTTTTTTGAAAGCAATTAAAAATACTTACAAAATACAGCCAGACATTCTTATTGCAGCGTCTGGAAGTGCAGGAACAGCGAGTTATTTTCTTACTTCTGATTTCACAAAAGCTGTACGCAGAATATGGCTCAAGGAAATTCTTTCTCCAGAATTTATTTCAGGAAAAGGTTTATATAAAAAAGTAAACATAGACTACCTCATAGACATTATTTTTAAAGAAAAAATAACTTTGAAAACAAAAGAAGTGATGCTTAACCCCACTTCGTTGTATATACCAGCCATAGACTCAAAAACAGGGCTAATTCACTATTTTAGCAATCGAGACATAAACACAAACTGGATGGACGTACTTCGTGCAACAAAGGCAATTCCTATATTTTACAATAAGGAAGTTTCTATTGGCAACAAAAAATATCATGATTCTCACAAAAGCGCACACCCTGAAAATCACATAAATTTTGCAAAAAAACAAGGAGCGACGCATGTCATTGTTGTACACAACACATCAATTACGGGTTTCTGGGAATCGAAAATACTCGAATACTTTTGGTTTAGAAAATACAAATCAAAAGAATTTCTCAAGCGGTATAGAGAAAACTACGAAGGAACACTGACCGAGCACTACATACGTATAGAACCTTCCCGTAGACCTTTTGCAAATATCTTAGACACCAAAAAAGAAGATATCCAGGAAACGATAGCAATGGGTTACACCGACGCAAGACAAAACAAAAAACTTAAAAAATTTTTACAAGACTTTAACCAAACAAAATAATACAATGAATGAATCACAAGACAAACTCATGCGAGAAATATATAGACTGACAAAAGAAAACAACAAAATGATACACAAACTAGACAGAGACGCAAAAAGAAGCAGAATGTGGAAAATGATTCGTCTTTTTATAACCGTTGGACTTTTGTTTGGAGCCTACTATTTTGTACAGCCACTTATTGAAAATCTTGCGTCAGCCTACGACTCTATACAGCAATCTTTTGAAGAACTACAAGACACTAAAAATTCATTTTCAACCAATGTAAACAGCTTATTCGGGGGCTTGAAAAATGACACAGAATAATATATTATAGTACGGAAGCATCTTAAGAGACGCTTCCAATGCTCAGGTAGCTCAGTTGGTTAGAGCGCTCGCCTGAAGAGCGAGAGGTCGGCAGTTCGACCCTGCCCCTGAGCACACACAACATAAAAACCGCTCACCAAGAGCGGTTTTTATGTTGTGTGTTTAGACACTCTTTAAAGTAAAAGAAATATTACATCTCCAACATTTCCTTCACCTTCCCTTCATTAAATCCCACAAGGTACTCTTCTCCGATTTTAATAACAGGAACCCCCATTTGCCCCGTCACCTCAACCATCTCTTGTCGTTTTTCAGCATCTTCACCGACATTGTAATCAGTATACTCAATACCATTATTTTGAAAAAATGCCTTTGCCATCTGACAAAAATGACATGTTGGAGTGCTATAAATTTCTACTTTTTTTGATACATCCATATTTTTTATTATATACTTAATAATATACCTTTAGTATACCACTAATACAAATTTTCAAAACCTTGACGCAGGAATCAAACAAGGTTTTTACATCTCAGAATCCGTAACCTTGGGTAAAATAATAACAACAACCTCACCAGGGCGAGAAAAACCGAAGTTTTCCCGAACATATTTTTCAAAACCAAAATCACTATCAAAAGCAGATAACAAACCTTCAACAGAAGTCTGTCTATCCAACATCATCTGGTATTCAAACTGGACCTCTGTGAGTTTATTTTGTGAGACTCGTAAGTTTTTAAATGACGAAAAAAGACCCATTCCAAGCACCACAAGTAACGCAAAAAGAGCTAAAACAATAAGCCAGTTACGAATTTGAGCAAATATATAGTTATTGGAATGTTTATTCATTTCTGTTATCATTATACTGTATGAAAAATAAAAAGAAAAAAAAGTTGAAGCAGATATTTATCTCTGCAGCTGTATTGTTTATCGTGATTATGATGATTTTACTATATAGTGTACCCACACTTCTCACAGGCACACTATAAGTAATATTGTGTACTAAACACAATTATATTACATTTAGTGTAAATTACCACAAAGCAAAATACCCACATAAATATATACTTTTGTGGGTATTTTATATATAAAACAAAATATTCTAAAAATTTAATTTTTCATCATTTTTAAGAAAACATCATGAGGGATACTTACCTTACTTTTACCAAATGCCTCCATTTTCTTTTTACCCTTCTTTTGTTTTTCTCGGAGCTTCATCTTTCGAGTGATATCCCCTCCGTACATGTGTTGTGTCACATCTTTCCGAAATGCTTTTACTGTTTTAGAAGACACAATACGACCCAGCGCACGCCCTTGTATCTTCATAACAAACTGCTGTCTTGGCATAATCTCAAACAACTTTTCAACAGCCTTCTCTGCCTCTTCTTGCGCTCTACGACGAGAAATAACTCGAGTAAAGGCAAGTACAGGTTCGTCAGCGATCAACACATCAAGCCGAGTCACATCAGTCTCTCTATACTCCCCTATTTCATAAGAAATCGATGCGTACCCAGAAGAAACACTTTTGAGAGAGTCAAAGAAGCCTCTCATAAGCTCACGAAGCGGCATCTGAGCGTCTATTTCTGCCCTGTCATCACCAAACCTCTCTGTTCGAGAGGTTTCCGACTCGTGCTCGTACAAAAGCTGTGAAATAGGCCCCAGGTATTCTCGAGGGCAAATAATACGCACAGTCACCCACGGCTCTTCTATCTTACTTGCTTGCCCGTCATTTGGAAAAAGATGCGGTGAATACACCATGACAGTTTCGTTGTTACTTTTGTATGTAATACGATATGTAATACTTGGACTTGTTACCACTAAATTCAAATCAAACTCTCTATGCAAACGTTCGGTAATAATTTCAAGATGAAGCATCCCAAGAAAACCACATCGAAACCCTCGCCCTAAAGCACCCGAACTTTCCTCTTCATACGTGAAAGAAGAGTCGGTGAGTTTAAGTTTTCCAAGTGCCGCTTTCAGGTCATCAAAATCATCTTGGCTTTCTGGGTAAATAGAAGCCCACACCACAGGTCGAGGCTCTTCATACCCACTTAAAGCATTTAGAGGGTCACGCAACTGGGTAATCGTATCACCTACACGAGCAATGCCTGGTTTTTTAATTCCTGTCACAATATAGCCAATCTCTCCCGCTCGAAGCTCGTCTTTTGGCTTTCGGTCTGGTGAAAAAATACCAATCTCTGTGGTGATAAATTTCTCACCCGCAACCTTGAAAAGGAGGGTGTCATTTTTTTTAACACTACCATCAAACACTCGAACATACACGATCACTCCTTGATGATTTGAATATTCAAAGTCAAATACAAGAGCACTTAAACTTTTTGAATCAACACTCATTTCTTTCGGCGCTGGAATTTTTTCAATAACAGTATCAAGAAGAACATCAACACCCTGCCCTGTTTTCCCCGACACCTCAATAACATCATCAAGGTCACAATTTAAAAGCGCCGCCAATTCAAGCTTAGTGTCATCAATACGTGCCAAGGGAGAATCCACTTTTGTAAGAACCGGAATAATAGTAAGTCCAAACTTCTGAGCCATTGCAAGGGTAGTAAATGTTTGCGCTTGCACACCCTGGGTCGAGTCAACTAAAAGAAGCGAACCCTCTACCGCTTTCAAAGCTCGAGACACCTCGTATGAAAAATCGATATGCCCTGGTGTATCGATAAGGTTTAAAATATACCCATTGTGTTCCATTCGGACAGGTTGCATCTTGATAGTGATACCCCGCTCTTGTTCGAGCTCCATTTTATCAAGAACCTGATCACGCATAAGACGCTCATCGATAGTATTGGTGAGCTCGAGCATTCGGTCAGAAAGAGTTGATTTCCCGTGGTCAATATGCGCTATGACAGAAAAGTTTCTTATGTTAGATATTTTCATAAATATTCCTGCACTATACCAGAAAAACAGCCAAAAATCTACCTACACACTCTCAAGATGTGTATCTAAAATATTTTTAAATACCAATGGTAAATCATCTGCTTTTTGAGCAAGTTCACTTTGTGGGTCATATAGCTTGATGGCACTTTTTGCAGAATCTGTAATAGCCACACCCACAACAATTGCACCAGTATCGCGAAGTTTTTTAAGTTCACTTTTTAACATATTAGGATTATCACTTCCTCCATCTGTCATCACAATAACCAACTTTTGCCGGTCACCATTTTCTATTTCTTCCTTGGTTTCTTTGTCCATTGCATTATTGATAGATTGCAAGGCAAGATAGTCGGCAGTAGACCCTGGTGCTTCTGACAAAGCTTTATACATTGCAACTCGTTCTTTTTCAGAAAGTCCAACACCTAAATTTTTCAAATATGATACATCACTTCCAAAAGTAAGACATTCGGTGCGGATAGAAAGTGGTTCATCAATATTTCTCTCTTCAAGTTCAAGTTCTTCATAAAGTTCTTGCATCGCTTCAAGTAAAAGTAAGGCTGCTTTTCTTTGCTCAATTAATTTTTCACCCTCCATTGAGCCAGAGGTATCACACACAAGATGTATATCAAAAGCAGAAACTTTTTTTTCTTTTTTTTCTCTTGTATCTATTTCTTCCCAAACCTTTGGTTTCAATTCTCCACCACGAAGTTCCACATAGGCTTCTGCAGGTAAAACAAGTAAATCTCCCTCATCTTGTGGGAAAATCGGAGTTTGAGACAATGTTTTTCTTTCACTTACAATACGCTTAAACTGTTCACGAAGTTCTTCAATCGCCAGATTTCCTGTTTCTTTATCAACAATCGTGTTAAGCTCTTTCTTTTTCCACTCCCTATACTGCCTTAAGTCTTGCGGATTCACCCCTTCTTTTTTTGCATACGCTTCAAACCCTCTCTCTTCTGGAGTTTTGTTTTCTTCTTGTATTTGCTCAATCATTGTATCCACCAACTTTTCCATTTGTTCTGGAGGAATATTCAAAGTACTCGGGTTGTCTTCCCAATATTTTTTATAATATTTCCCAAAATCTGGCTTCTGAGAGTTTTGCCCTTTGGAGCCTTCTTGACCAGATTCATTCGACCCCTCTGTTGCATCCCCATCATTTTCTCCATTTTGATTTTGCTCCTCACCCTCTCCACTCTCTCCTTCACTTTGTCGATTTTCTGTGTCTTGCTCTGAATCTAAATTTTCTCCATTCTCACCACCAGACTGGCTTGATTCTGAATTACCCCCTTGACCTTCACCCTCTTCTTCGTCTCCTTCATACTCTAAACCTTTATTTTGATTTTGAAACTCAGGGTTTTCCTCATCTTCTTGCTTAAACTTTTCTAAAATTGGCAGAAGGTATTGTTCCTGAAACGTAACTCGTTCTTCAAAAGGTGTTTCGGGTCGAGAAAAAATATGAAGAAGATCAAATGTTTCCTCATCCAAAAGTTCTCCTTGAGAAAAATTACGAAGTTTGTCAAATTCCGCTCGCACATTCGGAGAAAGAAGTGCTTTTTCACCAGTCAACATCTCACGTTTCAAAGAATATGCAAACTGTAAGTGTTTTGGTAAACCTGTCATATCATCACTCACAAACTGCTTTTCAAGACAAAGTTCTTTTGACGCACCTTTTACAAATGGAGCCCTTTGCTCAACAGTTGCATCCATTTTCACATCGTCAAAACAATTGTCTAAAATCCTATACGCTTCATCGGACATTAATTTTCTTTGATGATTTTTCCATTTCCATTTAGAACCACCCCTCTTTAAAAATTCGTCGATTTCTCGAAGATGTTCAAGTTCGTGAAGAGTAGATTTCATTACCCACTCAGGCTTAAACCCTTCTTCTGTAAAATACCGCGTTGTATAAAAAAGCCTTCTATTGTCAATATCTACCGCGAAGGTTCCACCAATTCCTTTTTCATCTCCATTTTCAATAGTAAAACGCGCGTCTTCTCCATAGGACTCCAAAAACTGACGCTTTTCTTGAAAAATTTTTTCAATATTTTCTTGCGTTGATTGAGGTTTATTTTCTGAAGCATGTGGTATTTCAAAAGTTTTCATATTACATATAATTATACAATGTTTTGTCGTGTTTTTGAAATAGTGTGTAATATGATGAAAAGTTACGATTATTAATTTTTTGTAAAAATCGTATTTTGCGAACAATGTTTCTCCCTCGTGGAAATATAGTGCACCCAAGAAAATTAAAGCCATGAGAAATCTTTCTCATGTATGAACTTTGATAATTTTTACAAAGACTAATCTTTTTAAATGCTTTTATAATTTTACTTTCAATCTCCATACTTAAAATATTTGATTCCAAAAAGCAAAGAATGTCGTCTCCATATCGAACATAAGCTCGCACTTCTAGAAGAGAACGGACCAAAAAATCCACAGGAGAAAGATACAGGTGACAAAAAACATGACTTGTAACATTTCCAATCGGTAAACCTTTTTGCGTATGTTTATTGTATGAAAAAATAATCTCCTTACATAGTTTTTTGAGTTCATTTGGTATACAATCACACTTTTCAATGTACCCGACAAGTATCTTTTGGTCTATCGAATCAAAACATTTTTGTATATCGATTTTCAAAACATAGCCAGATTTATATTTTTTTGCAAAATTTTGTGTTCTTCGAATTGCCTGCAAAAGTCCCTTGTTTTTTCTACCTGACCACACATCAAAATCAATCTTATTCCTGAAAATCATAGAAAGTTTTTCATAGACAAACCTATGGACAATCTTATCTCGTGTCCCCGCAACAGAGACCAATCTTTTCTTAGTGTCATTAACTTCAAAAAACCTATATGTTCCATGTTTCCAATTTCCTTTTTCCAAATCCTCCGCAAGAAGAGTGATATTATCAAGAAGATTATACTCAAAAAAAGCAAGCTCTTTTGTTTTCTTTTTACCTTTACGATAGATGAGCCATGTTTCCCAAAGTTGTGATACGCTATAATTTATGGAACTATCAATCATACAAAAATCATTTGAAACATATAAAGAATTGTATTGCTTTACGCAACAACTACCAAAAGAACATAAATTTATTGTGGGAAAAGAAATCATGAGCTCATTTGAAGTCTTATATCAGAATATTTTATTTGCAAAACACAATCCAAAACATCATAAACTTTCCTATTTACTCAAAGCACTTGTGCAAGCTGATGTTCTCAAATCCCATCTCAGACTTTGTCTCGAGCTCAATCTTGGCACCGCTACAACTATTTTCAAACTCAACAACCAAACCACCGAGATACAAAGAATGCTCGGTGGTTGGAAAAAATCACTCTAAGAAAATCTCATCAGGGACAAGGAACCGTGATTCGCATTCGAATTCGTCGGATCATTCCTGTTCAAATTCGCCTGACGGTCATCGGCATTCCAGTTCAAAATGGGAACATTGGACGAGCCCTTCTCTACACTACTTGTTTCTGATTCTTGCTCGTGCATTATGCAGGAGCATGTGCATTGGTTTGCTTTTTACATACTCTTTCTAAATTCTGTATACATACGGTACATATACACACTTGCCGAGTATACAAACAGTGCCTTCGTGAGAGTTTCTTTGTGTTCTTCACCGCCTTACTTTTTCAAAAGCAGGTTACAGTTTCGTGAAGAAAGAAAAAAGAAAAAAGTTACAAAAGAAGAGTTAAAGATTAAGGCTTAAGAATTTTTTCCAGAAGCTCTCACCAGGGACAAGGAACCGTCACCCGCACTCGAATACGTCGGAACATACCCGAACAAAACCGCCCGACGGTCACCGGCATCCCAGTCCAAAATGGGAACACCGGACGAGCCCGGAAGATAAGCCCCAAGAGAATATATTGATGAAGCTTCATTCTTTGAATAATTATACACAACAAGTCCGTCCTCTTCGATGAGTTTGGTAATAGCGTAAAGTATATCTTCTTCTGGATAGCTTCCCACCTCACCTTCATATTGTTGGTTTTCTTGGAGGGTTTTGAGATATGTATGAGCATTCGTATTGGTCGAAAGTGGTGTTCGCCCTTCCTGGTCTGTTTCGGTTCCACTTCGAGGAGATTCTGCGTCTTCACGAAGAGAAATAACATAACCCCCAAGATTTGCAAGTACTTCTTCTTTTTGTTTTCCTTCGTGGTTGTCTCTATCAAACACTTCGGGATCATAGACAATATTTGACTGGTCAGCATATTTCTCCCATATCCAAACTGGTGCTTTGTCTTCATGAAGAGCGTTCGCAGTCATGTCATATTCCACCAATCCCTGATTATTTTTTCGTGGTTCAACCTTTGACCCATCTCTGTTGTGAAGTTTGTCTTGTTTTGCATAGGTTTCAATAACTTTTTTCCATTTTTCAGCGATATCAAGAATTGGTTTTCCAAAAGGAGTGATAATGAGTTTTGGGTTTCGATACTGGCGGAGTTTGAGTTCAATAAGGTCTTCTTGCCCTTCAAAGGCTTCAACGATATCTTCTTGTGTCGGAAAATGGTATTCTTTGCCGTCTATTGCTTTGATACCTTGTTCACCATTTGAAAGTGCCTCAAGAAACCCTGCTTTGTCATGAACTGTTTGTTGGACTTCGTAGTCTCGCTCAATAATATCTTTGAATTGTTCATTTACAAAATCTTTTTGTTCACTTTTTTTTGTATTAAGAAGATGTTCTCGCAGGTCTTTTTGAGTATCTACTGTTCCGTTTTCTTGAATATTGCGAATATTATATGGGTCCATGAGTGCAAGGTCTTTGAGAGAGGTGTAGCCAGACTTATTTGAAAGTCGCATTGCATTTTCTTGTATTTTATGTTGAAGCCCATCAAAAGCTCCTGGGATATTGAAGGTATGTTGAGCAAAGATTTTTTTCATATGTTCCATATCTTTCTTGTCTTTCGGATCTGTTTGAGGAGTGTTTTGTATCATTTCAGATATTTCTTTTGACAGATATGAATACAGTGAACCACCAGAAAATCCAGACAGAAGGCGAAGTGCCGTTCCTGTGTCGACAACATTCTCATGAAGAATTGGTTTATTATCACCCTCTACCGCTTTTGTGAAGTCTCGTTGAATAGTTGAAACTGACTCCACAAAATATCTCAGTGTTTCTTGTAGCTCTTTTGGGTCAGCAAGAACAACCCCGTCTTTGTTGCAAAGTGCAGTAAGTGCCACGTCGAAAAACTCTTCTTTGGGCATATACGAGACTTCTTTTTTTGCAAACTCCCGAAGCTCTGCCGCATCGAGGCGACTTCGCCCACTTTTTGCATTAACATTTCCCGTTGAAACAAGGGTAATGCCAAGATCTTTCATTTCTTTGTATTTTGGCTTGAACCACATACGCACAGCAGGAGTGGTAATGTCTATTTCGTCAAAGTGTATCACTGCTTTACCCAGTCTTTGTGCCTGTTCTTTTGCTTTGTCGTATATTCCATCGAGTTGATAGGTTTCTACCACGTCTGGATTTTCTTTGGAAGGTCGAAGTCCTATCTGGCCAGAAAGCTCCGTGGTACGCATGTCTGGTTTTCCTACCATTTCGATAGGTGCTTCACCGACGAAGTTGTGTGCAAAATGTCGGACGTATTCTGTTTTTCCTGTTCCGGGCGGACCGTGGAGAAGTATTGCAGGATTTCCTTCTGCGTACTTGCGAACAAACCATTCATAGTCTTCCTGGCGACTTTCGGTGTTTACAAAAGAGTGCTCGACTAAATCTTCATGTTGTTTTAAAATCTCAGCACTTCGATATGCGATTGGGTCTTGCTCGAAAAGACCTTGTTTATATGCTTCCAACTGTTCAAATGATTCATCTACAGCGTTTTTAGTGAGAATATGTTTGATTCCGCCTTCGTTTTCTTTCTTTTTGTAGTCTTTATATTTAAAGGTGAGGAGTTTGTCGTAGGCTTGATTGAGTTTTTGAAGTTCTTCTTGAATTTTAGGAATCTCCTTTTTTCGTTCATGAGATATTTTATATTCTTTTCTAAAAGAATCCATATCTTTTGCTTTATTTTCTATTTCTTTTTGTATAAGCAATAAATATTCATTAACAGAGTCTACGTTTTCTGTTTTTTCTATTAGAAAATCTACTGATTTTAAAATGGTATCAGCAGAAACAATACTTTTCTGAAGTGACTCACCTTCTTTATCATTATCTTCTTTTTTATTATTATTTTCTTTCTCAAGCTTTTCTTTCTCAAGCTTTATAAGTTCTCTTCTTTTTTTAAGAAGATCATGGGGATTGTTTGGAATTGGAAATTGTTCTTTCATGTAAAAATTATATCACAAAAAAAACATACTAATTAAGATCTTCGTGAGTGACAGGAACAGAATTCACACGCCTCATTTTGTGATAAAAAGATTGCATAAGCTGTATAAACTCCCGACTGCCTAAAGCATAGAAGAACACAAAGCCCACAACTATCGCACCAAGCCCTGCAAATAAACCTTGGAAGAATATACCCTGGAAACTTGCCAAATCAAAAACCTGGCTTAGAAACACCAACAAACTGTAAGAAACAAGCCCCATAATAACAGAACCAAGGAAACTATCCGCAAAAGTCCTACCAAACCTTACAATATTGTATTTTGAGTCATATTTTCTTTTAAAGAAATAAAGGAGAAGTAATGCATTGATAATAGAACCTATAGAATATGCCAAAGCAAGCATGACAACTCTAATACCAGAAATATTTTGAGCACGAAGTATTGTAGTAAAAAAATTAGAAAACATTTCAAAGCGATCAAAAATAATTGGCAGCAACAACGCAAGCATAACAATAAAAGCAGAGGAAATTAAATTAATCAACACAGGCTTACGTGTATCCCCCGCTGCATAAAACCCTCTCGTGAAAAGTAAAATCAGACTTTGAGCAACAACAGAAACAACAAACATTGCTAGGGTTGCCGCGGCGAGTCTTGTGTCTTCCCAAGTAAAAGCCTTTGACCCCAAAATAGTTCTGACAATCTGAGCACGTAAAACAATAAATAAAACTGTTACGGGTATACTCCAAAAAATAATTTGACGTCCAGCATTTCTAATTTGTCGTAAAAACTTCTGCGTATTACCATTTGAAAAATCATGCGCAAGCGTAGGAAAAGCAGCAACTGAAAAAGAAGCTCCGATAAGGGCCAGAGGAACATTTTGTAAGTTCATAGACAACCTAAAAATAGACACTGAACCCTCTTGAATAGTAGTAGCAAAAGCAATCAAGACAACTAATGTTACACCATGAATAGTTAAACCAACCGTTCTCGGTAGAGATGTAAGTGCGAGTGTTTTGATACCAACCCAAGAAATAGTTTGGGTTAAACGAGGAAGCATTGAGTCTTTTATAAGGGCGGGGACCTGAATGAGCATATGTAACAAGGCACCTAAAACAACACCGTAAGCAAGCCCAACCAGTCCAAACCATCGATAAAACACTGCAATACCTATCAAAATACCAAGGTTGTATAAAATAGGACTTACTGCAAACAATACAAACCTTCTCATCATCTGCGTAACACTCCCAAGTAAATTTGAAAAACCTAGCAAGACAGGAGAGAGTAAAATAATTCGAGAAAGTTTAACGAGGGTTTGTAATTCCTCAGCAGAAAAACCAGGAGCTACTATCGGCGCAATGAATGGCATTAAAATAAAAGCAACAACAGACAAGACAATCACCAAAACAAAGAAAACAGTAAAAACCTGACTAAAAAAAATCTGAGCTTTTTCTAATCCTTCTTTTCTTGTAAGAGAAACCAAAACTGGCAAGAGGACTGTTACAGAAACAAGTGTCGCGACAAGATTAAATAAAATATCGGGAACCTGAAATGCAGTATAGTAAATATCCAAATCACGACCAGCACCTAAAAAAGTAGTGAACATTCTATCTCTCACCAAGCCCAGTATTTGAGACAAAAAAGTAAAAAAACCAAGAAGAAGTGCTGCTTGATTTACCGCACCAACTTCCTTATGTAAAATTTTAAAAACCTTAGAAACCACAGATTAATTACATTACAATATTAAGTATTTTATTTGGAACAAAGATAATTTTCTTTGGAGCTCTTTCCACAAATTTTTGAACATTTTCTTCCTGCATCGCATGCATATATACATCATCTTGCACGGCATCGAACGCAACCTCAATTCTTGCCCGAAGCTTTCCGTTTACCTGAACCACAATCTCTACTGTATCACGTATCAATTTTGATTCCTCCACTTGTGGCCAAGTACTTGTATGAATCGAATTTTTACCACCAAACTCATACCATAATTCTTCAGCAATGTGTGGCGCAAATGGTGCGAGGAGTTGTATAAAATTAACAAAAGACTCTTTTGTTATTCCACCTTCTTTTTCTACTAAATTCACAAAAGTCATCATAGCAGCAACCGCTGTGTTGAACTTAAACACCACAATATCAAAAGATACTTTTTTAATCAGAGTGTGAAGTTCACGAGTTACAACTTCTTTCTCTTCATCTACAAGATTTTCTGCAATACGAACAACTCGTTCTATAAAGCGACGTGTTCCGACAAGCCCGTCTGTGTTCCATGCAATAGCGTCATCAAAAGGACCCATAAAAGCCTCATACAAACGAAAGGCATCTGCCCCAAATCGCTCCACCATTTCATCAGGGTTCACCACATTAGCCCATCGCTTTGACATTTTTCTTCCGTCTTGTGCAAGAATAAGACCCGGCGCGTGAAGCTCTGTAAATGGCTCAATAGTGCTCACAACTCCAATATCAAAAAGGAATTTGTGCCAAAATCGCGCATAAATAAGATGACGCGTTGCATGTTCCATCCCACCGACATAGACATCAACCCCTCGACCTTGCTCGGGGCGAGACCGCTCAGGACCTTCGGCTCCCATCCAGTATTGTTCAAGATTTGCATTCACCAAAGCTTCGTTATTTTTTGGATCAATATATCGCAAATAGTACCAACACGACCCCGCCCACTGAGGCATGGTGTTTGTCTCACGTCGCCCAACAAGCTCTCCATCTTCTGACACGACAAATTCACCAGCACTGTTTACAAACCCACGAACATTCACCCACTCCGAAATATCCGCAAGTGGAGATTCACCACTGTCGCTTGGTTCATAGTTTTCTACTTCTGGAAGTTTAAGAGGAAGCTGTGCTTCAGCAAGTGGGTACGCCTTTCCATCTACATGCACAATCGGTATTGGTTCTCCCCAGTATCGCTGTCGTGAAAATACCCAGTCTTTGAGTTTGTATGTTGTTTTAAATTCCCCACCAATTTTTTCTACAATTCTCTTTCCCGCCTCCTTGGATTCGAAACCATTAAATTCCTCTGAATTCACCAACATTCCAAAATTTTCTGTAATTGGACGATTACCTTGATTAAAATGATGCTCTATCGATTGTTTAAACAATTCAATATTTTGAGAATTTATCTCCATATCTGGGTTAAAATCTAAATGAACCACCCCATTCTCTGTTTCCCACTCTGCAAAAGGCGCAATAACTGGTTTTATATTTAGATTATATTTCTTTGCAAAATCCCAATCTCTCTCATCGTGAGCTGGCACCGCCATCACAGCACCTGTTCCATATGAAGCTATGACATAATCCGCAACCCACACTGGCACCCCTTCACCGTTTGCAGGATTCACCGCAAAAACACCCTTGAGCTCTACCCCTGCCTTTTCCTTGTTTTGTTGTCGCTCGAGAGGAGACTTCTTTCGAGATTCCTCAATATAAACCTGAACCTCTTCTTTATTCGTAATTCTTAATTCATTATTCTCTAGGAGCTTTGCGACAAGACTATGTTCTGGCGCCAAAACCAAATACGTCACACCAAAAAGCGTGTCAGGTCGTGTGGTAAAAACCCTGATTCTTGATTCTTGATTCTTGATTCTAAAATCTATTTCCGCCCCCTCGCTTTTTCCGATCCAATTTCTTTGACTTGTTTTTACAGATTCGGGCCATTTGTCGAGCGTGTCCAAGTCGGCGAGCATTCGTTCTGCGTAGTCGGTAATACGAAGTACCCACTGACGTAGCGGTTTTTGTTCAATCTCACTCCCACATCGTTCGCACTTACCGTCTTCCAAGTCTTCATTTGCGAGTCCTGTTTTACAAGACGGACACCAGTTGATTGGTTCGTGTGATTCAAACGCGAGACCTTTTTTAAACATTTGCAAAAATGCCCACTGTGTCCATTTGTAGTATGCTGGATCGGTTGTGTTTACTTCTCGAGACCAGTCATAGTCGAGACCTATCATCTGAAGTTGTCTTTTATATGTTTCAACATTTTTGTCTACCGCTGTCTTTGGATGAATTTGGTTTTTAATCGCAAACTGCTCTGCCGGAAGCCCGAAAGCGTCCCACCCCATTGGATGAAGTACGTTAAAACCCTGCATGCGATACATGCGAGAAAGAATATCTGTTGCAATATAACCTTTTGGATGACCAACATGGAGCCCTGCCCCAGACGGATATGGGAACATATCTAAAATATATTTTTTGGGTTTCAATACATCTTCAGAAGTTTTATATATCCCATATTCTTGCCACTTCTCCTGCCATTTTTTCTCTATTGTTTTGTGGTCATATTCTTTATGCATAATATTCAATATAGTACCTTAAAATAAGGATAAAATCAAAAAACCACTTCATATAATAAAGTGGTTTTTCACAAATATATTTTATTGAGTTACAAAACCAGCTGTTGAAAACTCAACCCCATTTGAAAGAGTTTGCATATCTTCACGACACCCAAGCAGCTCATGAGCCCACGCACGTGTCGTAATAAACCATCGACCTGTAGTATTTGGTCGATCTATAGAACCCCATGGAGCAATAATCTGATCCCAATATGTCGCCTGAAATGAGCGTACAGCCTGTTCTGTAAGTGGACCAAAGATACCGTCAATAACAAGATCTGCGTTTATATGTGAATTCAAAAATTCTTGAACAGCGCGGACATCTTGACCTCTATTACCTCGTCGCACATACCCATCAAACACAGGACAAGAGATATCAGTTTCACCAAGGACTTCCCCCTCATGATTCTCTATAGAAACCCCGAGAACTTCCCCTTGAATAGGACTTGCAACAAAACTTGAAACACTTGTTCGAACGAGAGATGAACTACTTGAGCCACCACTAGTATTATTATCAATATCGTTATCCTCAGAATCATCAGAATTTTCTGTATTACCCTCTAGTTCAGGACAAGGAGTACTTTCACCTGATGCGGTTGCGGTTCTCATTTGCCCATCAGGTCCACGAAGAGACCAAACTAAAGGACTTCCATCAAATAGCACACGAAATGCTGCATGAGGAT
>SKGB01000013.1 GCA_007117675.1 Candidatus Nomurabacteria bacterium | reverse complement strand
TGATATTAAATCACATAAAAAATTCATCGAAGAAAAAAATTCAGAACATGATGTAGAATGGTTACTTAAATGCTTAAAACATACATATCTGAACACAACTTCGTCTTGGATGGAAAAATTTTGCGATAATGAGTATAAAAGCTTAAACCAAACAAAAAGACTCGACGCTTTTACATTTAAACAATTGAAAATGTTAATGGAAATATGGTCAATTAATTTCGGAGAAATCGGATCGGAAAAATACAAAAATGCACAACTGTATTTTATATCTAAATTCGATAAAATATGGATTAGAAAAACAAAAACACTAAACGACCTACTTCATACGAAACCTGTTCTAAACTTATATTACCAGCACGACAAAGACCATTTTGTATTATAACAACCAACTTTTTCAATTTCAAAAATATCCCGGTGTGTGAAAAATTTTCAACGTTTCTTTTTCAAAATGACTTTTTTCAATTTCAAAAATATCCCGGTGTGTGAAAAATTTTCGGAGTCCCTTAAAATCCCCTATTATCCCCTATTAAACGATTTTTTCCAGACCCATTTTACAACGCCACATGAAAGGTTCGCTCAACAAGCTCTAGGGCACCCCCGGGAAAGGGAACCCCTTAATATTTCAGAGGGTCATTTGCCTATGCGATTTTGTATTTTCACCCTATTTTAGCATATGTTTTTGTATATGTCAAGCAAAAAATAAAAATATTTTTTCACCACATATACGTAACCTTATAGTGTATCATATCCGCCATTCAGTGTCAAGCATATAATTAAAAAGAAATAAATTAATTTCCTTGACAAGATGCATATGGTTATGATACAATTCCCCATGTCATATGCCTATGCAAATTATTTTCTTACTCTATAAATATATGCTTGACACTAGCAAACCCGCTCCTGTAATTTGGAGCGGGTTGCTAGTTGCCTTATGCTTTAGAATGGTATAGCTTCAGTCTCTTCTGCCTCCTCGACTTCTGCCATTCTGCCGATTGAAAGCATATCTTCAATCTTGACTACGAAACACAAACCATTCTTAACGCTCTTCTCGCTAGCTAGCAGATCATCCAACACGCTCTCCTTAGATACTTCCATACCATTGCGGAAGTATTGAACAGATGGAATGTGACGGCTATCCGTACCCTTGTAAAGGCGCAGATAAAGCTGGTTTGTATCTACGTGTCGCAGGATATAGGGGAAGATAACCCACTCGCCTTTGCCATGCCATATCGGTTGCTCCTCGCTAGGAAGCTCGCCAGCGTCCCGCAACTCTTGAACAGCCTTTTGATTGCTGTAATTGATTCCAACTCGCCCAGTCATGTCTGTGCGCTTCGTGATGGTATCGGAGCAGGATTTCTTAACCTTGCACGTGCGTTCCCATTGCAATTTGACATTGACGCCTTTGCGGGTGGTCATAGCGGCATCGACGATTTCATTGATTGTTGCGACTGTGGTCATGATTTTCTCCTCGGTTGTTGTTGTACCCTATCCCATTTAAGATAACTACAGATTACTCTATTTACTGTGGAATTGCAAGCCTAAAATTGGTTTTTTAGGGGGTTTTGAAAAATAGTTTAAAGTCAAGCATAAAAGTTTAGAGTAGGAATATTTATTGTTTTTTGTTTTAGTTATTGAACATTTTTTGGTTGCAATTATTTTCATACTCTACAAATATATGCTTGACAGATGTAAAAAAGTCCCACCCGTTAGATAGGTGGGACTTTGCTTTTATTGTCGATTTATCGTAGCGGCATAACCTCACCGCTTTCCATATCGTACAGGTTGCCAGATTTCAGCATCTTGTCTTGTCCATCATTATCCGTAAAGATAAAATCGCGTGTGCAGATGAAACCAGTATTCCCCCGCAGACAATCATCGGTAAAAACGAACTCGCCGCAATTGACTTCTGTATTGTTTTTATTGGGGCAAAAAGCATAGCCATAAGACGTTGTGGCATTCATGCGATAGATTCCGCCACCGATAGCTATTGCTTCATTTATAACGGTTGCACTGATGTTTTTGGTTCTCTTCATTTTTACTACTCCTTTTGTTGTACCCAATCCCATATTTGAATACCAATACTGTAATCTATTTGTTGTGGAATAGCAAGCACAAACTTTGAATTCGTAAAAACAGTTCAAAGTCAAGCATAAAAGTTTAGAGTGGGAAGATTTATCGTTATCGGCAATATTTTTTTGTTTTAGTTATCAAACATTTTAGGTTGCAATTATTTTCCTACTCCACAACTTTTTGCTTGCAATTAGTATATGGGTTGTGGTATCATACGCAACTGATTTGAATTTATTTTCATACTCTGTAAATATATGCTTGACAATAGCAAATATTTTATGATATCATACGCAACTGATTTGCAATTATTTTCTTACTCTGTAAATATATGCTTGACAAAAATAAAAAAGTTGCCCCCTTTCGAGAGCAACTTTTCTTTTCGATTTGTCTTGACTTTATTCTGTATCATCCCCGTTTTTTTCTGGTTTGTCGAATGTGGGTGTGGTTCCTAGGATATAATCTGATGCCTTTTGCGCCTTTCCTGCTGCTGTGATAAGCATTTTAGTATCATCTTTCAACTTTCCTAGCCATGACTTGAGATATGCAAGGCTGTTATTAAAAGGTGATTCCAATCCGATTTCATTGCATAGGAAAACGGTTCCCATTTCCGCCACCAACTCTTCTAGGCTATAGGCATGTGAGCCAAAGCGGTTCCCGTCCATGACTTCGGGGCGGTTCAATCGACTAGTATGACCAGTAGAGTGAACCAGTTCGTGGAAGCATGTGGAGTAATATTCTGGTTCGCTTTTGAATAATTCTGGTTTCGGCATATTGACAGAATCCAAAGCGGGAGTGTAATACGCTCTTGCCTCCTTGTGATTTATTTCGGGGCGATTTGGCATATTGGCTATGATTTTTTCAGCGTCTTGGATCGGATTGAATTGACGTGTTTCGATGGTGGGGATTTTGCTTTCGATGCCGTCAATTTGATCGACATTGAAAACTGTATAATATCGCAAAAACGGGATTTTTTTAGTTTTTGCTAACTTGTTGCCGTTTTCGTCCTCGGTAACTTCTACCCACTTCCAAAAGATAACTGGAAAGCCTTTTTCGCCTTTTTTGACTTTGCCACCTAGTTTTTTTGCTTGGTTAAATGAAACGAAATAGGGCGATACATATCCAAGCATTGAAAGGAGGAAAACGTTAATGCCACGATAGGCTTTTTTGCTAACCAGATTGGTGGGTGTGCCAGTATCAAACCAAGGCTTATTCCAAGGTGCTATAATTCTTTCATTGCCGTTTTCTGCTGCTGTGATAGCGTCTGTGAGTTGATTGACTACCCGCTCGGTGATCATGTCATAGATTTTTTGACTTGCCATTGTGTGCCGCCTTTCGTTTGTTGTACCCTATCCCATATTGAACACCAATACTTTAATCTATTGTTGGAATAATTGCAAGCCTAAAATGCGTTTTTTTGGGGTTTCAGAAAAATAGTTTAAAGTCAAGGATAAAAGTTTGGAGTAGAAAGATTTATTGTTTTTGTTTTAGTTATCAAACATTTCAGTAAGTCAAGGATAAAGCATAGCTTTGTATATCGTTAAAGAATGGCGTTAATCGTTCAATTCTCGTTGGATGTCTTAGTTTTCTTAACGCTTTCCCCTCAATCTGTCTTACTCTGGTGACGCTAACTCCAAAACGTTTACCTATTGTTGACAATGTTTCCTCGTCAAAGAATCTCATTTTTAGCACCTCTGATTCTTGTTTAGTAAGGCTACTCAAAGACTTTTCAAGAGATTCTGCAAGAAACAAATCGACTGATTCTGTCTCTGGTGCTTCAATTGCATCAAAGTCAATTTCAACTCTTTCCGAACGATCAAAATCTTCAATAGACCTTATACATTTGCGTTCCTTTTTTCTGCTTTTTTTGATTTCGTCATAGATTGCAGTCATGACTTTCTCCCAGTTTGTTGTACACTATCCCATTTAAGATAACTACAGATTACTCTATTTACTGTGGAATTGCAAGCACAAACTTTATCTGAAAGCATTTTTTTTGTTTTAGTTATCAAACATTTTCGGTTGCAATTATTTTCCTACTCCACAACTTTTTGCTTGACAAAAGTAATTTAATTATGATATCATACGCAACTGATTTTAATTATTTTCCTACTCCACAAATATATGCTTGACAAGTGAAAAAATCCGCCCCCTTTTCGAGAGCGGATTTTCTTTTCGATTTGTCTTGACTTTTACTCTTGGATTACTTCAATTTCAACTCCTCGCATACGAATTGCCTTAATGTTTGCTAAGGAGAAATCCTTAACAATAACCTTGTTTTCCAATCCGTCTTGAGTTGACGAGCCGTAAGCCTTACGCTCTTTTTTGTACTTTTCAAAGATTTCAATTTGTTCTTCAGTCAAAGGCTTTCCGTTTGCTTGAAAGTTTCCGCCAAATGACTGATTTTTGACTCTCAAATGGAGATACGGCAAACCAGAAGTTCTATGAATACGGAAAACCCGCTTTGAATCAAGATCTCCCCACGGATGATCTTTTGCGGTTCTAGGTTCAAAAGTTTCTCCTGTTTTCTGGCATTGACGCTTTAGCATACGATTTACCGCTTCGATATACTTTCCAGCAAGGTTTCCGTTAAGCATAGCCTTTTGATAGCAACCACTACCAAAAAGGCGATTTGCCGCAGCTTTGCCACCTTTATTCATCTTAGAATCTAAAGGCATTTCTAAGTCTACGGCAATAAATTCCGACCCTTTGACGTTGTTGCGAATGAGTTCGGTGACTTGGTTGACGGTCATTTTCAACTGGTTCATGATTTTCTCCTCGGTTGTTGTTGTACCCTATCCCATATTGAACACCAATACTTTAATCTATTGTTGGAATAATTGCAAGCACCAATTTGGGTTTCAGAAAAATAGTTTAAAGTCAAGGATAAAAGTTTGGAGTAGAAAGATTTATTTTGGGAGTTGTAATGTTGGTGATGTTGGTGATGTTGGTAATTATTTTGTTACTCTATAATAATTTACTTGACAAACTAATTATAGAGTAACTTATTTTCATTCTTTTATCCCTCGTATCTTAGACGGGCTTTACAATTTTTGCAACGGTATTGAGCCTGACTTTCAACGATCCTCTTATGCCGTATAGCAGTAAGGTTATGACTCCTACAGTTACATACATATACATAATCTCTTGACACGGTTCGTTGTGCTGCGTTTGAAGTATCGTAGTTATGGCAACGCTTAGGTGACTTGCCTAATGCCAGCATAATGCGTTTCCATTCGTTTCCATGTGGCATTACTCTTTTTCCGTTGCCATAGGTATACTGACCATAGATATGCCGTTGAAAGGCGTGTGCAACTTCGTGCGGGATCGTATTGTCAAGATAGTCTTTAACGTTTTCGGAAAATAGTACCATGTTAATCATTACCGTGTGGCGATTAGTTGAGTACTTACCACCTACCGTGCCCCTGACTGAGAAATCTGTTTTAGGATAGGGCATAGTCTGGTTCAAAACTTTGTTGCCTAAATCAGTATAATGCTTGATGGCTTGGATTGCCTTTTCTTTTAGTTCGATTGAATCCATGATTAACTCCTTTATTGCTTATCCCATTGAATATGCTAATACTGTACTTTATTAACTGTGGAATTGCAAGCACCAATTTTGTTTTTTGGAAAATAGTTTAAAGTCAAGGATAAAAGTTTGGAGTAGAAAGATTTATGATGTGTGGTTGTATTCGGTTTTAATTATTATAGGCTGGAATTATTTTGTTACTCTGTAATTATTTTCTTGACAAAAGGGGTAAAATGTTAAAAGGGAGAACGCCACTAGCAACAACTCTAGTGGCGTTCGGGGGTTCGGGGATATGGGATGTGCGATCGTTATTCCATAAAGTCTGACATACTTTCTTGATATTCCTTGTATGCTTCGAAAACGTCCTGTTCTGATACAAAAGTCTTTTTGCCTTTGTTGCAATC
>SKGB01000030.1 GCA_007117675.1 Candidatus Nomurabacteria bacterium | reverse complement strand
CCAACCCGTTGTACAAATCCACCCCTAGGATTTTAATGTATGTTATCTTTCTGTTAATGATACGGAAATGATAATAAAAGCCGCTGCGTAATGCAGCGGTTTTTTTTATGAGTTAGGTTTTGTTTCTTGTAAGGTTTCTTCAGGGTGTTCTGCCGGTGAATAGATGGTATACAACTTAACCTCGTCATCTCCAATATTTGTAACGTTATGATCAGCACCAGAAGGAATAACAACAGCAAAGCCGTTGCCACCCTCGAACTCGTCTCCGTCAATAAAAAACTGAGCAGTCCCGCCTTCTATTCGAATAAATTGATCATGACCTTCATGAACCTCTCTTCCGATATCTTCACCAGGTTTCAGGGTCATAAGCACCAATTGACTAAAAGCCCCCGTATGAACAACCTTTCGAAACGCTGTATTTTCTTCAGTAAGTTTTTCTATATTATCTGCAAAATATTTTTTCATAGATAGTATGTATTTATATTAATTATCAAAAAAAACGACACTATCTATTATACCATATCTACCTTTCTTTTATTTTCAAAAAAAGACCTTGAAACAATATAGTATCAAGGTCTCTCTCAATTTAAGTAATCAAAACAACTACCCAAATAAAAAATACCCGTTATGGGTATTTTTTATTTACAAAACAAAGGTAAGGGCATTTCCTTTTTTGTTGGCACGGCCAGTTCTTCCAATTCTATGGATATAAGTATCATAGGTTTGTGGTATTTCATAGTTTATAACATGTGAAATATCTGGAACATCGATTCCCCGAGCGGCAACGTCTGTTGCAACAAGAATGGTAATTCGATTTTCCTTAAACTGATTTAAGATAGAGACTCGCTCTCGATATCTTTTATCTCCATGAAGTGCTCCTACAAAAAATCCTTCTTTCTTTAGTTCGTCGCTTAATTTTTGAACATCTCTTTTTGTTTCAGAAAAAATAATAGTTTTAGTAACTTCTTCTTTTTCCAAGATTGTTCGTAATACAGTAAACTTATCTTGTTTTGATGCTTTCACAATATTTTGCTCAACATTTTTAGAAGTTGCTTGTTTTTTAAGAATTATCTTTTCAGCATCTGGTAGAAATGTAGCGATAAGTTTTTGTATGGTTGGCGCAAGAGTTGCAGAAAAGAAGAAACGTTGAGAGTCTTGAGGGATCTGCTCTAAAATAGCACTAATGTCTTTTACAAAACCCATGTCTAACATTTGATCAACCTCATCAAGCACAACATGTGAAATTGCATCAAGTTTAATAAGACCTCTTCGAATCATGTCCTGCACTCTTCCTGGTGTTCCTATTACCACATGAACACCTCTTTTGAGATCACGCATCTGAGCATACATAGGCGCTCCCCCAACAACTACTGTTGAGAATAATTTCATATCTCTATCAGAGAATGTATCAAATTCTTTTTTAATTTGAATCGCTAATTCACGAGTTGGCGCAAGGATCAATGTTTGCTTTGATTTATTAGTTAATAAATCATTGATTATAGGCAAAAGAAATGCTGCTGTTTTCCCTGTTCCAGTATCTGCTATCCCAAGGATATTTTTTTTCTCAAGAGCAAGTGGTATTGCTTTATCTTGAACTGGCGTTGGATGAGTAAATCCTTTTTGTATAATTTTCTTTTTTAGTACTGGTAAAAAATTAAAGTCACTAAATAAGTGCTTTGGTACATATTTTTCTTCCTGTTCAACCTTCATTGCTGGTTGAACAAATTTTTGAATATCAATTCTTTCTTTTTTTCTACCTGTACCTCTACTTGAATTACCTCGAAACGGTTTTTTAAAAGACCGTCGAGGTTTGTATTTTTGATTTGAGTTCATTTACTATACGTCCTACTTATTATTACAAAGTAAAACATTTTAATGTTTAATAATTCAACGCGCACAGGAGAATTATGTCGTGCACATTACTTAAAACAAGTAAATAAAACTCTCAAATACAGTTGATTTTTAGACTATATCACTATTCGTAATATATGTCAATCTTATTGTGAGAGGGGTGTAAAAATAACAGAACCGCTGTCATAAGGAAGCAAAAGAACAAATCTATTGTCTTCAGTGAAATATATATATTGCGATGTTTGGACCATGTTCAAGAATTCAGCCTCTTGTGAATTTTCGCAAAACATTCGAGTAACTGCTAAATTATTCATTTGAATTCTTGTATCATTAAGCGCAAAAGATCCAGCAAGAGTGTTACAATCTGTTGTGCCCGAAACAAGCCCTTCATCAGTAAAGGTTAGAGTAAATGCATCAACAGTGTTTGGTGTAATGAGGTCATCATTATTCATCTGAGTCTGTTCCCACTGCCAGCTTGTAGCTGTTAAAATTTCTAGATACTGACTATCAAGACCTTCGATAGAATCTATACTAAAATCTACACTATCATCGTCGACGTCAGATACTTCATCTTGCCTTACTTCTTTCAACCCACCCTGAAAAACAACAATATTGTTTTCAAGGATAAGTGATATTTCATTTTCATAATTTCTTATAAGGGTAACTCCTTCACTTACATATACCTCATCACCCCCTGCAATATTTTCTTGTTTCTCTAAAACAATCTCTCCTGTTTGTTCAGAAGAAAGAACTACAGAATCTTTCAAAAAAATAGTCGATATTTGTGAATACTCAGAACCTTGTAGGGTATTAAAAAAAATCTGAGGCTCCTGATTGGCAGTTCTTTTGTCTTGTAGTCTCTGACCAACAATAAGAGATACAAGAATTAAAATAATAAAGATAAACATGTATTTTTTCATAACATATATGAGTATACCACTTAACATATCACTCACAACATATATCAATCAAGATATAAATATTGCTTAATACAGAAATTCTCATTCTTTGAAATAAAAAATACGCAGAATTCTGCGTATTTTTTATTTCCATTTTTTAGCAATTTTCAAACGATTGAGTTCTTTATTCATAAGAGCTTCAAACCGAGCATAATCTACGTCCACAGCGCTATAATGAGCCTTCATCGCTTCTTTTGCTCGTTTATATGCGTCTTCTGCCCTTTTAACATCAATCTCCATAGCAAACTCTGATCTATCTGCCAAAATAACAACCTTAGAACTTGGTTGCACTTCGACAATTCCAGAAGAAACCGCAAAGGGGTGTATGGTTCCATCTTTTAATTTTGCACGAAGCTCACCTGTAACAACGGTCGATACAAGTGGTATGTGATTTGGCAAAATAGTAATTTCACCAGCCCCTGTTGGAACAGTCACCTCCAAAACACCTTGCGAGTAGACAGTGCGTTCTGGTGTCACAATATGAAAATCAATAGTTTTTTTTGCCATAATATGTATATGTATTACTTAGTTTTTTCGACAGATTCCAAAACCTCTGCCATAGTACCCTTTAGATAAAATGTAGATTCTGGAATATCATCATATTTTCCATCAAGTAGGTCTTTAAACCCTTGGATAGTCTCCTCTATTTTAACGTAACAACCTGGCTGTCCTGTAAATTGCTCAGCAACATGAAATGGTTGAGAAAGAAACTTTTGTATACGTCGAGCTCTCCCTACTATTTTTTTATCATCATCTGAAAGTTCATCCATACCAAGAATCGCAATAATGTCTTGCAAATCTTTATATCGTTGCAAAATTTGCTGTACTCCACGAGCAACCTCATAGTGTTCTTTCCCAATAATATTTGGATCAAGTACCGTTGAGTTTGAATCAAGAGGGTCAACCGCTGGATAAATACCAAGCTCCGCAAGAGAACGGTTCAACACAACTGTTGAGTCAAGGTGCGCAAAGGTATTTGCTGGCGCTGGGTCAGTCAAGTCATCGGCTGGTACATACACAGCTTGTACCGATGTAATAGAACCCTTATCTGTTGAAGTGATTCTCTCTTGAAGATTTCCCATTTCACTTGCAAGTGTTGGTTGATACCCCACCGCTGACGGCATACGCCCAAGTAGAGCTGACATTTCAGCACCAGCTTGTGTAAACCGAAAGATGTTGTCCACAAAGAGAAGAAGATCTCTATTTTCTTCATCCCGAAAATATTCCGCCATTGCAAGACCAGACAAAGCAACACGTGCACGAGCCCCAGGCGGTTCGTTCATTTGCCCAAAGATAAGCGCTGTTTTATCAAGAACACCCGACTCTTTCATTTCTTGATACAAGTCATTTCCCTCTCGAGTTCGTTCACCCACACCCGCAAAAATAGAATATCCTCCATGATTTGAAGCAATGTTGTGAATAAGCTCTTGAATGATAACAGTCTTACCCACTCCAGCTCCCCCAAAAAGTCCCACCTTTCCACCTTTCAAAAATGGACAAATAAGGTCAACAACTTTAATACCTGTCTCAAGAACCTCAGCCTTTGTTGATTGCTCGCTAAAGGTTGGTGGTTGTCGGTGAATAGGATATGTTTTTTTTGTTTTTGGTGCTGGTTTTTCATCAATAGGCGCGCCCGTCACATCAAACATTCTCCCAAGAACTTCTGGTCCCACCGGAACATTAATAGGTGAATTTGTCCGAGCAACATCCTGCCCTCGGAAAAGACCATCTGTTGAACCCATGGAAATTGCACGAATTTCATTCATGCCTTTATGTTGCGCAACCTCAAGCGTAAGAACCCCTTGTTCTGTTTGTATAGTAAGAGCTTCGAGAATATCAGGAAGCTCACCTTCAAAACGAACATCTACCACCGGCCCTGTAATTTGTGTAATTTTTCCTTGTGCTGTCATGTCTTTTGTTTTCATAAATTTTTAAAATTATTTCAAAGCTTCTGCCCCACCCACGATTTCACTGATCTCTTGTGTGATAGCGGATTGCCGAGCTTTATTATATTGAAGTGTTAAATCGTCGACCAAATTTCCTGCGTTGTCGCTTGCGTTCTTCATTGCAAACATTCGAGCGCTATGTTCAGAAGCTTGAGACTCGAGATGTGCATGATACAAACTTGCATGTAAAAGCTTAGGAACAATCTGCTCAACAACCTCCTCAGGACTTGGCTCCACAATATATCGGGAAAGAGATTTTAGCTTGTGTCCATATCGCTCCTCCCTCTCCTCTTCGACAAAGATATGCTTGAGCGTTTCAACATTAGGAGGGAGAATTTGGTAATTCACCGGCGCATAAGAGACTGCTGATTTAAATTCGGTATAGAGCATCCATGTTTCTCGATACTCACCACCTTGCATCTTGTCGAGAAGAATTTGTTTCAACACAAGAAAATCATCAGAACCAGTTTTTTCATTAAACTCAATAAAACTTGCAACAATAGAAAGATTATTTCGTCGTGCAGCTCGTTCTGCCTGCTTTCCGATAGTAATAACATCGAGTGTTCGTTTTGATTGCTTTGCGATTTGAGAAAGTTTTTTAGAAATATTCACATTAAAACCTCCACACAGGCCTTTATTGGAAGCAAAAACAACCAAAAGATTTTTCTCTCCCTTGCCTTGCTCGAGTAGTGGGTGTTCAATGTTTCTTTCGAGTGCGAGATTTGCAAGAAGTTGCAAAGCTTTGACCGCATACTCTTTTGAAGCACTTACACGAGCAACCATTTTCTTCATCTTTGACACAGAAACCATTTCCATAGTTTTTGTAATCTTTTTGATGTTTGAAATAGTCCCAATTTTAAGTTTTATTTCTTTTCCGCTTGCCATTATAATCTAAAATTATTTTTTTATATTTTTGAAAGCATCAAGTATTTTTATAAGATTTTCCTTAAGACCATCATCCCAAGTCTTCTTCAAAGATTCTATTGTTTCGCTATCTTGATTTCTCACAAACTCAATCATGTCTTGTTGTGTTTTCTTTACATCGCTTACTTCAACATGATCAAAGTAACCATTGTTAATAGCGAAAATAGCAACAACTTGTTCCTCAACAGGAGTTGGGTTAAATTCTGACTGTTTAAGGAGTTCTGTTACACGCTTTCCACGCTCGATAACTCGTTTTGTATCAGGGTCAAGGTCTGAGTCAAACTGTGCAAAAGCTTCTAGTTCTCGAAATTGCGCTTGAGAAAGTTTAAGCGTCCCCGCATTTTTCTTCATAGACTTAATTTG
>SKGB01000063.1 GCA_007117675.1 Candidatus Nomurabacteria bacterium | reverse complement strand
CTTGTGACCATGGTTGGTATTATTACTATTTTTGGTTCAACCTATCTTATTTTATATTCAGACAAAATTTACGCTTTTCTCGAACCATATCTTGGTATATTTGAGAAAAAAAATGCGCATGAAAAAACAATACGAATAAAACGTTATCAAGTGCTGTTGTTTGGTGGTAACAGAATAGGTCACGACTTTATCGAAAGTTTTGAAAAAATAGGAAAAAAGTTTTTGATTATTGATCACAATCCAGAACTTGTAAAGAAATTAGAAAAAGATGGTTACGATGTTGAGTTTGGTGATGCTACTAATTTAGATTTTCTTGAGTCTCTTGATATTTCCCGCGTTGATTTTGCTGTTTCTACTATTCCAGACCCTGAGGCAAATATTTTGATTAACAAGGTGGTAAAAGACGCAAGACCTCACGCAACGGTTATGGTTGTTTCTCACAAAGTTGACGAGGCTCTTGATCATTATGATAAGGGTATTGATTATGTGATACTTCCACATTTCTTAGGTGGGCAACACGCGTCTAAGCTTGTGGTAAAAATACATAACAACCACTCTCAAAAAAGATCATATAAGGAAAAACATATTATGGATTTACATAAACGAAAAAAACGAGGGCACGACCATCCCAACCACTAGATTGCCTCGAGTTCCTGTTTTTTGAAGTGTTTTTGTGGTATAGTGTCCTAACTTTTTAATTATGTCAGCAAGCAAAAAATCACAAGAAAAAAAGATTGTCGTTCGGGGTGCTCGGACGCATAACCTCAAAAATATAACAGTAGAAATGCCACGAGATACCCTGGTTGTTGTTACAGGTAAGTCTGGTTCGGGAAAATCATCACTTGCTTTTGATACTATCTTTGCAGAAGGGCAACGCCGGTATGTTGAGAGTTTATCTGCCTATGCACGGCAGTTTCTGGGTCAAATGCCAAAACCTGATTTAGATGAAATAACAGGGCTTTCTCCAGCTATTTCAATTGACCAAAAAACTCGTTCAAACAACCCTCGCTCAACCGTTGCAACTATTACAGAGATATATGACTATCTTCGTGTTTTGTATGCTCGTATTGGTCGAGCTTATTCTCCTATTTCTGGAAAAGAAGTAAAAAAACTTTCCAATCAAGAAATTATGGACTTTGTTAAAAAGCAGGTTCGAGAACTTGCTGAAAATAAAAAAAGCTCAAAAAATGTTTTGGGTGTTTCTTTTGATGACACTCCTGTACAAATATACGCACCGATTGTTCGGGGAAGAAAGGGGGAATATTACCAAATGTTATACGACTATCTAGGGCAGGGTTTTTCTGAAATTCGTCTCGACGGTCGAGTAAAAAAATTACGAGATCAGATTGTTATGGCAAAGACTAAAAAACACGACATCGATTTACTTGTGGATACCTTGGCTGTTCATGAACTGTCAGATAATCCACAAGATTTTGACATGCGGCTAGGCGAAGCCGTTGAACGTGCAATTTCTGAGTCAGATGGTTTTGTGAGAATAATTTTAGGTGAGTCGGATACTCAAAAAGTTGAAAAAGAAAACGCATACTCTGAAGAGGTCTTTCTTTCAGCTAAATTAATTTCTCCAGAGGATGGCTATGTTTTTCCAGAGCTTGAGCCACGTTTATTTTCTTTTAACTCTCCGTATGGAGCGTGTCCGGCTTGTAATGGTTTGGGAACAAAGCACATGTTTGGTGACGAGCCGTGTCCTTCGTGTCAGGGTGCTCGTTTGCGTGAAGAAGCCTTGAATATTTTTCTTGGTCCCAAAGAGCAAGGTCAGATGAATATTTTAAAGTTTACGTCTTTGTCTGTTAAAGATGCTTTTGAGTATATTACACATGTGAAGTTGACCGAAAAAGAAACTGAAATTGCTCGTTTGATAGTAAAGGAAATTACAGACAGGTTAAGTTTTATGTTAAATGTTGGGCTCGATTATCTAACGCTTGATAGAAAGGCAAATACTTTGTCAGGTGGTGAGTCTCAAAGAATCAGGCTTGCAAGCCAGCTTGGGAGTAGGCTGGTAGGAGCTATGTATGTCTTGGATGAGCCAACCATTGGACTTCACCAAAGAGACAATGACAAACTTATAGACACACTTCTTGATTTGCGTGACTTAGGAAACACCGTGATTGTTGTTGAGCATGATGAAGACACCTTGTATGCTGCTGACTATATTGTGGATATTGGTCCCGGTGCCGGTGTTCATGGGGGAAATGTTGTTGTTTCCGGATATTTGGATGATTTACTTTCTCAAAAAAAACTTACCGGAGATTCGGTACACAGTCGAACCTTGCAGTATCTTCGTGAAGAAGCTTTTATTCCTATTCCTGAAAAAAGAAGAAAGACAGACAAGGGATGGATTACAGTAAAGGGGGCTTCTATTCATAATATTGAAAACCAAAACTTTGCTATACCTCTTGGGTGTATGACATGTATTACGGGGGTTTCAGGTTCAGGTAAATCTTCGTTTATGTATGAGGTTTTGCACAAAAACATTCAAGCAAGATTTGATAGAAAATATCGTTCCTCTAAGGTCTTTAACTGTTCATCAATTGAAGGTTTTGATCTTTTGAATCGAGCTATCTTGATCAACCAAAGTCCTATTGGAAGAACACCTCGTTCAAATATAGCGACGTATACTGGGGCGTGGACCCATATTAGAGATGTCTTTGCTGAAACAAGCGAGGCCCGTTTGCGTGGTTGGAAGGCAAATCGTTTTTCATTTAATGTGAAAGGGGGGCGCTGTGAGTCTTGTGAGGGAAAGGGTGTGATTGCTGTTGAGATGCATTTTCTCCCAACGGTATATGTTACTTGTGATGTATGTGAAGGTACTCGTTTTGAAAAAGAAACACTCAAGGTTCACTACAAAGGAAAAAGTATTTTTGACATTTTAGAAATGACAGTTGAAGGGGGTGTTGAATTTTTTAAGGATATTCCCGCTATTTACGATAGGTTAAAGACCCTAGAAGATGTGGGGCTTGGGTATATAAAAATAGGGCAACCTGCAACCACACTTTCGGGTGGTGAGGCTCAGAGAGTAAAAATTGCGTCAGAGTTGTATCGACCCTTTGTGGAAAAAGGCTTGTATCTTCTTGATGAACCAACGGTAGGTCTTCATTATGATGATGTTGCAAGTCTGATAGAAGTTTTGCAAAAGCTTATACAAAAAGGTAATTCTATTGTGGTTATCGAACACAATCTTGACCTCATTAAAATTGCTGATTACATTCTCGATATGGGGCCTGAAGGTGGGTCTGGTGGAGGGAGGTTGATTGCAAAAGGAACACCAGAAGAGGTTGCGAATAATCCTGTTTCTCATACAGGTACATATCTTAAAAAGACATTGCAAAAAACCAAAAAGGCAATGAAAAAATAAAAATCAGCATCCATATGCTGATTTTTATTTTTTCAATGATATACTTGTATATATGGAACATTATGAAAATAAAAATAATAATGTGGTAACCGAGCCATCAAAGAGTTCGTGGAACCCTTTTTTTGTATTTGGAATTATTATCTCAATTGTCATTTTAGTAGCCTTAGCGATTGTTGTTATTTTTGATATTTCTTTTTCAAAAGATGATACAGATATAGTTTTGTTTGAAGATCAGGTTGATATACAAAATGATATAGTAGATATTTCAGACACTTTATTTAGTGGAGGCTATGACTTTGATCAAAACCCTGTTGTGTCTTGTGAGTTTCCTTTTGTTTCTTTGCAAGATTCTGAAGAAAGGCTCGTGTACGAACCGGGAGAAAATGTTGAGATTTTGTGGGATATGTGTGGTATTGGTTTGCAAACCTTCGATTCTTTTTTGTTATATTTTTATGATAGAGCATCTGAAACTCGTGTAGGCTCTGTTGATCTTGTTTGTGCTGGAGCGGATATTACTTTTTTTTCAGAACAAAAAATTACATGGACAGTTCCTCCATACATTAACCCAGGGGGTGGTCCAAACGGATGTTATCAAGGAACCGCACTTGATTTTGCTGATAATTTTTTACTTTCCTTTGGGATTAGTTTTGCTCGAGGTCAGTATACAGATGAGGGCACTTTTTTTGAAATAGACGTTTCAAACTTCGTATATGTGCCTATCAATTTTGCTGATGATTCTGTTGTTGTTGAGGATGGTGATGTTGATTTTGACCGTGCTAATGGTTTGGATTCTTCTGTGAGTCTTGTGTATCAGGAGCGTATTTCTCCGCAATTTTTTCAGGCCCCTGCGCAATTTGCAAATTTTTATAGAGTATTTTCGTTAAGCTGTGGTGTAGATTGTGTTTCTGAGGTTGTGTTGGTTGATTTACGAACCGGACTTTTGCATGAGGCACCTCGTTCACTTTTGCTTAACTTTCGACCAGACAGCTATCTTTTTGTAACCTCTGATAGACTTACAGATGCTGAGCAAAACTCCTACGAGAGAGAATATCGAGTTCGTTGGTATATCTTTAATGAAGACGCAAAACAATTTACTGTACTTGATACAAAGATTTGTGATATTGTTCAAATATCAAACGCCGATACGCAATATAGTGAGTGTATCCAGCCTTAGTATAGTATTTGTATGCAAAAACAAGATTTAGAGAAATATAACCTGCCTGATTCTTCTGGGGTGTATCTTTTCAAGAACAACCACGGTGATATTTTATATGTCGGAAAAGCAACAAATCTTCGTGATAGGGTACGAAGTTATTTTTCTCATGATTTAGTTGCGCAGCGTGGTAAGCGTTTGGTTGACATGATTGCAAAATCTACAGATCTTTCATTTGAAACCACCGACTCTGTGTTGGAGGCTCTTTTGCTTGAGGCGAGACTCATTGAAAAACATCAGCCACCCTACAATGCCTTGGGGAAGGACAATAAAAGTTTTTATTATATTGTTATTACAAAAGAAGACCTACCTCAAGTTTTGTTGATGCGGGGGAGGGACTTAGAAAAAAAAGAATTTAAAAAAGAGATTGCTGTTAAAAAAAAGTTTGGTCCTTTTCCCTATGGTAACCAAATTAAACAAGCCTTAAGAATTATACGCAAAATTTTCCCCTTCAATGATGCGTCTTCGATTAAGAAAGATCAAAAAGAATTTTACAAGCAATTAGGGCTTGCGCCTGACCTGTCAAATTCTGAGTTTCAAAAAAAATATTCAGAACATATTGAAAACATAATCTTGTTTTTGTCGGGTAACAAAAAAAAGATTGTGAAGGTGCTTGAGAATTCTATGATGCAAAAAGCAAAAGACCTTCGTTTTGAAGAAGCAAATGCTATTAAAAGGCAGTTGTTTTCACTTAAACATATTCATGATGTTTCTTTGATTAAAGAAGACTCTATCGAAAAAAGACTTTCTTCTTTTCGTATTGAGGGTTATGACATTGCTCATATTTCTGGTTCTCATATGGTGGGTGTTATGACGGTGATTGAGCATGGTGAGCCTGAAAAAAAAGAATATAGAAAATTTATTATTCGTGGGTTCACATCTTCAAACGATGTTGGTGCATTGGAAGAAGTCTTTAGAAGACGTCTTGGTCATGTGGAGTGGTCTTTTCCTGAGCTTATTGTTGTTGACGGCGCACTTCCTCAAAAAAACTGTATCCAAAGAATTTTACGAGAGCATGGCTTGTCTATTCCAGTGGTTTCGGTGGTGAAAAATGAAAAACATAAACCAAAAGGTATACTGGGCCTTAAGAAGTTTACAGAAAAATACAAAAAAGAAATTATCTTGGTGAACGACGAGGCACACAGATTTGCGATTGGTTTTCATAGAAAAAAACGTGGGCAAAGTTTAAAAAATAATTTTCAACAGTAAGAGATTTCTCTTACTGTGTATAATTGATGTATGAGTAATTTTTCTCAATCAACATCTTTTTCAGATTTGTTTAAAGACAAAACTCGAATTGGAGTTATACGAGGAGGTGAGACTCCTGAATATGAACTCTCCCTTAAAACAGGTGGAGAGATTTTGAAGCGTTTGCGTTCTACACATTCCTACGATGTTCATGATGTTCTTATCGACAAATACGGTGTGTGGCATATTGATGGAAAAATAGTAAACAAAAGTTTTTTGTCTGACTATATTGATTTGGCGTGGTCTGCACTCCATGGTGATGATGGAGAAGTGTGTCATCATCTTGAGACACTCGGTATTCCATATTTGGGTCCTGACCCTCTGTCCGCTGAACTTATGTTTCATAGAGGTAAAAAGAAGCGCCGTTTGCGAGATTTGGG
>SKGB01000053.1 GCA_007117675.1 Candidatus Nomurabacteria bacterium | reverse complement strand
AGCTAAATTTAGACCCGGAGTCACTTTTTTTATCTGGATTTAATATGTAAATTTTTTTCATAAATAGTATATTAAATTTTTATTTGAATCATTTTTTCAAGTTTTCGACTATCCGCAAGTAATTGAACTTTATTTTTATTAAATAGGGTCACTTCTAAAACAGGTTTACCGCCATGTTTTGCAAATATTGCCTTGTCGCCAACTTTCTTATTCTGTTTAAAAGACTTCATGGATTTTAGTTGTTGAAGGTTTATTAATCCTTTGATAGATTGTATCTTACCCTCTTTTTTTGCATAAAAATTATATACATTGGTATATCCATTAATACGTTTAGGTAAGATTGGTTTTTTAGGTATTCTGATGAGTATATCATTTAAAGTGTGTGGAATATTAAACACACTTCTATACATATCATCTCTGTATCCGCCTATCCTTGGTCCAATTTCTATAAGTTTCCATCCGTCCTCTGTTCGCATAAGTTCTATGTGTGCTGTTGTTGAACGAAGTCTTAATGCTTTTAATCCTTTACTTGCTATGTCTTCTGCTTGTTTAACACTCAAGCTCCTTAATCTTGTTGGTAAACTTCTTTTAAATCCAAAAAAGTCATCAAACCCAACATTCTTACCAGTGGTTACTTTTACAATAGGGCAGAAGTAAATTTTTCCTCTAGAAGTAATGTAAGCATCAATTGAGTACATGTCACCATCCATGAATTGCTCAACAAGCATGGTTGGTTCTCCTCGCCCGTCCGCTTCTTTATAAACCTTGTTGAGTTTTCTAAATGCTGTTTTTAGGTTTTTTTCTAATTCCTCTCTATGATATGCTTTAGTTACAAGCAAGCTAGCCGCTAAGCCAGAGGGTTTTAATACCATAGGGTACCCAATTTTCGATTCTATTTTTTTAATTGTTTCTTTTTTTGCATCGTGTATAACACTGTATTTAGGGGTTATTTTTTTATCGTACGCATTAAAATGACGTCGCATCTGAACTTTATCAATTGACCACTCTAATGATTTTACTGAGGGTGCTCGTAGATATGGAACATGAGGAATTATTTCTTGAAGTACGGGAATGTTTCTCTCTCCTCGAGTTGTAATAGCTAAAATTTTATTTTCATAAGGTAAAAGACTCTTTATTATGTTTTTTCGAGATTCAAGGTTGCAAGGTATTTGAATATCAAATTTAGCCAACAACTCTGGGCTAGTTTTTGATTCTTCTCGTTTTTCATATAAAATGGCTAATTTGGTATTTTTCCCTAATTCTTTTCGAAGCTCGTTCCGTATCTTAGCCATTGTGTCTGTTGGTTTTTTTGCTACGTATAATATTATATTTTTTTCTGTTTTGTTTTTATTCTCCATACAAAAATGCCAATGAATATTGGCTTAGTAAGTAATCATAAAAATTGTATAGAAGTTAACTCTGTTAGTCAATGGTTTGTTGTAAATTTATAAAAACAAAAATTTATGTTAATCAAGAAAAGAAAATAACCTTTTAAAAGAAAGGCGAAAAAGGCTCGTATGAAAGAAAAGGCTAAACTTAAGAAAATAACAAAAGCTTTACATAAAAATAACAAAGAGTAAGAAAAAAACCGTTTGTATAAAAACGGTTTTTTATTATTTCTTGTTATTTTTCCATATGGTATACTTTTGCTTATATGGAATATCAGACCTTATATAGAAAATACAGACCTAAAAATTTTAAAAGTGTTGTGGGGCAAGAGCACGTCACTGATGTTTTAGAGCATTCTCTTAAGGAGGGTGCAGTTTCTCATGCCTATCTTTTTTTTGGATCACGAGGAACAGGTAAGACAACAGTCGCGCGTATCTTGGCTGATAGGCTTGGTGTTGCTTCTGTGGATATTCACGAAATGGACGCAGCTTCTAATAGAAAAATAGAAGACATTCGAGAGCTTCGTGAGGCTGTGCATGTGCAACCTTTTGAATCAAAATACAAGATCTATATCCTTGATGAGGTTCACATGCTCACTAACGAAGCCTTTAATGCGCTGTTGAAGACTCTTGAGGAGCCTCCTCATTATGTTATTTTCATACTCGCAACAACAGAACTTCACAAGGTTCCAGACACTATTATTTCTCGTTGCCAGGTCTTTACCTTTAAAAACCCAACAAAGCATATTTTAAAAGATCATGTGCTTGATGTTTCAAAACGTGAAGGTAAGGATATAGAGCCAGATGCTGCCGAGCTTGTGGCTTTTATGGGGAACGGATCTTTTCGAGATACTCAAAGTATTTTGCAGAAAGTTTTAACATTTTCTGATGCCAAAAAATTATCATATGAAGATGTTGCACGTGTGGTGGGGGCGCCTCCTAAAAAACTGGTGCAAGATTTTGTTCGTGCGCTTGTGGATGAGGATAAAGAATCTTTGTTTTTGTTAATTCAAAAAGCTTCGGAACATACCTTGAATATGGTTTTGTTTATAGATTTACTGATTACGAGTTTACGAAAAGCTTTACTTTTTCGCTATGCACCAGATATGAAACAAGATCTTCAAAAAGAGCTTGGAGAGGATCTTGATTTTTATAAAGAGGTACTGCAAGAACGAAAGGGAATCATTACTTCAAAAACTTTGGATTTATTTTTAGAGGCGCGTGAAAGACAAGAGCTTGCACATATTCAAACACTTCCTCTTGAGCTTGCTGTGGTTAAGTTGTTTGAGTCGCTTGATATAACATAGGGTGTATATTCTGAATAAGGTTCTACTCAGAGTCTTTTCTTGATTTTTTGTGTGAAATAAGGCAATATATACAAGTTGCTAAATACGCAATTTTTTATTTAAAATTGCCCGATCGTCTAATGGTAGGACGCTTGGTTTTGGTCCAAGAAATTGGGGTTCGAGTCCCTGTCGGGCAGCAAAATAATTGAAAAACAAAAACACCCCTCTAGAGGGGTGTTTTAGAACTAATCTAGTATTTCAAACTCAATGCACCAAGGTCTGTTTTTTTTGATCTGTGTTTTCGGGATTTTGGTCAACAATTTGTATTACCGCAAAATGTTGCCACACTAGGTTTATTTCTTCTAACCAGCCTTTGACAAGATCTATGTCCCACGCATCGCACCCGCATCGTTTTATCAAGTCATTTGTGTCTTTGACATATAAAACTCCTTGGTGTTTGGTAGGGTTTTGTACTGCAAGTGTTATGAGTCTTTCAAGTAATGAGGCGTGGTCGCCTAAGGGTATTTGTTCCCCTGGTTTTACTTTTTCGTCATACCAGCTTTGTTCTCCAAGCAACTCTTCCATTTCTGAGGCATTCTCATGTATCTCAATCAATGAAAGAAGTCTAGCTTTGAGTGATTTGATAACAGTGTTGTGTACAAGTTTGTTCTCTTCTGTAAACAAATCATCTGTAAAAATTTTACTAGAAAGTAGTGATGTATAACTCATCGTTGTGCTGTGTTGGTTTATGTATGATTATACATAATTAGGTTTGTGAGTACATGGGGTGTTTTCTATGGTGAAGCATATTGTGTCTTTCTTGAATCACACGTATACTAAAGGTATATGAAAAGAATAATTATACTAATACTTCTTGTGGTAGGTTTGTTGATACTTGTGAATGTTCGTTTTGATAAAGCGCCCGAAGATGTCGCATTTGAAAATGGAGAGTCAATGTGTTTTTATCGGCAAGTTCCTGCGTCTCGTGAAGGTTTTGATGTGTCACTCCTTACCCTTATTCAATCCGAAGGTTCTATTTTTGGAGAGTTCAAAAACCTTCCTGCAGAGACAGACAGCAAGATTGGTGAGTTTGAAGGTTCTCTTGTCTCAGATGATGGAACAACCAAAGTCTTTGACTTGTCATGGAGTTCTTTTGCAGAAGGTATGTATGTAACAGAAGAGTTACGTATTGAGGTTTCTGGAGACACTGCACGTGTTGGTTTTGGTGAGATGGTGGACGGGGGAGATGGTGTCTACGAATATCTTGATAAAGAAAACATGGGTGCGTGGCTTAGTCTTTCAAAAGAACCGTGTGACTATTTTAACGAAAGAATTGTCGTAGAAGATCACCTTCGAGAGTCAATCGCTTCTATTGCACCAAAAGAAGCTGTTTTAGGAGGGAGATGGTACGTGGTGTCTTTGTCTATAGATCCACAAGAAAAAACTGGTTTTGTTGTGTACGAAGATGGGCACATTCAAGAACAGTCAAATTTTGAATATGAAATAGGGGAAGTTGGTCAAGTTTTTATAAATTTTAATTAATTATATCTATATGGCAAAAGGTAATTATCGAGAGAAAAAAGAAAAGAAAAAACCTAAAAAAGTAGTTGAAAAATAAAAATAAAAACCACATATGTGTGGTTTTTATTTTTATTTATGCAAACAAGATAATAAAAAGTGTCATAACGAGCATGCTCAGAGCGGGGATTGATTTTGAAAGAGGGTCGGATATCTTTGCGTGCATGGATATTGCCCCAATCATAAGTATAGCAATCCCGAGAGCTGATATTTTTGTGAGGTTTGGTATCCAAATACCAAGCAGGAGAAGAGATGCGAAGGATAGTTTGAGAAATCCAACTAGGTTTCTTAGATTATCTGATAGTCCATAGGCTTGGAATTCTTCTTGAAGGGTTTTGGAATGTGACCCACCTCTATAGCGAGATGGTTTGTTTTTACGAATAATCCAAACATTGTACACTCCAAATGAAACAATTATTTGAATAATAATAAGTATTGTTTGTAGAAATGGGGGGTTCATATATTTATATATTTCATAAAATACTAATATATACATTGTATACTATTAGTTGTGATAATTCATATGAGAAATTAACAGTAGTAATTGTAGTATGATTGATATACTAAAAGTATGACTATTATATTAATTCATACAACTATTTTTTGGGTCTTGTTACTTGATGCTTTGTTTGCAAATGGTATCGCTTGGTTTGGGCAAAAATGGTACATGAAGCATTTTCAAATTATGTCTCGATTTGTTCCACTTACGCGTGTATGGGCTCTTTGGTATCTAATGCTTGTATTATGGGCGGGGTGTATTATGAGGTCTGTTGGTTGGTTATAAAAAAAGCCCGTTGTGTACACAACGGGCTTTTTAATATATTCAAAAGCAGACTACTTGTTAAAGTATCATATACAAAACAAAAGCCCCAGCAAAAAAACCAATAATTGCATAGAAGGATATGTTTTTGAGATACCAAAAGAAATCTATTTTCTCGAGCCCCATGACCGCAACCCCAGATGCTGAACCTATGATAAGCGCACTACCACCAGTGCCTGCACAATAGGCAAGAAATTGCCAAAATATACCGTCTTTTACAAACAATTGATCCCACTCAAGAGTTGAAACTGAAGGTGTAACCTCATACATTTGCATGGATGCGGCAACCAAGGGTACGTTATCAACGATTGCTGAAAGTAATCCAATGGCTAAATTGATTCCATAGACATTACCAATTTTGTTGCGTAAAAAGTTTGAAGCAGTGACAAGATGTCCGACTTCAGACAGTGCCGCAACAGCGAGCAATATTCCTAAAAAGAAAAGAACTGAAGCGGTGTCTATTTTTTGTAGCACTGCCACAACAGAAAACTCTTTTTTATTTGCGTGATTACGTCTTTTATTGAGGAGTTCTGTAATTGTCCAAAGTAATCCAAGAGAAAGCATCATGCCCATAAAAGGTGGGAGGTGGGTTGCTGTTTTGAAAACTGGAACAAACAAAAGTCCCGCAACACCAAGTCCAAAGATGAGTTTTTTGTCTCGTTCTGCAACAGGGCTTTCTCTTTGTGAGATTTGATTGCGTTCTGGACGACTCGTAGAGCCTTTTAGGAGAAAACTTGCAATAGTAAGTGGAACAATCAACGCGACTAAGCTTGGCAGGAAAAGTGTGGTGACAGTGGGTAGGGTTGTGATTTGCCCTCCAATCCACAGCATGGTTGTTGTTACGTCGCCAATGGGTGACCAAGCGCCACCAGCATTAGCTGCTATAACAACAAATCCTGCAAAAAACCATCGTGTCTTTTTGTCTGCTATAAGCTTTCTCAAAAGTGAGATCATTACAATACTTGTTGTGAGGTTATCAAGTGCTGCTGAGAAAAAAAAGCTTAATATGCAGATAACCCACAAGAGCTTCACTTTATACACCGTTTTTATTCTGTTTGTCACAAGGCTAAAACCTTGATATTTATCAACCAGTTCAACAATAGTCATTGCCCCAAGAAGAAAAAACAAGATACTGGCAATTTCTTCAAGATGATGCAAAAGACGGTGTTCAAAAAAATGACCAAGTATGTTATCCAAGTGTTGGTGAGACACTGAAAATACTTGATATTCTTCCATAAGGTGTTCCGGTGGGCTGTGTTGCCCAAGGACAAACAAACCCCAGCATACCGTTCCCATAACAAGCGCTGTTGCTGCTTTGTCGATACTGACAGAATGTTCGAACGCAATAAGACCATACCCTATTACAAAAGTAAGGAGAATTAAGATTTCCATAAATCAAAGTTTTTGAATGTGAATGAGCAAAAAATATTTCTAGAAAATAGTAAAGGAAAAACGATGAAAAGACAAGCTTGGTGAAGATACGGTAAAAGGGTATACTGTATCTGATTGAAAATCTTTGTTCAAATTATACATGTCTGAAGATAATACACACGCAAATACCATACACCGAGTTGAATTGATAGCGATAATAATAAGTATTATTGCTGTTGTTTTTATATTTATATTTCGAATAGATACAGGCGATCAAGACAGGGAGGTTAGGAATGCAATTCGATATCAAGATATATCTGTCCTTGCGGATACTTTGTGGAAACTTTCACTTGAGTCACCTGAATTCACTTCTCAGGCACGGTTATTTTCTGATCAAAAAGTTACCTGCGAGTCAAAAGAGGTTCCAGTTGATTTGTTTGAAGAACTTTTAGTTCCTGAATATATTAATTCTGTATCAAAAGACCCTTCGGGAGAGTCTTATTTTGTTGGTTTCCTCTCTGATGGACGCATTCAAGTTTGTTCTTTGTTTGGAGAACAAGAAAACGGTCAATTAGAACTTTTTTCAATAACTCGTTAGTATGTTGGTTTTAGGTCTTCTGGTTCCTACTTTTTTGGCGGGGATATTTATGTTTTTGGCACCCTGTACGCTTCCTATTCTTCCCGCATATCTTGGCTTTATAAGCGGCGCGTCTCCTGAGGATATACAAAACAAAAAGAAAGTTGCACTTCATAGGATACAAAAAAGTGCTTTGTTTTTTGTGTTTGGTTTCTCAACTATTTTTGTTTTATTTGGGTTACTGATGGGCTTGGCTGGTTCTGTTGTCGCACCCTACAAGAGTGTATTACTTCAAATTGGTGGAGTTTTTATAATTTTGTTTGGTATGAGTATGACTGGTTTGTTCTCTTTGCCTTTTATTTCTGGTAATAGTTATATAGCTATTCCAAAATCTATCAAACGGGGAAGTAAAGGAGGGTCTTTTTTGATAGGTTCAATATTTGCACTTGGTTGGTCGCCGTGTATCGGTCCTATTTTGGGAACAGTTCTTGTTTTGGCGGGAACATCAGGAACTGCTTTGACAGGAATGATTCTTCTTTTTGTGTTTTCTTTAGGTTTTGCAATACCTTTTTTACTTACAGCTAGGCTTTATACAGTTTTTATTGATCGTGTTAAAAAAATAGAACGATGGCTTCCTGTTATTTCTTTTATTGGAGGAATATTTTTAATCCTTATCGGTGTGCTTTTGCTTGTAGATAAGTTCTATCTATTTGAAGAATGGGGTTTTAGGATCTTTCATTTTATGAATTATCAGACTATAGAAAACTTTCTATAAAAAAACGACTCATATTTATGAGTCGTTTTTTTGTTGGTTTCTTTTTTTTATACTAAGACCAGGCACCCATGTGGGTGTATACTCGTCGATTGTTTCGGTGATACTTCTGATAAATTTTTTGTTTATTATTTTTGCAAGTATGGTGAGAAGTAGAATACTGAAAATAAAAAGAAAGATATTTTGCACCATATTTACGTTGGATATGATTTTATCAATTTGGTTTTCGAAGTAAAATCCGAGCCAAAGTACAATGGGTATGTATGCTAATAACGCTATGAAGTTATATTTTGCAAAATTTGTATAAGGAACTTTAGCCACACCCGACAGAACAGGGCCTATCCATCGAAGATACATCAAAAAACGCGAAATGATAATTATTTTTATAATGTGTTTTTTTACAAAACCTTCATCTTTAAGGTGTTTGTTTTTTTCAACTCTTCTAGAAAGATTTCTTGTTATCCGAGCCCCTCGATATGCCATATGATACAGTACTGTATCTGAAATAAACATCCCTACTACAAAGATAATATAACTGTACAGGAAAGAAAAATGACCTTTGGCTGTAAAATATCCAACCACCAAAAGAACAATTTCCTCTGGTACAGGAACAATCATGTTGGCGCTTAATGCAAGAAAAAACATTCCTCCGTATGTAAGACCTGAAATATCTGTAATGGCTAATGATTCTATCATGATAAATATTAAATATATTGAGCCTCTCTTATTTTTTGTAGAGTAATTTAAATAGTGTAATAGTTACCAAGGGGGTAAGTGACAAAATGAATGCAATTAGTATATCAAAACTTCTTGGTTGTATAAAGCTAAATGCTGTTTGGAGAATTGGAATATATAGTACAAAGCCAATAATCACTAAGGAGATACTAACACACAACCACAACCACTTGTGTTGCAGTAGTTCTGAGATTGAGCTTATGGAATGGAGGCTAACAAGACGCCCTATTTGTGTCAGTGCAAGAATAATGAAAACCAGTGTTTGTGCATAAGACAGTCCTTTTGGTAAAAAGTGTATAAATCCAAACAAGGCAGCGGCGGTCATACCAAGAGCTGCACTCACAATAATACCATAATCATATTTTGATAGTAATTTTGAACTCTTGCGTTTTTGTGTTGAACGTATTTTTTCTTCTCGAAAAGCAAAAGGGAGAGAGCCGACACCGTCGGTCACAAGGTTGATGAGTAAGATTTGTGTTGCTACAAGAGGAAGTGGCATACCAAGCGCACTCGCTATAATGATGAGAAGTGCTTCTGATGCGTTGGTACTCAGAAGAAAGTTTGTTAAGTCTTGGATATTTTTAAAAATGTGTCTTCCTCGAAAAATAGCTTGTATGATGGTGTCAAAATTGTTGTCTGTAAGAACTATAGAGCTTGCTGCACGTGCTGCATCGGTCCCGCCGTGCCCCATAGAAACGCCAACCTCTGACTTTTTGAGAGCCAATGTGTCGTTTACACCATCTCCTATCATTGTAACAACTTCTTTTTGTTTTTGTAACATCTTAACAATTTCAAGTTTTGTCTCGGGTGTTACTCGTGCGAAAATATTTGTTGTAGCTAGGGTTTGTAGTTTATCTTCTTCACTTTGAGAAAGGAATACTTCACCCTCAACCGCAAAGGGCTGTTTTTTTGTGGTGATTCCAATTTCTTTACCAATAGCACTTGCAGTTTTTATATGGTCGCCAGTAATCATAATTACCCGAATACCTGCATGATGTGCCTTTGCAATTGTTTCCGCAACCTCAGCTCTCACAGGATCTTTCATTCCCACAAAACCAAGATAGGCTGCTTGATGTATTTTTGAAATGTCTATTGAAGGGTCATTAATTTCCATTTCTGCAAAAGCTATGGTTCTTAAACCTTCTTGTGCGTAGATGCTTGTGTATTCTTTTTCTATTTCTGGAACAGTTTGTGATTTTTGCCAAATAGATTCAGGTGCTCCCGCTAACATAAGTACCATCTTTTTATTTTTTTTATGTTGTACGATGGTTGCAAGCAACTTATGTTCTGACAAGAATTCTGTTGGTTTGATGATTTCATATTCAGATATGGCTTCCTTCTGTATTCTCTGATCTTTTTGAGCCATAACCAAAAGCGCTGCTTCTGTGGGTTCTCCTATTACTATGGTTTTGTTTTCTTCTTGGTATACACGAGACCGGTTAGACACAAGTGAAATGGTGAGTATGGTGTCTAGAAAACGGTTTGAGATTGGATTGTATTTTTTTTCTTTGTGTAAAAACATTCCTGAGCTACTCCAGCCAAATCCTGTGATGCTACATTCAACACCATCTGCTGATCGTATTTTTTCAACCTTCATTGAGTTTTCAGTGAGGGTGCCTGTTTTGTCAGTCAAAAGAACACTTGTTGAACCGATTGATTCAATCGTTGAAAGTTCTTTCACCACCGCATTGTTTTTTGCTAGATTTTTTGCCCCTTGAGCAAGTGTTATGTTTATGATGGTGGGTAGACTTTCGGGTATTATCGAAACAAGTATTGCAAGTGAAATCAAAAGTATTTCAAGAAATGGATTTCCAAGAACAAAAAATTGAATAGAGAAAATAAGGAGTGTCAATATGACACCGCCAATACCTATTGTTTTACTTAGTGCATGTATTCTGTCGATAAAAGGGTTTGAATCCCTGTCTGTGTTATTGAGTTCTTGGTTTAAGATACCAAACTGTGTTTTTTCTCCGGTTGCGGTAATAGCAATTTTTGCCGAACCTGTTGCGGTGGTTGTCCCAAACCAAGCCATGTTTCTTTGGTCTATAATTTGATGAGTTCCATGTATTTTGTTTTTGTTTTTGGACACAGCTTCTGCTTCTCCTGTAAGAGTGCTTTCGTTTATTTTGAGATTGTGAGATTCTATAATTCTTCCATCTGCGGGTATATGGTTTCCCTCTTGAAGTAGCACGATATCACCGGGAACAATATATTGAGTGTTTATTTTTTGTATAACACCATTTCTTAGTACAGTGGTTTCGTATACAACACTTGTCTTGAGTAAGTCTACATTTTTATGAGCGCTTTTTGCGTGATATGTTTCAATACTGCTGTTTAGGATAAGAACAACTAAGATAACAAAAGAATCAACAGATTGACCAAGAAAAAGAGAAATAGCCATCGCAACCACAAGTGTAATAGAGAGGGGGTTTGTAAGAGATTTAAAAATTGTTTGTAAATAATTGAAACGATTCTTTGTTGTGATCGTATTTGCGCCGTGGATTTCTAGCCGAAGTTTTACTTCTTTTTCGGTGAGCCCCGTGTTTTGGTTTGTGGCGAGGTGGTCGAGGGTTTCTTGTTCTGTAAGGTTGTGATATGAGATTATAGAATTATGTAACATACCCTAGGTATTATACCGAGTAATTGCTATACTATACATGTGTATTAATAAATTTATTTAAATATTTATATGAAAAAGATTATTCTTTCACTCGTTGCTATTTTTGCTATTATCATCATTGTTGTGGTGGTTCGCTCAAATAGACAAGAACAAATAGATAGTGCAAATTTTGTCATTGGACAAGCTATGGTTTCTGACGCTACTATTGCATTGCGAGAAACATTCCCTGTAGATGTAATGTTGGATGTTTCCGGAACTTTTCCTGACGGATGTACTGAGCTCGGTGATATTATCCAAACACGAGATGAGACAACTGGAGAATTTGTTGTTCTTATTCAAACAAAAAGACCTCTTGATGCTATGTGTACACAAGCTTTGGTTGATTTCCAAACAAGTATTATGTTGCAAGGGACTGAAGGCTTACCTGCTGGGGAGTATATGGTACGAATCAATGATCTAAACAGAAGTTTTATGTTTGATATTGATAACCGTGTTTCTGATTTCGATCCATTAAAATAGCATTTTAAAATTAGTTCTCTTTGTAACTTATAATGCAGGCAAAAATATATCGTACTTTTGTATTAAAACTACTCACGCTTTGTATGGCTATGTATTTCATTACCGCACAAGGTGTTTTTGCCTATGGAGCGGGGTTTACTTCAGATTTTGTTTCATTTTCAAAATACAGACTAGTGGAAGGGGAGACAATCGAACTGTCTGTTTCTTTTTTGAATGAATATGAAGATGATGCGAGTGGTTCTGTTGTTTTTTATAACAACGAAGAAATACTTGAATCCATATCTTTTGAGGTGGTATCGGGTGAAAGGTTTGTTTTTACAACACCATGGGAGGTCTCTTTTGGGCAACACTCTTTTGTTGCGGAAATTAAAAACCTTGAGTCTTCAGGTCAAGACACGTCTTTTCTTAATCTAAAAACTAAGCCACGAGATATTTCTCTCGGCTTGGCTGATTCAAGATTTTTCAATTTTGTGAAAGAAAAAGGAAAGATAGGGGCTTTTTTAGCGGATGCTTCTTTATTTTTGAACAGCTATGGTCAAACCACACTTTCTCGTATTGAAATTTTACGGTTATCTTTATTAGGGGGTGCTGAAATTGCTTATGAAAAGATAGAAACGAAGCATGCAAATCAAGAATCTGGTGGTTTAAAATTTGTGATGTTTGTACATAAATCTTTTTTAGCGATATCTTTGTTTTTTTTAGGTAAGGAATATATATTTTTACTTACTTTCCTTGCTGTAGTTTTGTTTGTGTTGATTCGGATTTTTAGAGTGTCTCGAAGGTTTGTAAAAAAAGATTCTTTTGAAAAATAAAATATATACTATGTTTTTTGCAAGCTTTGTCAGTTTAATAGTTGCAGGGTTATTGTTTCCTACTTGGGTATTTTTTATTTTGTTTTTCGTGGTTTCTTTTATTTTTCGAAACAACACAAGTCTTTTGTTTATTTTGCTTTTCCTTGATATCTCCTATGCCTACTCAGGAGTTTCTTTCTATGCCTTGTATACTCTGGTAGGTGTTGCGTGTTTTTTACTTGTTTGGTTTTTGGGTTCTTTGACCCGTATTAAGCGTACATAATGTAGGGTCTCTGTAGTATACTTGAGTTAGTGTAGAATAATTATGCGATTTAAAAGAAAAAAGAAAATCAAACAAGATCTTTTTCTTGACGAGGTATTTATGGACTCTCATAACAGTCCAGAATTCGATACTCAGCAATTTGAAGGTCGTATAGAAAAACCTATAAAAAAAAATGTACCCTTTGTTATCGCAGGTCTTTTTTTTGCTGTCCTTATGGTATTTACAACTCGATTGTATGCTTTGCAAGTTGAGGGCGGGGAAAGATATTTTGATTTGAGTGTAAGAAATAGTTTAGGTCGTAAGATTATTTTTTCTGAACGAGGTGTTGTGCAGGACAGAACTGGTAAAGAGTTGGTTTGGAACGTTGCTTCAGAGGGCGATTTTGTGGGTCGTCAGTATATAAATAATACTGGTTTTGGAACACTTCTTGGTTATGTTGCGTATCCTCAAAAAGACAGTGCTGGTTTCTATTGGAGGACAGAATATGAAGGTATTGTAGGAATTGAAAAAGATTTTAATGATTTTTTAAATGGTGAGAATGGCGAGAAAATTATTGAAAGAAATGCTTTGGGTGAGGTTGTATCAGAAAATATTATAAACCCACCAATGAGGGGTAATACCCTTCGTCTCTCTATTGATGCTGAATTGCAGCATGTTGCGTATGAAGCAATGAAAAATTTAAGTCAAAGAATAGGCTATGAAGGAGGAGCTGTTGCTATTATGGATATTGAAACAGGTGAATTATATGCATTAACAACATATCCAGAATATGATCCAAATATTTTAGTTGATGGAAAAGATGTTGAGGCAATTCGTTCTTTATTTAACGACCCTCGAAAACCCTTTTTAAATAGAGCTTTAAGCGGTCTTTACTCACCAGGCTCTATTGTAAAGCCTTTTATTGCTCTCGCTGCATTACATGAAAATATTATAACAGAGCGTAGTCGTTTTTTTAGTAATGGGCGTTTAGAGATTGTAAGTCCTTATGATCCTAATGTTGTTGCTGTTTTTCGTGACTGGCAAGATGAACCTGTTGGTTGGACAGATGTTCGAAAAGCTATTGCTGAATCTGTGAATAACTTTTTTTATATTATAGGTGGTGGACATGCCGGGCAAGAGGGTTTGGGTATTGCTCGTATTGAAAGATATATGAATTTATTTGAAATAGGAACCAAAACTTCAATTCCTCTTTCTGGTGAGATTTCTGGGGTTGTGCCTAATCCTGAATGGAAATCTAGAATTTTTCGTGGAGATATTTGGAGGCTCGGAGATACTTATAACACATCTATTGGTCAGTATGGTTTTCAAGTAACTCCCATACAGATGGTTCGCTCGGTTGCTTCTCTTGTTAATGGTGGATTTCTTGTTCAGCCTCAAGTTGTTATTAATCAACCTACGCAAAAAATTCCTTTATCAATGGCATTTGATAAAGGTGACTTAGAGGTTGTAAAAGAGGGTATGAGAAATGTGGTAACGGAAGGTACTGGAAGATTGATGAATGTTTCCTATGTGGAGGTTGCTGCAAAAACAGGGACCGCCCAGACCGGTCCACGAAATTCATTAATCAATTCTTGGGTTATTGGTTTTTTTCCATATGAAAATCCTAAGTTTGCCTTTACGGTTTTGATGGAGAGAGGTCCTTCAAAAGCTGAATTAAGCTCAGCTTTTGTGGTAAGGAGTATATTAGATTGGATGAGAGTTGAACGTCCAGAATATTTAGTAAATTAGTGTATTTTTAGTTTGTATTTGACATGTTTGATTACAAGCTATACCATAGTTGCCATGGATGAAAAAATGTATATTACAAAAGAAAAAAAAGTTGAGCTAGAAAAAGAACTTCTTCACTTAGGGTCTGTGGTGAGAAAAGAAATATTAGAGGCGTTGGAGTTTGCTAAGTCACTTGGTGACTTGTCTGAAAATGCTGAATATCACCAGGCTCGTGAAGCTCAAGGTAAGAATGAGGCTCGCATTAAGGAGATAGAATATACCCTAAAACATGCGATTGTTTCAAGTGGTTCTAAAACTGGCATTGCTCGTGTTGGGTCTACTGTAATTGTTCAAAAAAAGGGGGGGTCTATAAAACGTGAGTTTAGAATGGTAAGTCCTGAAGAGGCAGATATGGCAACAGGGAAACTATCGTATAAGTCACCTCTCGGCTCAGCTATTTTTGAGCGAAAAAAAGGTGAAGAAGTCTCATTCATTACCCCTAATGGGCAGAGTACATATATTATTCTTGATGTTAAATAGTGATATACTACATTTATGTCTCGATTAGAAGAAATTCGAAATTCTCGATTAGAAAAAATTGAATTGTTGAAAAAAAATGGTATGGAAAGTTTCGGTCCTTCCGTTTTTCGTGATGTTACCCTAAAAGACCTTACTGATTCATTTGATGATTTTCTTCAAGACTTAAATACTATCTCTGTAGTTGGGCGTGTTATGGCTATTCGTGGGCAAGGTGCTATTGCTTTTGTTGTGCTCAATGACGGTACTGGAGAATTTCAAGTAGTGTTTAAAAAAGATGAAATGAAGGAGTCTTTGTTTGATTTGTTTAGAAAGACGGTAGATATGGGAGATTTTATTCAAGTCTCTGGTGAGGTGTTTCAAACAGAGCGCGGGCAAAATTCTATTCTTGTTGATATGTGGAGTATGGCAACAAAATCTTTGTTGCCACTTCCAGAAAAATGGGCAGGACTTCAAGACACAGAAGAAAAATACCGAAAACGATACCTTGATATTCTTTCAGAACAGGAGGTTTTTGACCGTTTTGTTACTCGTTCTCAGATTATACAAGCAATTCGTAGATATCTTGATGAAAAAGGTTTTCTTGAGATTGAAACTCCTATTTTACAAAACCAAGCGGGTGGGGCAATGGCACAAACATTCAACACTCACCACAACGACTACGACATGGACATGGTACTTCGCATATCGCTTGAGCTTGAACACAAAATGCTTATGGTTGGTGGATATAATCGAATATATGAAATTGGTAAAAACTTCCGAAACGAAGGGTCTGACCCAACACACATCCAAGAGTTTACGATGATAGAATGGTACGCAGCGTATCAAACCCTTGAAGACAACATGAATTGGACCGAGGAAATGCTTAAGTCTATTGCAAAAGATGTTGTTGGAAAAACAGAGTTTACTGTGTACAGCAAAGAAGAAAACGCTGTGGATGTTGATTTTGCTGGTGAGTGGCCTCGAGTTGATTTTGCAGACTTGTTAAAAAAAGAATCTGGTCTTGATATGAAGCAATCGAGCCTAGAAGATATTCAAGCAAAAGCGCTTTCGCTTGGAATGGATATAAAAGAGCTAGAGAGAACCGGAAAGGGAAACTTGCTTGATTTTATTTTTAAAAAATCTGCTCGACATAAAATCATTAATCCAACCTTTGTGATGAATTATCCTTCTGAGTTAAAGCCTCTTGCTCAACAAAATGGCGACGGAACAGCAAGGGTTGCACAGCTTATAATCGCTGGGGCTGAGATTACAAATCAATATGCAGAGCTTGTAAATCCTCTGGAACAAAGAAAACTTTTGGAATTACAATCAAACGCAAAAGAAGCGGGTGATGTAGAGGCGATGGACATCGATGAGCGATTTCTTACTGCTATGGAACACGGAATGCCTCCTATGACAGGGTTTGGGATGGGAATCGATCGTCTTGTTGCAATTTTTACTGAACAAAAAAACTTGAGAGATGTTATCTTCTTTCCAATAATGCGACCCAAAGAAGATTAGTTATAAAAATACAACCCGCGATATGTATACATATCGCGGGTTTTGTTACTTGTTTTTAGTATATTCTTTGCTTAACCTTTGAAGGTGGAATGCTTGAATAAAGTTTCCAAGGGTGAAGTAAATATTGTCACCAGATTCTGTTATTCCAACAATTTTAACCCTTTTGCTTTCTTTATTTTTCATATTGTTTATTTTTTATAATAATATTAATTTTTTTATAGTGTGTCAAATATTATTAAAATATAAGGTTATCCCCAGATGTTAGTTTGGAATGTGGGGCAAAATGGAATATAATTACATGGTGGTGGGACAAAGTGGGAAAGTTTTACTACACAAACAACACACGCGTATACGAAAAGTGCAGGTTTTGCTGTAATTGTTGTGAGGCCTGCATGTTTCGTAGACACAAAAAGATACCTAATCAATCAAATTTATGTTAATAGGTGAATATATTCATACAATGGATGATAAAAATCGTCTTTCACTTCCAGCGAAATTTCGTAAGGAGATGGGGAAAAGTCTGGTTATAACACCTGGGTTGGATAATTGTCTTTTTGTTTTTACACACAAGGAATGGAACCTTATTGCAGAACGTCTTGCAAACAACTCTATGTTGCAAGCCGATAACCGAAGTTTTAACCGATATATGTTCGGTGGAGCTCAAGAGGTTGATGTTGATAGTAGTGGTCGTATTCTTGTTCCAGATTTTCTTAAAAATAGAGCAAAACTTTCTTCGAAAGTCGCTTTGGTTGGAGTCCAAAATAGAATCGAGCTTTGGGATGAGGATCTATGGAGTAGCTACAAAGAGGTTGTCGAAGAGCAAGCTGATGGCTTGGCTGAAAAATTAGGAGGAATAGGAATGCTCTAAGTCTATGCAAACAAACGTTCATATTACAGTACTTTTACAAACAACCGTTGATCTTCTTGATATTCATCCGGGGGATATTGTTCTCGATGGCACACTGGGTGCGGCAGGGCACAGTCTTGAAGTTCTCAGGCAAACAAGTGGAAATATACAGCTTATCGGTATCGATATGGATCAAAAAGCACTTAAGCGCTCTCAAGAGAGAATACAAGAGGCGGGGTACGAAGAGCAGGTACTTCTTCTGAAGGGAAATTTTGCAGAAGCAGAACAACTTCTTCAGAAAAACAAAATTGAGAAGGTGGACAAAATAATTCTCGATCTTGGGTTTAGTTCAAATCAGCTTGAGGTCGAAGGAAGAGGTTTCTCTTTCTTGCGAGATGAGCCACTTCTTATGACACTTTCTGATGATGCTCAAGATATCACCGCTTATGATGTGGTGAATCATTGGGCAGAGGAAAGTATTGCTGATATCATTTGGGGTTTTGGAGACGAACGGTTTGCACGAAGGATTGCACGAGCGATAGTTGAGGCACGAAAAATTCAAACTATTAAAACAACTCTTGACCTTGTTCGCATTATCGAAAACTCTGTACCAAGATTCTATAAAAATGGAAAAATCCATCCTGCCACACGAACCTTTCAGGCAATAAGAATCGCAGTCAATAAAGAGATTGAATCTTTGAAAGTAATTCTAGAATCAGTTCCTCGAATACTTTCTAAGCATGGCAGAATAGGGATCATCTCTTTCCATAGTTTAGAAGACAGGGTTGTAAAAAGAGCCTTTCTCAAACTGGAAATGGATGGTATTGGAAAAAGGATAACTAAAAAACCAGTTATACCAAATAATGATGAAATACAAGTAAATCCGCGATCACGCAGCGCGAAATTACGAGTATTTGAAATCATATAGTTTATAAGTTTTTAACACACGCATCACATATGTTCAAAAATCAATTCTCTCATATTTCTTTAGGGTTTATTTCACTTCGTATGAAAAATATTTTTCAATTACTTGTCGGCTTGAATATTGTTTTTTTTGCCTTCTATGCTTTTTTTACAGGCAATACTGTGTACAATGTTGTACACAAGAGAACTCTTGAAATAAGTTTACAAAATACTCGTTCGGTTGTGGCGCAACTTGAAAGTAGTTTGCTCAACCAGTACAGTTCAATAGATTCAAATTTTTTAGAAGGGCAGGGTTTTGCTAAAAATTCACAAACATATTATATATCTTCAGAATCCTCAGCTTTGGTTCTTCGTTAATCTTTTTGTTTGAGATACCATGCCAAGAATACACAGCAAGGAACATACCGCACGCATTAAAATTATAGGTTTTTTAATAATTTTTGCGATTGCTATTTTGCTTGTTCGTATGTTTACTCTTCAGGTTGTGCAACATGACTTTTTTGTTGCGAAAGCTCAGCAAATATATGTAAGTCAATCTTCTATTTTTGATAGGGGCTCTATTTTCCTGTCTTCTCGTGAAGGTTCACCGCTTGCTGTTGCAAGTATAATGAGGGGTTCTAACTTAGCTATTGACCCAACACTTATATCAAACCCCGAATCTGTTTTCTCTGTATTGGAGCCATTTTTATCAAACCCTGATAGAGAAAATTTTATAGAAAAAGCAAATCAGAAAAATCTAAGATACCGTGAAATCGAAAGTCGTGTGGATTCTGAAAGAACAGCATTAATTCGAAATCTTAATCTCAGAGGTGTTTCAACAAACGCTGAATCGTGGAGATATTATCCTGGAGAAGGTCTGTTTTCTCATACACTTGGGTTTGTTGCCTTTGACCAAAACGATTTAGTCGGAAGGTACGGGATTGAGCGTTTTTATGATTCTGTCTTGTCTCGAAATAATCAAAAACAAAATATCAATATCTTTGCTGAGGTCTTTGGTAATTTTGGTAAAGCAGTTGAGGTTTTTGATGTATCCGAAGAAGAAAATCTATATGGAGATATTGTCACAACTGTTGAGGTGAAGGTACAACAAAATTTAGAATACGTTTTAAAAAATACTATTGAAACATTTGATGCGGGTGGGGGGTTTGGTGTTGTGATAAACCCTCAAGATGGGTCTGTATATGCTATGGCTTCATTTCCTACCTATAATAACAATGAATTTAATAGAGTTTCAGACATAGCCGTGTTTAGAAATCCTGTTGTTGAGAATATTTATGAGTTTGGTTCCGTGGTAAAGCCTCTTGTAATCGCTGCTGGGATTGATGTTAATGCCATTACTGCAGAAACAACTTATTTTGATAATGGGTTTGTTAAGATTGAGGATGCGACTATTCGTAATTTTGACGGAAGAGGTAGGGGGACTGTTACAATGAGAGATATTTTAGCTGATTCTTTGAATACGGGGATGGTGTTTTCCATGCAACAAATGGGTCGTGATAATTTAAGAAAGTATCTTTTAGATTTTGGTATTGGTGAACGAACAGGGATTGATTTACCAGGAGAAGCTCGTGGAATTACTTCAAATCTTAGAAGTCCTCGCCAGCTTGAATACGCAACCGCAAGTTTTGGGCAGGGTATTTCTACCACACCCATTGCTCTTGCGCGAGCTTTGTCTGCTTTGGGTAATGGTGGCTATTTGGTACAACCTCATGTTGTTCGCGGGATCTATGATTCCGTTTCAGGGCAACCCTTGAAAGAGTTTTCTTATTCAAAACTGGATGGAGACCGTGTTATTTCTCAAAAAACCTCTGAAGAGATTACTCGAATGATGGTTTCTATCGTTGATAAAAATTTAGGAGGGGGGTCTTTTGCAATTCCTGGGTATTCTATAGCCGCAAAAACAGGAACTGCGCAAATTCCTAACCCTCAAGGGGGATATTATGAGGATAGAAACTTACACTCCTTGGTGGGTTATTTTCCTGCTTATGAGCCTGAATTTTTAATCTTACTATCTTTGGAACACCCTAAAAATGTTCGGTTTGCGTCTCAAAGCCTTAGTACCCCCTTTTTTGATTTGGTTGATTTTCTTATACGCTACTACAATATTCCACCAGACAGAGCTTCTTAGGATCTAGATTTTCTACATAATTCATGGTAATCTTTTGTTTAAATTTGTTATTTATACACTTTAAACACCCTAAAGACATGGCTGGTAAAGAAAAAAAATATTTTGAAAAGGCATATCGTGGTGTCGCAGAGACCATAGGTAAGGCTGGTATTGTTTTTGTGGTGGTGCTTCTCTTGGCGCTGTTATTTTTGTTTTGCTATTTACCTTTTCCTTAGGAAAGGTGTTAAGAACTTCAAAACGGAACCTTTCACAGGTTTCCGTTTTTTATTTTTTATGGTATTTTATAGAAGAACCGAATCAAAATACTTGTATTAGTATGCGAAGAAAAATTTCTATTTTCAGAATTATCACTGGTATACGGTTAAAAAGTAGGCCTGGTGGCGGTGATATGGCGAAGCTCCGTGTAAGTGTTTTAAAGAGTAACAATTACCCGCGTTCGCGAAGTTTTTTTTGAAATTTGTTTCACCTTGGACCGCTTTTGATGGCGGTCCTTTTATATTGCAACCTGTTTGCAAATATTGTACTATACAACACATGAGATCAAACACTTACAAAGAAAAGATTCTTGAGATTTTGGAGAAAAACCATCTTATGGCTATTGCAGATGTTCAGGCAAATATCCCTGATTCAGACTTTTCAACTATTTTTAGAAATATTACACAACTTTGCGCAGAAGGTGTGGTGAGAAAAATTACGGTAGACAAAAACACTACTTTATACGAAATGAAAACACACAAAAACCCACACGACCATTTTGTTTGTGATGATTGCGGTCATGTGGATTCTGTAAAAGTTCCTGAGTTTTCATTGCAAGGAAAGGCTTTTGCAAAAGATGTTTTGGTTCGAGGTGTTTGTAATGATTGTGTTGAAAAAATATGATAATTGGTATTTTAGGAAAGGGAGGTAGTGGCAAGTCTACGATAAGTACACATCTTGCCAGGTGTCTTGCTTCAAAAAAAGAAAATAAAGTTT
>SKGB01000064.1 GCA_007117675.1 Candidatus Nomurabacteria bacterium | reverse complement strand
GGGAGTCGCGACAACACTCTTGAGGTTTTGCAAAAGTATGCAAATGATAGTCAGGTGAGGGTGTTTAGTAAAGAAAATGGTGGGAAGCACTCTGCTTTAAATCATGCGCTTGAGTACGTTGAAACTCCGTTTATTTGTTCCTTTGATGCAGATACTCACATATTGCCAGACGCTCTTGTGAATGCATTTGTGTATTTTCAAAACAATTCAAAACTTGATGCTTTGGGAGGGGCTGTTCTTATTAACAAACCCACAACCATTGTACAAAAAGCTCAAAGTGTTGAGTATCAAATGTTTTCATACACTAAAAAAATACTAGGTGTTTTGGGTGGTGTTTTGGTGACGCCTGGGGCATTTTCTTTGTTTAAAACAAGAAGTTTGCGTGAGGTGGGTGGATATCGAAAAGCCTACTTGCTTGAGGATCTTGAATTGACTTATCGTCTTCAAAAAAATGGATATTGTGTTGATCATGCTCATGACGCTTTTGTGTATACAAAAGGTCCAGAATCTTTGAAAGATCTTTTCAAGCAAAGACTTCGGTGGAGTTTTGGTTACATAAACAATACTTTTCAGTATCGATCTATGATACTAAATAAAAAATATGGAAATTTTGGAATGTTTACTTTGCCGATGACCATTATTGCCTACCCTGCGATCTTCCAGGTTTTTATATTGTTTTGGTACAATACGGTTTCATTTTTGAGTAGGAAATATGTAGAATATCAAGCGCTTGGATCTACCGCCTTTGTACCGTCTTTCTCGTCAGATTTCTTTTTTGTAGACACAAAACTAACTACCATATTGACTCTCATGTTATTTGCTACTGTTTTTATATCAATTTACCTTGGAAAGGTTGTTTCTCGTATTGAAAACTTTAGCATAATCTCCGTGTTTTGGTTCATTGTTGTGTACAGTGTTATGGTCCCTGTGTGGACACTTACAGCGCTTTACAGAACCGTTGCAAGGAAAAGTGTTTCTTGGAGATAGTTATTATTACTAATTTAAATATCATTATATGTCAGACCATCTAAAACGTTATATTATTGTATTTTTTCTTACTCTTGGAATATTTCTGTTTGCATTTCTTTTGAGTAGCTTTTTTGGTGATAGGAAAATTGATCAACTTCGTCAAATTCAAGAACAGATAGCTCTTGATATTCTTTCAACAGAAACTCGCTATTCATTATTAGAGCGTACATCTTGTGTTCATGCTGTTGCTGGCTCTGAGATTGAAAGAGGTTTAAGTAGGGAGTTAGCTGATCTTGCTCGTCGTTTAAAGTTTACTGAAAGTCAGTTTGGTTCAAATAATGAGAATGTCATTTTTTTAAAGAAGTATTATGCGCTTTTGCAAATAAAAGACTATTTGTTGATTCAAGAACTTTCTGAGCGATGTGGTGAGCAGGTGTTTGTGATTTTGTATTTTCATGAACAGAATTGTCCAGAGTGTCAGAAGCAATCTCTTGTTTTGGATGAATTAGTAAAACGTTACTCAGGTGTGAGAGTCTATTGGTTTGAAAAAGATATTATTACACCCGCGCAACAAACACTTCTTTCAATATTTGATATTTCACAAGGGCCAACTTTAGTTATTGGAAATAATTCCTATCAAGGATTTCTTTCTTTAGAGGATATACAATTGATAGCTCCTGATATTTTTTTAGAGCCTGACTCTGTTACTGATGAGTTATTAAATGAAAATAATGACTAATATTACAGCTGTATTTTTATCGATATCTACACAAAATTATTTTCTACAAAGCTATAAACAAAAAACCCAGGGTTAATTTTGGGTTTTTTTGTTTCTACATACATCACTGCAATATATAATCCGTGGCCACTGTCCGCGAGATTCCCATTTTTTGCGGTTAAAAAATTCCCTCTGACACACAGGGCAGATCTTATTTTCTTTGTAGTGACTTATAAAATTCTTTTGCTGATTTTGCATAGTTGTATATTTTTTCTTGTGACATTTTTTCTGCTTGTGCAACTATAAAGTTCATACGAGCATTTTCTTTGAGGTATGCTTTATGTTTGTGTACAAAGTTCCAAAACAGCGCGTCCCAAACATCTGACCAAGCGTCTTTTTTGTAATCACTCATTTTGAGTATATAGTTTGATCCAGAAATATAGGGTTTAGTTGTAATGATTCCTTGGTTAGTGTCTTGACTCATGGCGTAGACATTGGGTACCATCACCCAGTCGTAGGCGTCAATGAAAAGTTCCATAAACCATTGATATACTTTTGTTGGTTTAACTTCAGCAAGAAACATGAAATTTCCTAAAACCATAAGACGCTCAATATGGTGGCAGTAGGCGGTCTGAAGTACTGTTTGAATAGCTGTGTCGATTGGGAGTATCCCCGTGCTTCCATTGTAGAATGCTGGAGAAAGGTTTTGTGTATGTTTCCAAGCATTTCCTTTTCGCATTTTTGTTCCTAATTCTTCATACACCATTCTCATATATTCTCGCCAGCCAATGATTTGTCGGATAAAACCTTCAAGTGAGTTGATGGGCGTCTTATGTTTTTCTGCGTATTTGATTGCTTGCTCAATCACATCTCTTGGATTAAGAAGTCCAACATTTAAGAGTGGTGAGAGTAGCGAGTGGTATACAAGGTAATGTTCTTGTATAATAGCATCTTCATAGGGTCCAAATTTTTCCAATCGTTCTTGGAGAAATTTTTCAAACCACTTTTCTGATTCTTTATGGTTGGTTGGATATATAAAGTGATCTAGATTTCCTGGGTTGTGTTTAAAATGCTTTTCTACGTAGGCTTGTGCCTCAGATATGTATTGAGTGTTTCTAGATTGAGGCCGTTTTAGGAGCTCTTTGTATTCGTTTTTTGGAAGTTTTTCTCGGTTTTGATCATCGAAAGACCATCTCCCACCGATGGGTTTACCTGTATTCGTCATTAAAATATTCAAGTGTTTTCTTTGATGTTGATAGAAATGATGCATGAAATATGTTGACCTTCCTTCGAGGTATTTTTTGTTTTCTTCTTGGGTGTTTATGAAAAGCGGTGTAGGAAGCACGGTCAAAAATTTGCAACTTTCTTTGAGTCTTTTTTCAAGTAAATAGTCTGTTGGGTTAACAACAAAAAATTTTGCTTGACCAATTTTTTTTACAATATCTCTAATAGTTTTTCTCTTATCATATTCGACATAGGTGACTCGTATGTTTTTTTTAAGTATTTGTTCATACTCTTTCATGCTTGCACGATGAAAAACAAGTTTAAGTTTGTGAAAATTTGCTGGGTGGTATTTGTCACCAAAGAATAGTGAGTCCTCAATAAGATAAACTTCCTCAACGTGCTCTAACACAGGTTGTTTTTTAAAGATTTGGTGAGGGAAAATAAGGCCTATTTTTTTCATAATAATATTATAGCAATTATGATAACCGGTATGCTATACTTGAGCAATAAAATATGAATTTAACAGAATTTAGACAGGAATTTGACAAACATTTTTTTATGTTTGTTGATAAAAAAATTAGTGATTATAATACCTTAACAGATGAGAAAGCATTTAGATCTCTTTTTGGCTATTTAAAAACTTATATTGAAGGTGGAAAAAGACTCCGTCCTTATGCTGCATACTTGGCGTTTGCTGAATCTGAAAAAAATCTTACAGATAAAGAGTGGTTGGTTTTTATTGCGCTTGAGCTTATTCATGTTTTAGCTCTTATTCATGATGATATTATAGATAAAGCGACAAAACGCAGGGGAGTTGATTCTGTTCATGTTTTTGTTCAAAAGAATTTTAATATTGTTCGTGGTGATAAAAAGCATTTCTCGAATTCACAAGCATTGCTTGTAGGTGATTTAATTTTTTCCTCAGCTTTCCAAGCTCTGTACAGTTCTGGTGTTTCGGGCGATGTTAGTTCCACCATTCACAAAATGCTTGATGAGGTAATTTTAGGTCAAATGATTGATGTTGATCTTGCTTGCGGAGATATTGCGCCAAGGTCTAAAATTATAACAAAATCAAAATATAAAACAGCCTTATATACATTTGCGAGACCATTTGAGGTCGGGTGTCTTCTTGGTAATGTCTCTCTTTCCACTCAAAGTAAATTTTTTATGATCGGAGAATTGATTGGTTTAACATATCAAACACAAGATGATTATCTTGATGTTTTTGACACAAGAGACATTCTACAAAAAGAATTAATGAATGATATTAAAGAAGGGCAACAAACACTTGTTACTTACCATTTTTTTGAAAAAGCATCTCAAGAGCAGCGTTCTCAATTTTTAAAATATTTTGGTCGTGATTTTTCAAATTCTAATGTTCAAGAGATTTTACATTTGTTTGCAGAGCTTGATATTCAAAAAGATGTTAAAAAAGAACTTGATCAATTATTTAAAGACACGAAAGAAAATCTCTCTCATTCTGATTTTTCTGAAAAAACAAAAAAGAGTTTAGTTGAATTAATTACAACACTTGAAAAAAGATCTTAATATGAATCAGGAAGAATTACTTGTATACTGTAAAAATATTACAAAAGAGTATGGTTCAAATTATTACCGTGCTACTTCTTTATTTCCTCGTGAAGTAAGGGATACTGTTTATGTATATTATACATGGCTTCGGATACCAGATGAAATTGTTGATTCTTCCACTGATGTAAACAATATGGCTTCTGATTTACAGAAATGGATTTTCCAATGGGTTTCTCTTACTCAAGGAGAACGGCAAGATGGTGTAGGTATACACTCTTTATTTTGGGGTATTTGTCAAAAGTATAATATTCCTCTTGAGTATTCATATTCTTTTTTACGTTCTATGGAGCTTGATTTACATAAGAAAGAATATAAAACTTATGATGATTTGTATGAATATATGTATGGAAGTGCCTGTGTTGTAGGTTTGACACTTCTACATATTTTTAATCTTCAAAAAAAAGAATTAATTCCATATGCCACCTTGTTGGGAGAGGCAATGCAGCTTGCGAATTTCTTGAGGGATATACAAGAAGATTTTGAGCTAAGGCAAAGGGTCTATATACCTCTTGATGATTTACATCGTTTTGGGGTTAGTGTTGATGATATTGCACGAAAAAATCATAGTAATAATTTTAGAAAATTAATGCAGTATGAGATTAAACGTTGTAGAGAAAAATATAAAGATGCATGGGTTGGGATAGAAAAATTGCCGTGGAGGTTGAAATTTCCTATTAGGGTTGCAACTCGAAATTATGAGGGTGTGTTACAAGAGATAGAGAAGAATGACTATAATATTTGGTATCAGAAACATGGTTTGTCGAAATTTAAAAAAATCGTAATTATTATTAAATCAATTTTTATATGAAGCAAGAAAAAATAGTAATCATAGGTGCAGGGATTGGTGGTCTTGGTACAGCTTGTTTATTGGCAAAACAAGGTTATGAGGTTGTGCTGATTGAAAAAAATGAAAAGCTCGGTGGCCGTGCTAATATCTTTAAAGAAAAGGATTTTATTTTTGACATGGGTCCGTCCTGGTATTTGATGCCTGATGTGTTTGAGCACTTTTTTTCTTTGCTTGGAGAAAATATTGAAGATCATCTTAATCTTATTAAACTTTCCCCCTCTTACAGGGTATTTTTTCCGGGTGACAAGGATTTTCCTATGATTGATATATACTCTGATTTATCAAAAGATCTAGAAACTTTTGAAAAACTAGAAAAAGGTTCTGCTGAAAAAATGAAGAAATATTTGAAACAATCCGGAGAGCAGTATAATCTTGCAAAACGTCAATTTATGTATCGAAACTATAATTCAGTATTTGATTTCTTGCAAAAGGATTTTATGAAAGAAGGTCTTAAGATGAATCCATTTCAAACAATGGAAAACTATTTAAACAAATGGTTTAAGGACGATCGTTTGAAAAAAATTTTAGAATACACACTTGTATTTCTTGGATCTGCCCCAAACAAAACACCGGCTTTGTATAATATGATGAATTTCATTGATTTTGATATGGGTGTGTATTATCCAGAGGGTGGTATTTATAAAATTATAGAAGCTTTGGAGCATATTGCACGAAAACATGGGGTAAAGATTCATACAAACACCCCTGTCGAAGAAATTGTGGTTGAAAATAAAAAGGCTATTGGGGTTCGTCTTGAGGATGGTTCTATTATTGAGTCTAATTATGTTATTTCAAATGCTGATATGCACTTTACCGAAACAAAACTTTTGAAAGAAGCAAAGTACAGAACCTTCCCACAAAAATACTGGGATAAGGCTGTGATGGGTCCATCGGCATTCATTTTGTATCTTGGGCTTAATGGGAAGGTTGATACGCTCACGCATCATAATCTTCGTTTTTCTGTAAATTGGAAGGAGAATTTTAAAGAAGTGTTTGATAATCCAAAATTTCCTGAAGATCCTTCATATTATGTATGTTGTCCAACAAAGACTGATAAGACCATTGCTCCCGATGGAAAAGACTTGCTCTTTGTACTTGTGCCTGTCGCTTCAGGACTTGAGTTTACTGATGAGCAACGTACAGAGTATCGGAATAAAATTATTGCAATGATGAAGGAAGATTTAAATATTCCAAATCTTGAAGAAATGATTGAATATGAAAGTATGTATGCTCATCAAGAATTTACAAAAGATTACAATGCGTTTCAAGGTACCGCTCTTGGTTTGTCACACACATTAAAACAAACTTTGTTGCGCCCCACAAATAAAAGTAAAAAGATTTCAAATCTTTTGTATGTAGGGGCTGGCACAAACCCGGGTATAGGTATGCCAATTTGTCTCATTTCATCTGAGCTGGCTTACAAGCGAGTTGTTGGTATTAAACATCCAAGACCGCTTACAAGTCTTGATGATGTGTAATATAAAAACGCCATAAAGATGGCGTTTTTATATTACAATAAAGGGATGCTTGAGAAGGAGTGAGATTGTCATAACTGCTCCTGCAACCAAGTTTATGTATGGAAAGAGTTTGTATAATGTAAATAAATTTGATCCACCAGACCTTACTTTTTTAAGAGATACTATCATAAGGGTGACATAGACAAGTCCATATATTAAAACTCCAAAACCAAGTTTTATGTATCCAAGATAGGCTGATGTTGCATACAATAGCAAACAAAGCCAAAGGGTTTTATGTTCGAGAAGTGTTGTGGCGATGGTGGGAAGTTTTGCATCTCTGTCTGCTTTGATGTCAGGTACTGCAGAATAGGCATGCATGGCCATTGCCCACAATATTCCTGCAATAACTCCCACTGTGGGGAATTGTACACCCCCAAGTAGATAGTAACCAAACACACCTGTTGCAATGTAGTGCGACGCAGAAAAGATAGAATCAAGGAATGGTATTGCTTTTGCTCGAATTGGTTTTGCTGAATAAAAACTTGCAAAAAATAAGAATGCTAAAAATGATACAAGGGCAGGAAGAGGGAGCCAGAACGCACTCACGACAAAAGGGGTGTTTGTCCAAATAATCCAATACCAAACCTTCTTTTGATCCTTTGGTTCGAGGAGTTCCTCATATTGAACTTTTTTTGGGTTGAGTTTGTCTGTTTCGTAATCAAAAATATCATTGATTCCATAGATTAAAATATTTGCAGGAATCAAAAAATATAGACCAAAAAATAAAACAGGAAAAGTGAACAGTTCTGAAAAAGGTGTAAAGGTTGCAATCGCTCCAAATACAAAGGTTCCAAATTCATAGACCCAAAAACGTGGACGACTTATAGAAAGTATGGTGTTTAATTTCATGAGTTATTTTATGATAGCATATTTTATAAGACTTTTGGGTTGTTTCCACTTTCTGTGTTGTTGCAATATTTATAACTCGATATAATAAATCATATGGAGTACATGAAATCTATTAGAAAAAGAAATATTCAATATCGAACAATAGCATTAATTGTTGTTTCACTTGTAAGTTTAGGGCTACTTTCTTTTTCTCCTTATGGATTGCTACAAACTAGCGCTCAAGAAGAGTCTGAGCCTCTCCCGGATAGTTTTTCTTATCATGACGTAGAAATAATTAATGAAGAAAGTTATTTACAAAATTCTAATACGATAGATTATACTATTGAATCGGGTGAAACCTTGCTCGGTATTTTTCAGCGAGAGGGTGGTTTGTCATACGGCACAAGTTTAGCTTTGGTTCAAGATATCTCTGAGGTTTTTTCTATAAATCGAATACGTGCGGGTAATACTATTTCTTTTGTTTTTAGTAATGAAAATATAATGAGTATAAGTTATGATATTTCAAGTAACGAAGAGCTTTTAGTTTACTTTGAGGGTGATGACTATACTGTGGTGCGGCAGTCAATTGAATATGAGGTTGTTGAAGATTTTGTTGCTGGTATTGTTGAAGACTCTTTATATCAATCAGGTTTACGCGCTGGTCTTACTGATAGAATGATTATGGAGCTTGCAACTGTCTTTGCGTGGGATGTAGATTTTACCTCAAGTTTAAGAGAAGGAGATCAGTTTTTTCTTGTGTTTGAGAAACGATATCGAAATGGAGAGTTTGCTGGTACGGGCAATCTTCTTGCTGCGAGATTTTTAAACAATGGAAATGAATTTTTTGCGTATCAAGTTGTGCACGATGATGGTTCTCATAAATATTATAATGAAAATGGTGACGCTACAGAAAAAATGTTTCTTAAGACACCATTGAATTACACAAGAATATCTTCTGGATTCTCTCTTAATCGTAAACATCCTATTTTAGGAACCTTCCAAACTCATAGGGCTATCGATTTTGCAGCCCCAACAGGAACACCTATTGAGACGGTTGCAGATGGTACGGTTGTGTTTGCTGGCTGGCAGGGTGCGTATGGAAACTTTATTAAAATTGAACACGGTGGAGGCATTGCTACCGCATATGCTCATTTGTCTAAAATGAATGTTAAAAAGGGGGATAGGGTTAGGCAGGGACAGGTGATTGGTGAGGTTGGGACCACTGGAAGATCTACGGGACCACATCTTCATTATGAAATGTACAAAAATGGTGAGTTGGTGCACCCTCTTGAAACAAAAACCCCATCAGGTGACCCTGTACCAGACAGTCTTCGTTCAACACTCCAGCAAAATATATCACTTTATAGACCACTTCTTACAAGAAATTAGGTTTACTGGATTACTTCCTCAACCTTATGTTCTTGTTTTTGGTTTTCATCAAGATGGAAACGTAAGGTTCCAATTCTTTGACCTTTTTCGTTTTCAATAATTACGCGCCATGTTCCTGGAAGTATATTTCTTTTTTGGGTAAACCCTCTATACCCTCGACTTCTACCCCCAGCAATGCGTAAGGCTATTTTGTCTGTTTGTATCCATTTGTTTGTTTTTGAATCACGATACTCCCAGATATGGTAGATGGTTGTTTGAATTCTGTCTGGTGCAAAAATAGAAGTAAACACAAAAACAGGACTGTTATTTTCATGAACAAGAGTTCTACTTCTTTTTCTCAAGAAGTTTATGTCTTTTGTTGCTTGATAGATTCCAATGTATGAACCTGGTTCGATAACATTAATATTGTAGTACACTGCTTTAAACTTCATTGAAAGAGGTACGGGTGGTAATATGTTAGTTGCGAATAGTATTACAATACTTAAGGTTATTGCGGTAATAATGCTCAATATTTTCTTTATGTAGTTCTGGATATATTTTTTATGTATTACATACAGTGTTCTTAGATACATCGCGATGATAACCAAGCTTATAAAAATACTGAGAAAAAATACTCGTGTGCTTATTTCTCGAAATAAAATAGGAATTGCAAAAATATTGTATGTAATAATTGCAAGATAGAAAAAAGATATTCTGAAAATATTTTTTTTGTAGTATTGTTTTTTTAATTCAGTCCCTATCATGAGTACGAGAAGAATCATGATGAAGGGCCAACTTGTTGTAAGTGAGCCACTTCTTGTATAAAAAATAATAAACCCACTAAAAATAGCACCAAAAGAAAATATAATGATTGTTTCAATAATGTATTTAATTTTTTCTAATGATAGTTTTTTATACAAAACACTCTCTTCATTACACAAGAGGAGTGTTCCAACCCCAATAATGGTTATGTGACTGATAAGTACGATATTATCGTACAGCCTGTCAATTTGAGTAAGTGTAAGCATATCAAAAATAAATCCAGTAGCTACAGCAAGGGGTACTATATATTGTTTGTTTTGTTTTAAAAACAGGTTTATATTTTGAAATTTTTTTTTCATAAGGATAGTATTACTATAATATAAAACACATCTTTTTATAAGATGTGTTTTATATATGTATTATCTTTCTTGGTATAGTTTGATTGATTTTTCTACCGCTTGGATAGCCTCATCTTTCCCTTTATATCCCAATACCTGTACAATTTTTTCACCTCCATCTTTTTTGAGTGCTTTATAGGTTTCAAAAAAGTGCTGGTATTCTTTGAGATTATGTTTGTTTAAATCGTTTAGGTCTTGAACATCATCCCAACGTTTGTCATCTACAGGCACTGCGAGTATTTTGTAATCAGACTCTCCACCGTCGATCATTTCCATAACTGCAACAGGTCGCGCCTTTACAAGTACCCCAACGGCAAGCGGAAAGGTTGTAAGTACAATAACATCAAGCGCGTCCCCGTCATCCCATAATGTTTGCGGTACAAAACCGTAGTCAAAGGGATAGGGGTGGTATGAGTAGTTTGCTCGGTCAAGAGCAATAAGTCCAGTTTCCTTATCTATCTCATATTTGTTTGGTGAGTTTTTAGGTATCTCGATGATAACGTTTATTTCATGTGGAATATTGTCCCCTCGAGATACATCGTGCCATAAATTCATATATACATTATTTATTAGGTAGTAACAGCTATAGTAAATCATATTTTTTACAAAAATTCAATAATGTTGTTTGCTGGTTTGGTGAAAAAATAGTACTATAAAAACTATATGAGCAAAATTAACACTCCAAGTGGTTTTAGAGATTTATTACCTAAAGAGGCTCGTGAGCGAGATTTTTTAATACGAACAATTATTGGTGTCTATCAAAAATTTGGATTTTATCCTCTTGAAACACCCGTTGCTGAATTCCAAGAAGGTATAGCTGGTGACAAAGCGGATGACTTTAATCTTTTTTTTCTTGAATCAAATAAAGACAGTAAGTCTGACGCAAAAGAAGAAATTGCACTTCGTTTTGACCTTACGGTCCCTCTTGCTCGTGTGATTGGTCAATATGGTGACAAACTTCCTCGTCCGTTCAAACGCTACCAGCTCGGGGATGTATTTCGTGGTGAACGTCCTCAGAGAGGACGGTACAGGCAGTTTGTACAACTTGATGCAGATGTTGTTGGTTCCAAGAAAATTCAAACAGATGTTGAAATGCTTCTTATGATTCATGAAATCATGTCTTCGTTTATGAGTGACGGATTTGTGATTCGAGTAAGTAGTAGAAAACTCATCAATCTGTTGCCTAAGTTTTTATCCTTTGATGATTCTTTATTAGAAAAGATTGTTGTGTTGGTTGATAAGTCAGAGAAAATATCACAAGAAGATTTTCGAAAAGAGCTTGAGAATTTTAATTTAACTGAAACTCAAAATAATTCTATTATTGAGTTTGCTTCTATTTCAAAATCTCCAGAGACAATCATGGATGCTTTGCAGTCATTTTTTAAAGACTCAGAAATAGCTCAAGATATAATCAGTGAAATTGATATGCTGGCGCGTGGGTGTGTTGACCTTGGGATTTCTTCGCATGTCAGTTTTGATATGAATATTGTGAGAGGGTTTGGGTACTATACTGGCACCGTGTTTGAAACTAATATACGAGGCCCTCAAAATATCGGTTCGGTGGTGTCTGGTGGCCGTTACGATGCTTTGACAGGGCGTTTCTCAAACGAATTACTACCTTCGATTGGTGTTTCTGCTGGGGTTGATAGACTTCACACTGTGTTATCTGAAATGGGTATTTTTTCTGAATTATTACAGACAAGAAAAATCGTCGTGTTTTATCGAGAGAATTTTTTCGCTTCATACGCTCTTGATGTTGCGCAAAGTCTCCGTCAGAATATTTCTGATATAGAGGTTGATGTGTATGCTGGTAACAAAGATGATTTTAAAGATATTTTTAAATACTGTGAATTGGTTGAAGCAACACATCTGTGTATCATAGATAAGCGTGAGTTTGATGCTCAAAGTGTGACAATAAAAAATCTTGCAACGAGAGAGCAAAATGTTTGTTCCTTAAAACAAATGTTGGACATATTTAATACCTAATTTATATACAATACCTATGTTTACAAAAGCACCTAATTTTACCGCCCTTGATCAAAATAACAAAGAACATTTATTATCTGACTACACAGGGAAGTGGGTGCTACTTTATTTTTATCCAAAAGACAACACTCCGGGCTGTACTCAAGAAGCTTGTATGATTAGAGATGAGTGGGACAAGTTCAAAGATTTAAATTGTTGTGTATTGGGAGTTTCTGCTGACTCTCAAAAGTCACATAAAAAATTTGAAGAAAAGCATGACTTGCCGTTTCCGCTTCTTGTCGATAGTGAAAGAAAGATAATAAAACTTTTTGGTGTCGAAAAAGAAAAGTCTATGTTTGGAAAAACTTTTCTTGGTATTAATAGAGAGTCTTTTCTTATTAATCCGCAAGGAGATATCGTAAAGCATTATACAAAAGTCAAGCCAGCTGTTCATGCACAAGAAGTTCTTGAGGATATAAGAAGTTTTCAAGATTAAATACTATGACATATAATCAAAAATTCATTAGTGAGTTTATATATGGTGGTATAGATGGAATTATCACCACCTTTGCTATCGTTGCGGGTGTTGTGGGCGCAGGGCTACCTTCGAGTATTATATTGATACTTGGTATTTCAAATGTGTTGGCTGATGGTTTTTCTATGGCATCTTCAAATTTTCTTTCTGAAAGAGCGCAACAAAACCTCTCTCAGGGAGAAAATCCAAAAAATCCTTTACAAACAGCATTTGTGACTTTTGTGTCGTTTATAGTGCTTGGAATAATTCCGCTCCTTACCTTCTTGTTTGAGTTTTTGTTCGGTTGGTTTTCTGGAGTTGAGTTTCTTGTGTCTTGCATACTTACAACCATTGCTTTTGTTATTGTTGGTTTTGTGAGGGGTGTTGTAACTAAAAAATCCTATGTGCAAGGTATTGTAGAAACTTTGTTTATTGGGTCTACCGCAGCTTTTGTTGCTTATGGGGTAGGTTTTTTGTTGCAAAATTTGGCATAAATAAAAAAAGCCGGCACGCGTTATGCGTACCGGCTTTTGAGTGGGGAAGAAGGAGTTTTACTCCTTCTTCTTCCCGCTCAATCCTCCGTTTTGACTCACTGCCCTCATAAAGGTGGCGAGGGTCTCTTTCTGAGACTTTCGCTCAGCGTCGAGTTGACGCTCGAGCATCTCGCGGTCGGCCTTGCCTTCATCGGCGATGACTTGACTCAACTTAGAACCAAGGTCCTTCATTGATTCAGCAACACGTCCTCGGGTCTCTTGACCGTCGTTGACAATCACATCATGTGTTTGCCCGTGTTGACTCTCAGTGAACGCGCGAGTTTCGTTAGACTCGGCACTTACGTGTGAACGGGTACTGTTGTGCTGATTGCGATTTTGCAAATACAGCACGATAAACCCAGTGAGTATTAGAAGGACAATAATGGTCCAAGGGAGCCAGTCCGATAAGTCACTACTTGAACCATCGTCACCACCAGTTGGCGGAACCGTAGACCAAGAGTCACCACGACTGCCTCCGTCATTGGGAGGAGATACTAGCCCTCCTTCATTTTGGCAAGGATTTTCTCGAAGATCAGCGACTGGTTTTTTCTCAAGGTTACTAGAAGCAATCTCGATTCGATCAACCAAATGTTTGATTGGTGATGTTTTTTCTGGAATAAACCATTGCGCATTCCATCCATTACCGGGTACTGTGTCGAGTCGAGCTGGAACACGAAGGTAAACGAGATTGTTTTCTTCTAAGTTCCAGGCTTTATACCACACGGTGTCGATTTTGGTGGGATCGCACTTGTCTTTGCGGATTGCCCGTTTGGTGGATGTTGCCACCTCTGGGTTATCTGCAAGGAACATGTCCATAGTGTAATCCAGGAATGCTCCACCAACCATGTTTGGGTTGGTTTTATGCATCTGCACAATTTCATCCGGTTTCTGCCCTTTTTGAACACGGTATTCCACTGCAATCACCGAAGAGGTGAGAGGGGTGTATACCAGTTCTACATGGCAAGTTGGTTTTGGTTTAGGTTTTTCAACCACCACCTCATTGTTTCCACAGCTTGCTGCGAAAATCAGGATAATCGCCACAATGGCAATTTGAACAAAATTTTTCATAGTACTTTGATTTTTGATTTAAATATATATTAGCATATATCTATACACAAGTCAAGTGCTACGGAACTGTAATTAGTATTGAAAAACAATGCTTTTTGGCTCATACTAGACTTATGTATATTCATGTAAGAGTATTCACAGGACAAAAAAGAGAAAAAATTGTAGAGCAAAAACCTGGGTATTTTGAGGTTTTTGTGCGAGAAAAAGCTGAGTATACTATGGCAAATCATAAAATTATAGAACTTATTGCAGTGTTTTATGCAATTCCGACTTCGAGTGTTTGTATGGTGTCTGGTCACCATACACGAACAAAAATTCTCTCTGTTGTCGATATAGCTAACTAAAAACCGGGTATGATATAATTACAATAGATGTTTTTACTAGGTTAAATATAAACATATAATATGAATATACAAATACAATCACTTAACTTAGAGTTGACCGATGCTATCGCTGATTTTGTATATAGTAAGTTTTCCAAAACTGAACGGCTTGTAAATGAGGCTGATGCGCTTTGTAATGTTGATTTGGAGCGAACTACTCATTCTCAAAAACAAGGCGAAGTGTATAAGGTTTCTGTGAGAATTAAAACGTCAAAAGATTTGTTTCAAGCTGAAATAGTTGATGAGGATTTGTACGCTGCTATTGATATCACCAAAGATACTATTGAGCGTGTTGTTGTGAATGAATCAGGAAAAAGACGTTCTATTTTTAAAAAAGCAGCCATGCGTTTTAAACGTCTTATGAGAAGAAATTATGAAAAATAAAACACACCTTCTTGTATTTGCTGGTATTGTGTTAATTGTGGGAGGTTTGATTGTATTTAGTGGAGAAAGGGAATCTGTATCTCAAAAAAATATACAGGCTTCTACATATGAAGGTTTACAAGATACTATGGATACTATGAATAACAAACAAGAATATACTATTGTAACTTTTACAACAACACTTGGTTCTTTTGATGTTGAGTTGTGGAACGAAAAAGCATCAAAAACTGTTGAGAATTTTTTGAATCTTAGCGAAAGTCAGTTTTATGACGGTGTTCGATTCCATCGTGTCATTGAGGGTTTTATGATCCAAAGTGGTGACCCGCTTTCAAAAGACGTAAACCAGACAAATCGATGGGGAACAGGAGGTCCTGGATATGTTTTTGAAGACGAAATACATACTGACAACCATAACGTTTCTGGCACCATAGCCATGGCGAATGCAGGACCTGGTACAAATGGTTCTCAATTTTTTATCAACGTGCACGACAACAGTTATCTTGACGAGAGACACACTGTCTTTGGAAGAGTTGTTTCTGGATATGATATTGTAGAGAAAATTTCTCTTGTTGATACTGTTCCTGGGGTTGATAGGCCTATTGATGATGTTATTATTGAGTCTATTTCTATTTCAGGTTCGGAGTAATAAAAAAGAGTCAAAAATATTGAACTTTTTCTAACACATAAAAAACAGGGAGAAATTCTGAAGACTCACTTAAACACTTTACTCAAAGTGTTTGTCTTTATCAGAATTTCTCCCTGTTTTTTCGTATGTTTTTTATCTTCAATGCTTAATAAAGGTATGGATAATACCAAGTTTATTTATTGTATAATTCCCACGATATTTCTTTTTTGCCTTCAGGGATAATTTTGAGAATTTTAAATTCACCCTTATCAAATGTTGCTTCGGTTATTTTGATTCGTTTACCTGATGAGTCAAAATAAAATATTCCTGGCCAGGGGTGATAGGCTCGATATTTTCTCCATAAACTCACGGAGTTTTCTGACAAGTGTATTTCTCCGTCAGATTTTTTTATTATTCCACATTTTGTGACATTGTTTGGGTCTTGTGCTTGTGGTGATATCTTTCCTTCAAGGTAGTCAGGAAGTGTTTTTTTTAAAAGTTCTGCGCCGTCGTTACTGAGTGTTTCTTTGAGGGTTTCTGCAAACTCATTTCCTTTGAGTACGATGTTTTGTTCGGAGACAATATCGCCCGCATCAAGTTCAAAAATCATCTTTTGGATAGATACTCCTGTTTCTGTATCTCCTCCAAGTATTGTTGCTTCAACAGGGGAGGCACCACGCCAGCGTGGTAAGAGTGAATAATGAACGTTAAGGGTTTTGTGTGTGGGAAGCTCTATGATTGCTTGAGGTATTATCTTTCCATATGCAACAACAATAGAAACATCTGGTTTATATTGGAGGATTTCGTTTAGAAAAAAAGTATCAAGTACACTTGGTTGCAATACGGGGATGTTTCGTTCTTCCCCCCAGACTGCAACAGGTGAGGGGGTTAGAATTTGTTTTCTGCCCACAGGTTTGTCTTTGTTTGTAACAAGCGCCACAATATTATATTGAGGGTCTTGGTGTAGTTTTTCTAGATATGGAAGGCAAAGTTTTGGCGTTCCCCAAAAAACAATATTATATTTTTTCTTTGTATTCATCATTTTGCCAAGTGTCTGTTGCCTTATCAATAAATAGTATACCGTGTAGGTGGTCAAACTCATGTTGAATAACACGGCTTAAAAATCCTCCGACTCGATCAGTATTCTTTTCTCCTTGTTCGTTGTAGTATTCAATAACAATTTTTTTGGGTCTCACGACATTTCCGTATACTCCACGAATAGAAAGACATCCCTCTTCCATACTTTCAGTATCTTTTGAGTATTTTGTAATAACAGGATTTATATATACCTTGTTTTGTATTGAGACATCTGAAAGTTTTTTTGTTCCTTCTTGAAATTCTTTGTCAAAAACCATACCTCCAACAACAAAGATGCTTTTCATAATTCCTATTTGTGGTGCAGATATAGCAACACCATCTGATTGTGAGGCAAGAGCTTCATTTAGTTTCTCTATGTCTTCTTTGGTTTCTTGTTCTGTGATTGTGTGTTTTGGTATGGTTTCGCAAACTTGACGAAGTCTCGGGTCTCCAATTTGAATAATCTCAATCATGTTGATAGTGTATAGCAAATACACCACACTTTCAAGTGTGGTGTATTTGCTATTTTCTCTTCATTTCGATGGGTAGTTTTTCTATAGAAACAGTTTTTTGTGATCTGTTTTTCATATTTCTTATAATAACAGTACCTTCGAGCGCTTCTTTGTGTCCTAAAATAAGGGTGTGGGTAACACCGAGTTTTTCAGCAACAACAAGCTGTGCCTGCAAACTGTCTTTTGAGAGTGACTTTACTACAGGGATTTTTGCTTTACGTAACTGCTCGATGATCGTGAGACTTTTCATTTTTGCCTCTGTTCCAAGTTGGATAAAGTATGCTTTGGGTGGTTTGAGATTTTTCGGGTTATGTTTTTTAAACCATGGCATATCAATCACTTTTTTAATATCCATTGATGAACCAACGGCCGGTGCCTCTTTTTTGATATTGAGGAGCTTTGCTAGATTGTCATGTCTCCCTCCTTTTACGAGTGTGTGTTGTGTTTCTTCCCCTGTTTCATTTTCAATATATGTTCTTATTTCAAACAGTGTGTGACTATCAGCGTCAAGTTCATGGGTGATAGTTTTGTCTATTTGGTATGCTATCCCCAACTCATCTAAATATTCCAATACTTCTTTGAATTGCTTTTTGCATTCAGAAGATAGAAAACTAAGCGGGTCTGGCGCGTGTGCATTTATGTCTTGAGTTACTTCTTTGGTTGAAGTCAAAACCATTAAGGGGTCTGTTTTAAGGATCTGACGGTCGTCCTTGTCTAAATCATTAATGTGTTTGCGGTAGTAGTTTGAGAGTTCTTTGATGTAGTTTTGTCGGCAAGTTCTGTCTCCCAAAGAGTTTATATGAACAATGATATGTTTTCCTCCCAGTTCTTCAAGTGTTAAGATATTCAAATGAATAATAAGTGCGTCCATGATAGTTTTTGTAGAACCTACTATCTCAAGATCAAAACTGTGTATTTCATGATCTTCAGTTTTACTATTTTGGTATCGAGGCCCAGAACTATAAAGCATGACAGGTTGTGGAAGTTGATACATTTTTTCATCAATAAACGTACGTAAGAATCCTGGAGCTGCGCTTCTAAGGAGGCAGAGCTTTTCCGAGCTTCTTGGTTGCTTAACATTGTAAATCTGGTCTGATATCTTTTCTGGTTGTTTACCTGCTGATTTAAGAATATATTCTTCGTTCTCTATCATTGGTAAATGAACAGGAAGAAAGCCGTAGTATATAGCAATCTCTTGGAATTTTTCAAATACTCCCTGGATATTGTAATATTGATTTCTGGTAATAGTGGGTACGCCTTCGTGTGTGAGATTTTCTTTTTTTTTATCTTGAGACATGATTATGTGGTGTGTTTAATATGTTACTGATAATTTTTCTTTAGTTTTGGCTGAATTCATCAGGATGATGCCCTGGTTTCATTTCAAATGTGCGCAAGGGCAGGAGTCTAAGAAAAGCTTTTCCAACAATGTACTCTTGTGATAAAGGCCCCCAAGTTCTCGAGTCAGAGCTATTTGGTCTATTGTCACCCATCACAAAATATTCATCGTCTGCAAGAGTTTTTGATATGTTGTTATTACTTGTAAATAGTAGGTAGGGTTCTTCTAGTTTTAAATTTTCACTTGATCCAGATTTTTTGATAAAGACTTCGGAGCCTTGGATTGTTATTGTTTCTCCGGGGAGCGCAATTATTCGTTTGATGTAAAAATCAGAAGGTCTTAGGGGGTATTTAAAAATAATAACGTCTCCTCGTTGCGGTTCGGATCTTCTGTAGGTGAGGTGTTCAACAATAAGGTATTGACCTGTCGTAAATGTAGGGCTCATAGATGCACCATTTACCACAAAAGGTTGTGCGATAAACATACGAAACGGTATAACAATAATTGCCGCTATAACAATGAATCGTAGAAGTTCAAAAAATTCCTTTTTAATTGTTTTTGTTTTTTCAAGGGGAGTATTTTGTTTTTCAATATTCATGTGTGTATTGTAATACAAAAGAAAGTATTGACGCAAACAGCTAAAGTGTACATACTTATAAAATGATAGTTTTTGGACTAGGGAATCCTGGAGAAAGATATGCAAATACTCGACACAATAGTGCTTGGGTTATTTTTGATCAATGGAGTCTTGATTGGGTTTCTAATAAATATGCACAAAGCTTGGAAGCAAAGAAGGGGGGAGTTTTGTTTGTAAAACCTCAAACCTTTATGAATGAATCAGGAAGAAGTGTTGCATGGTATCAAAAAGAACTTGGATTCAATTTGGAAGATTTTGTTGTTATATATGATGATGTGGATTTGCCTGTGGGCCGTCTACGTATTTCTTTTGATAGGGATTCGCGAGGGCATAATGGTATTAAGTCAATTCAAGAAGTCTTACAGACGAGTGCTTTTGTTCGTGTCCGTATTGGGATTGCTCCTGTAAATGATGAGGGCGAATTGCAAACTCCGGAGTCTCGTACATCTTTTGTCTTGAAAGATTTTTCTGCAAAAGATTTAGAGACGGTGAGAAATCTCGCGCCCAAAATACAATCAATTTTGGAAACAATTGAGGTGAAGGGGTATGTGGAGGCAATGAATAGGTTTAATTAAGATTGCTACTTTTTCTTGGTAAAACCTCTTTTACTTTTTCATTGTCAAAAAGTAAACAAAAGACTAGACTCACTCGAAAAGATTTAAAAACACAGGCAAATTCTAGGGATTTACTAACCGCTTCGCTTAAATATAAATCTCTTTATCAGAATTTGCCTGTTTTTTTCTTTATGTTTTTTTTAAGGATCATATAAGAAAATTTGAATATATAGTTTTTCGGTTATTTTGGGTGGTGGAAAAAGAAAGTAAATATTTTAAAAGCATAAATAATAAAAAAGACCCTTGCGGGTCTTTTTTATTATTTATGCTTTTTTCTTTGGGTCTAGAAATTCAAGTGTCATTTTTTGTGTTGAAGCATCAAATAGTGTGATTTGGAAATCGTAGGTTTTTCCAAGTTCAAGTGAGCTTCGTAGTTGTTCCTCTGATCCAAATTGTGAGTTGTGTACTAATCCAGCAACACCTTCTTTGATTGAAATTAAAGCTCCGTGTCGGTTAAATTTAATAACAACACCTTTTACAATATCACCTTTTTTGATTTTTCCTTCAAATTCTTTCCATGGGTTTTCTCTAAGTGCTTTGATTGAAAGAGAAATTTTACCGTCTTTTATTTCGATAATTTTTGCTTGTACCTTGTCTCCAAGTTTAAACATTTCTCGAGGATTTTCAACCAATCCCCAGTCTAGTTCTGAAATATGAACAAGTCCTTCAAGCCCTTCTTCAACTTTCAGAAATACTCCGAAGTCAACAATACCTGCAACTTCACAATCAACGGTATCTCCAAGAGTATATTTTGAAATCTGCTCTTTTCTTTCTGACTGATCACCGTCTTTTTCAGAGAAAACCAATTTTCCATCTTTTGGAGCAACAGTAATCATTATTACAGATAAAACTTCTCCAACTAGTTTTTTTAATTCTTTCAAAATCTTTTCTTTATCAGAATCTTCAACTCGTGGATAGTTTTCTGTTTTAAGTTGTGATGCGGGTAGAAATCCTTGAATTCCTTTCCATTCGATTATAAGCCCGCCTTTGTTTGCTTCTTTAACGGGTAGCTCAAGAATTTGCTTGTTGTTAAGTAATTCCTCGGCTTCTTTCCAGATAATTGCTTGTCTAGCTTCTTTTAGAGAAAGTTCAATGTAACCATCTTCATTCTCTAGTTCTACAACTTTTGCTTTGATTGAGTCTCCTACATTAACATTTTTGATAACATCTCGAGCGTTAATGTATTCTCTTCCGTAAATAATTCCAGTACCAAATGGTGGAAGGTCAATAAATACAGCTGCTTTTTCGATAGAGAGAACAGTTCCTTCTATAATGGCGCCTTCTTCTATTGTTTTGGGATTAATACTATCGAGTAATGTTGTGTAATTTTGGTTTGTTTCCATAATATAAAATAAAATTCACTTACTTGAAATAGTAAGCGATTTTTTGTTGTGAATATGAGTATGTAGGTTTTATAATCACTTACATATTATCTATATAAGTTGCTTATAAGGTTAGCCTGCATATCGTTTACTATTAATGTATATATATTACTAT
>SKGB01000015.1 GCA_007117675.1 Candidatus Nomurabacteria bacterium | reverse complement strand
TGATAATTTCGTCTTTGATTTCCTTTGCGATTCTAAATCCTTGTTTTGCCATAGTTATTTTCTAAGTGATAATACCTTAGAAAAGTTGTCTTAAGAAAGGGGTACCTTTCATACCGATTAAACCTCAGCATCCAATTTGTCTTGATGATTGATTTGAGCCAGCACATCGAAATAACCGACTAAGTCAGCTAAAATAATACGAGCTTCATCTTCGGTAATAGATTGGTTGTATGCCTTTCTAACAGCTGATTGAAACTCTTTGACTGTGCTGGTGCTAATCTCCATCCATTACAGAATAGAAAAAACACCAACTCTATTACTAGTTGGTGCGAGACGGTGCGTTTGATGCTTATTCTAATCTTTATTTATAGCGATTCTTAGGGACTCCTTAAAAAATACTAAGTTTATCCCACACCTAACGGTCTTTCACCTGTAACGCTACTGTGTTTGCTGAACGCCACTCAAAAGAGAACGTCTTTGAGCAATTCGCATTTTTTAACTCCCTCTGTATTCTTTTAAGAGTATTTCGCAGGACATTTTTTTTCTCTTTGATATCTCTAAAATCATCGTCTGGCAAAGATATAAATTCAATTATTGAGTCTATAGATTTTGATACGCCTATAGCAGGGTCAGTAAGAAAGCTGATTAGACGTGCTTGACGTGAGTGTGTGTCGTCAGAAAGAAAATAGAGTTTTTTATCACCACTAAACTGCAAAAAGATATTCTTCTTTTTCTTGATAATGCTTACTGACTTTTGTGACTGCCCAAGCTCTTGATTAATCGCTTCTACCAAGTGGCTCAGGTTAGTCTCATTCAATTCACCATCCTCGAAAACACACCAGCTCGAGTGCATCTTCTCGGAGATGGCTTTAATTTGATTAGTTGGTACAGTTAGCGATTTTGTGAGTTGTGCAATTGAATACAAATCATTTTTACCAAGCTCAACCTTGTTCGTATCATAGGTTAGAGTGTGACCAATTACCTTGATTTGTTCAAGCGTTTCTATTGGATATCCTGCAATCATCTTTTTATATTTTTCTACACTGATACTCATTTTATTTCCGAAATCTCATTACTCAAAAGTTACTCAAGAAGTGACTTTGAAGTTCTCAGCTAAATCCTTAAAGGTTTTAGGCTGGTATTTATCCCAATCCTCCTGCATAACATACAGTGCGGTATACGTTTTCCCTGATATTCGCTCGGTAGCATCATCGCACCACTGCTTGAGACGTTTGATTTTCTCAATATCGTCTAGGTCTTCGCGACCCTTAGTCTCAACCACATAAATAGTCGAATTGTCGACTTTCACAAAGAAATCTGGGTAGTAGTTAGCAATCGAGCCAGTAGAGGTCTTATATTCGATTTTGAAGTGTATTTCGATGTAATTTTTAGCAAATGATGTTATCTCATCGTCTAGTGACTCAAGCCAATCAGCAAACTCAAGTTCAAACTCACTATCGCCGACAATTTTATTGAATACTGATTTTTTCGGAATAAGATACCTGTTTTGATTAACCACAAACGGACGAGCTTCACTGACTTTAATATAGTTCTGCACTTCGGTATCACCGACATCTTGAACTGTTAGTTCATTCACAGCTTTCTTAAATGTTTCAATGATGGTTTTCTTTGGTTCTAGCTCTGAAAGGTTGCGAAGTATGTTTGTGTCATTCAAATCAACTTCTGTGCCGAACAATTTTGACTGCACAAACTTCTTTACTTTCTCAAAGAGGATAGCGTCGCTCGAGCGAACGAGTCGTAAGTCTTTGCGAATAACCTGCACAAAATAGGATAGTACGTTTTGATATGAGATTGATTGCACCGAGTCGAACACAATCTTGTGGTGTTCACCATTTTCAATTACATCTTCAAAGACTATTTCTTTCTGTTCATCCGCCGAGAACTCTTTTGGGGTGACAGGTGAAAACTCAAAGTTATCAATATCCAAGTCATTTAAGTTCTTGAACTCTCTTTGAATGCGAGGTGTCAGAATTGGTAACTCAATATCTAGCGCATCAATATCTTTCTTTACATTCTCGTGCTCAACCTCGATTACTTCGGGTCCTTTCAGTGGGCTTTTGTTACCCATTGAGCGAGTATCAAGCGTCACACCCTCTGCTCGAATAGACTCAACAAAATCCATAAATGCTGGCGTCCCAACAACACTGACATATTCTTTTACATCTTGACCAAAAAACATTTTTCGCAGACCTCGACCAAGTGTTTGTTCAGGCAGTACTTGTGATTTTGCAGAATATGGACGTAGACCGACGATAGTGGTTACGTTCTTCACATCCCATCCTTCTTTAAGCATAAGGACCGATACTATGGCTTTGAACGGACTATCCATACTGTCAATCTCGTTTGACTGTCTTCTAAGTTCTTGCAATTCTTTTTCTTTTTTACCTGTTGCATTTTCAGCTATTTCACCACTCTTGTTAGTGTGAATGGTAAGAACACCATCTTTTAGTTCAGGGTATGTAGCTTCCAAATAAGCGGCCACATCATCACAATTGGTCGTATCATCAACCATCACAAAAAGAAGAGACTTCTTTCCAGTTGCTAGGTACTCGTCATATGACTTCTTCCACTCTATAAAACCGAGGTCGATGTAATCTTTGTACCGCTCAACGAAGTTAGAACTTTCATTTTCATTGAGCTGTGCTCGACTACGAGAGTCTGGCAAAACAGGCAATTTAACCACTTCTTGATAAATTGCTTCTACCAGAGGATAGTCTGAGACCACTTGTGGGAAAATACGTCCTTTTGCGTCTTTGGGAGTTGCGGTTACGTCAATTTGTAACGGCAACCCACCACCCTTTAATTGAAGCTGATTATGAATATCTGCAATAGACTTGAACCACGCCATCTTTGGGTCGTGTATATGGTGAGCTTCATCATTAATAACTATCAGCTCGTCAATTTCTCGAACGATTTCTCCCAAATCAGTGCGATTGGCATTTGTTTTAGCAACCGCTTTCTCACCAAGGAAATAGTCAGAAGTATTTTCGTCTTCAAAAGACGCTTCGTCTATATCGCCAGCGTATACACGGTGGATGTTTGTTAAAAATATATTGCCAGTGTCGGAGATGTGTCCAACGTCATCCTGAAAGTGTATGTTGATTTGAAAATCCTCATTCCAGTTACGTCCTTCAAAGCCATCATCAGGAAGCATTGGATCATCATAAAAAATCTTCTGACCTTCAAAATCTACCTTGATACGCTCAAATACAATCACGTTAGGAGCAATCAGTAAGAAGTTGCGAGCTAATTCTGAATCTTCTTCGTACAGTTTATGAAAGTATGCCCATACGATAATAAGCGACATTACCTTGGTCTTACCACTACCTGTCGCCATTTTGATGACCATTCGCAACCAATCTTCATCAAACATCTGTCCACTTAAACGTCCCATCTTATCGAAGCGCATCAAGTCGTGTTTTCCGCGAGCACGGGCAACGTCGTAAAGCCAGACGATAGTCTCTACTGCTTCACGCTGTGCAAAATAGTATTGAAATTGAAAAGCTGTGCCGTCAGCGTTAAGTTTTGTATGTATTTCAGTAAACCACCATTTCAATAATGCCTGAGAGGTCTGAGAAGCTCCTTCATAGCCATTTTCACGCCATTCTTGTACTTCTTCTCGTACTTGAGCAACAAGGGGTGGCAGGAGGCGCTCATAGCCACCTTGCTCACGCAAGTCTTCCTCAGCAGGAAACCAGCGAGTATTGGCTGGTGCGATTGCGAACTTATCTTTTGGAAAATCTTTATGTAATGCCATATTATTCTGTGCTATTCATAAACTTTTTTAACCTCTCTTCTCGGTAAGTATCATCAAAGTAGGTCCTTAGTTTTATATAAAATCTTCGGAAGATACTGCTTCTTAAGTAATCTTGAGTAAGAGCTAGTTCTGCAAGTATTCTAGGTACTTCTTCCTTTGTAGATGTCAGGTGGCTTTTCAATTTATCTGCCTGCTCCTTAAACTTCTTTGCGCTATCAGTTAAAGTATCTCTAAAATGGTCTTCTTTTTGCTCCAACATTGCAATACGAGAGAAGTCGGTAAGTTCTGCTAACCATTTATTCAATGACTCAATATCCGCATTAAGCACCTTCAAATCAACTATATAGCGCATAAGAGATAAGCTTACTTGATACTTGTTTAACTTGCAGAAAAAGTACTCTTCTATTGGGAATGCTGTAAAACCGCTCAGATTTATTGCAATTGGGTTTTCGCTTTTAATAAGATTTTCATAGATAAGTAGATTTGTTTCAAAATAGTAAGTTTGCATTGCCATAAACTCCTGCAGTCTTCCAATATCAGCTATTGCATTTTTTCGCTCTTTGCGTGATGAAGTCCATAAATGTCCCAGGGCAAAAAATACAAAAGCAAAGAACGCACCTAAAAAAGCTGAAGTAAATTGAATATAGTCACTCATTTGTAAACTTTCTAGGGTCATATATTAACCTCAATTACCTTGGTCGTATCGTTACCGAAGATATCAATCACTTTGACAGCAATCGCTCTCTTTTCTCCTGCAAGAACCGTGACGACTGCCGATGTTAGCTCTAGTGAGCGGACTTTCTTGGTGCGAAATGACTGCCACTCGTTTTCAAAGACATAGTTACCAGTCCATTTTTCAACCTCCTGACCATCCTCTTCAACACGCACAATCTCTTTCTTACTCTCAAAATCAAAGTCTACCGACCAGTAATCAATCCAGTCAGTCCATTCTTTTGTTAGAACCTCACGAGTAATTACTTCGGAGTCCTTTTCTTTAGTAAGTTTTATGACCTGACCGCCATCAAGCACGACTTTTGAACTACCAGCTTTTAGTTTTTCACCCACGGAGTCAATGTCGTCTTGGTTATAAAACACAGCAAAATCAGTGAGTTCAACCTTCAATTCTTTCTTGTCACCTCGACCTGAAACGTGTGGCTTAAAGTCTACATACGCAAGGTCATAGAACTTGACGTGACCTCGCTCAATAGCACGTTTGTCAAACACCTCACCAGGAATGATTTTGAGATTTATATCTATTCCCCGACACTTGTCTTCAGTAACAAGCACATCTTTATCTATACCCATTCCAAACTCGAAGCCAAGAATATCTATTTTGGTCAGTCCTTTTTCTCTAGCTTCGTGGCAGGCGTCAAGAATGAACTGCACTGAAACAGGGTCGGTTAGTGGACCAACTGCTACAACTCGGTCTCGTTTTTTACCGACAAAGTGTTCAAACGAGTCTAGACCTTCAGCTTTGTATGCTTGCAAAATAAGCTTGATAAAGTCACGTTCTTTTTGAGCTTCTAGCTTCTGGCGCTCCTCTTTCTTCAGGTCACCATCTACTTTTACATAAGCGTCTCGTTCATACTTGCCAAGGTTAAGTATTTCAAATGCGCGGAAATCTTTTCCTTCTTTTTTAAGCTCACGCTGTACATTTATCATCCGCTTTCTAGTTGTATGTACACCAAAACGCCCAAGGTCTGAACAAATCCATTTACGACCAAGTTTTTCTGCTACTGCGGCGGTAGTGCCAGAACCTACAAAAAAATCAGCAACTAGATCACCTTCGTTTGAAGATATATTGATTATTCTCTCAACAAGAGACTCTGGCTTTTGCGTTGGGTAATCTAAAAGCTCCTTGTTTTTACCTTTTAACAATTTGATATCTGACCATAAGTTAGTGACTAACTGACCTTCGTATTCATCTAGATAAATTTTCTTATAGACCTGCTTACTTTTATCTTCTGGGAAATATATTTTACCCGCTGCAGCAAGTTCTTCCATTTTGTTTTTTGAATACCGCCATCCGTTTGGAGGAGTCTTATATCCTCTAAAATCGTACATTAGATTTGGTCTGTAGGAAGGACTACTTGTAACATTAATCATATATTTTCTTCCGTCCTCATCCTCCTTTGTAAACATCTGGTCAATATATTCTTGGTCGAAGTTCATATAAACTTTATTCCACACAGGGGACTTTGACTTGGAATATAGATATATCGTATCAGTATTGATTGACATCTTTGCCATCGTACTTAGAGCCGAGCCACCTTTTCTCTTCCATAAAATCTCATTTATGAAGCTAGTTTCTCCAAATATTTCGTCAAGAATTAACTTCATATGTGCACTGACTCTATAATCACAGTGAACATAGATTGATCCATCGTCTGCTAAAAGTTCGTGCATTAATTTGAGTCTTTCATAAATCATTGAAATAAAGCTGTCAGTCCCCTTACCCCAAGTGTCCCTGTAAGCCACCTCCTCTAACACGGAAGGCTTTTTGGTCAACTCCTCATTGCCAATTTCAATCTTAGTTGAAAAATCTGCTCCAACATCAAATGGTGGGTCAATATAAATAAGCTTGAGCCCGCCTTGTTCATCAATTTGTTTGCGTAAAGGACCATTCTTGAGTGATGAAAGAATGAGCTTGTTGTCACCCCATATTAGTTTATTGGTCCAGCCAGCTACCTGTCGACCTGATGTGTCAAAAAGAGACTCCTGCGTCTGCTTCC
>SKGB01000045.1 GCA_007117675.1 Candidatus Nomurabacteria bacterium | reverse complement strand
GTTTTTTATTTTGCTACCGTAAACGCATATACATTCCGTGCGCCGGATTTTTTCAAAACTTTCATAGCTTCCTGAAGTGTGGAGCCGGTGGTGGTGATGTCGTCGATGAGAATAATATTTCTGTTGTGAAATGCGTTTGGTTGAAGCACTTCAAAACAACCTTCGATGTTTTTCTTTCGGAGTTCTCGGTTTGCTATTTTTGCTTGAGGTTCTGTATCTTTGGAGCGAATCAAGCCTGTTTCATTGATGTCAAAAATATCAGGATTTATTTTGTGAATATGGTATGCGATAAGTTCAGACTGGTTGAAGCCTCGTGCCTTGTGTCTATTTTTATGAAGTGGTATAGGGACCAGAAGGGGATTTTGAAAATTATTAAAAATACTTCGTTCGGTGAGCTCGTCGATTAAAACGTCGTGAACCAAAGGGAGTAGTTTCATAAATGCTGAAGGATTGTTTTTGAATTTAAATTCCCACAAGGAGTATTTCACCGCAGGGTGTCTGTACGGCAGGGCTGAAAAGACTAATTCACTTTTTTTGTTTCTTACTTGCGGAACTTCTTTCAAGCAGTCGGCACACAAATTTTGGTCATCGTGTTTTTCACACACCACGCATCGTTTGGGGAATATAAATTGTAATATAGTGTTTAAAAGTTTCATGATATAATTTTAATACATATGACTAACATACTACAAGATATCACAAAAAACTTTTCTGGTTTATTCGGCTCAAAAAAAGGCGGTAGTGTTATTGGTGTGGATATAGGTTCTTCGTCTATAAAAATCGTTCAGTTAAAAAATGACAATGGTGTTGCTGTTCTTGAAACATATGGCTCTGTATCGCTTGGGACCTATGTTGAAAATTCATATATTGGTCAAGCAGTTAACCCAACTCATGATCAAACCATTCAAGCGATAAAAGATATTTTAAAAGAAGCAAATATTACATCTCTTAATTCTGCGGTTGCTATTCCTTCTGCGTCGAGCTTGGTGTTTTTGCTTGAGCTACCCAAGGCTATCACTCAAAAAGATCTTGCAACCATTGTTCCAACAGAGGCTCGACGCTTCATACCTGTTCCTATAAGTGAAGTCTCTCTCGACTGGTGGATGATTCCAGAAGATGATGTTTTAGAGGGTAACGACGATGCACCAGCTGAAATACTTGGTAATAAAAATGACAAAAGAAAGGTGTTGGTTGCTGCTATTCACAACGAAGCACTGGCACGATTTCAACAGGTTGTAAAAGATGCTCAGTTTAATGCAGATTTTTTTGAAATAGAAATGTTTTCAAATGTTCGGTCTTGTGTTGGCTCCAAGCGAGAAACAGTAGCACTTGTTGATTTTGGTGCATCAAAGACAAAGGTTTCTGTTGTGTCTCGGGGTGTTATTCAGGATTTCCATATTATCAACAGAGGTTCTCAGGACATTACTCGAGTTTTAAGCACCGGCTTGAATATTTCTCTTTCAAAGGCAGAGGAGTTTAAGAAAAAGTTTGGCATGGCTCCAAATGACGAATATTCAGATGCTGAATCAATTATACGTGGCTCTCTTGAGTATGTAATGTCTGAAATAAATGCCATTATTTTGGCGTATGAAAAAAAATATGGACAAAGTATCGATTCTGTAATGGTAACAGGCGGAGGAGCTTCACTTATTGGCCTTGTTGAATACATGCAACAAAAGTTACCTGCTTCAGTTATAAAGAGCAATCCTTTTTCACAGGTGAAAGTTCCGGTGTTTCTTGAGTCTGTGTTGGAAGAAATCGGTTCTGACTTTGGTGTTGCCATAGGATTGGCGTTACGAAAACTTTCTTCTTAAATGTATTGTGAGAAAGTAATCCACTATATAATTATTGTGATAGGTATATAATAAATAGTAAGCAATTGTATGGATCAAGAATTTCAAACTTCATTTATTCCTAAAAAAACGGAAACCGTAAAACCAAAACGGTCCGGGAGTTCTTTTGGTTTGATAAATACAATAAGTTTTGTTTTGCTGATCATGTCAATTATCATGGCTGGTGGTGTATATTTTTATCGAGATAACCTTGCGACACGTGTTCAAGAAATGCAGGTTTCTTTGAATAGAGCTCGCAATATATTTGAACCTTCTTTGCTTGAGGAGTTAAGAATTCTCGATAAACGAATGAAGGCTGCGCGAGAAATTTTACAGGGGCACATCGCTGTATCTCCAATTTTTAACATTCTCCAAGAAACAACCTTACCAAATATTCGATATATTAATTTTCAATATGAGTTAAGTCTTGCGAATCCAAATCTTGTGCAGGTAAGTATGACAGGAGAAGCAACGTCATATGACGCTATTACTTTACAAGCTGATTTATTTAATAGGAATAGATTTATTAGAAATCCAATTTTTTCAAATTTTTCATTGAATCGTAATGGTTTGATAGATTTTGATTTAAGCTTCGACGTGTCTCGATCTTTGGTTAGTTTTGAGCAGGAAGTCGAACGAAGTTTTTCACGCTAATAGTTAATTATTTAAGTTATGAGATTTCTACTACCAACACTTTTCATAATAGCGGCCATTGCTCTCTTTGTGGGTTTTACAAATCCAATATATGGAGAAGTGCAGAGGTTGAATACCGAAGCTCAGAGTTATGAGGAGGCTCTTGCAAATTCTCGACTTCTGCAAATTCGACGAGATGAGCTTACTCAAACTTACAATAGTTTTCCTCAGTCAAGCATTCAAGCACTTAACACTATGGTTCCTGATTCTGTAGATAATATCGGACTTATTCAAGAAGTTCAAAGAATTGCCCTAAGTCTCGGACTTATCGTTAAGAATGTTAATTTTGACCCAAGTCAAATACAAAGAGAAGACGAAGAGGGAAATGTGCAGTCAACAGTTTCTGTACGTTCTACAGGTTCTTCTCGTAGTCAAAATCAAACAAACGGCAATAGTCTATATGAAACTTTCTTCCTTGAATTTACTGTTGAGGGTTCATACGGTGATTTTGTGGACTTTTTACGAGCTCTTGAGAGAAATCTAAGAATTGTAGATATAAGCCAAATCCGATTTACTGCAAGTTCTTTGAATAATCAAGGCTCATTTAGTGATGTGTATGATTATACGTTTACAACTAAAACCTATCGTTTAATTAGTGAATAAGTTATGAAAAAAATTATAATCATCTTCATATTTATAGCTGTCCTTGTCTCTCTAACAATTGTGTTAGGTGTTTTTCCTGGTAACGCTTTTGGTCAAAGTGGTAACCTGCAATCAGTTACTACGGGTCAGGCAACCGCACCTCTCTCTCCGCAATCAAGTCAGTCTGGAAGAATGTTTGATACACAACAAATAAATCGTGAGTTTATTTCTATCTTGGCGAACCTACAATCAATTCGTTTGGATGATGATATTTTTTCTGATCCAGCATTCCAAGCTCTTGCTGACAATACCATCAGGCTAAACCAGCCTGGTAATGAAGGTCGTTCTAATCCTTTTGCTCCTATTGGAATAGAGTCAAGTGCATCTACAACACCCCTTTCTAGTGTTGTGAATCAAAATACTTCTGACACAATCACTGTAAATACTTCTTCTGATTCAGATACTTTCAACAATACTGCTGAGCAAGAAATTGTTGGGTCTATTCTAAACACACTCAATCAAGATCAAGGTGGTCCTCAGATTCCTGAAGCATCTTCAAATAACACAAGTGAGCAGGGTAGTGGTGTTGAAATAGAAACTTCGCAAGAATAACAGTAGTTATGGCAATTAAAAATTTTATTATCTATGGATTTTTTACAAGAATTAGTAAAACAAAATCTTATTACGGCTGAATCAATTCAGTCTATACTTTCTCAAGCTCAAGAAAAATATAACGGTAATATTTTTGTTGCTCTCCATGAAATGGGTCTCGTAGATGCAAAAGAAATCTTACGTGTTAAGAGTGATTTTTTTGCTTTACCCACAGCGACTGTTGATGATACAACATCTTCTGACCCTGCTATTGTGAGACTCATTCCTCAAGAAACAATTTCTCACTATCAAATGATTCCTCTTGGTCTGGAAAATGGTGTTTTGCAAGTTGGGCTTGTTAATCCTGCAAGTACCGAAGCTATTGATGCGCTTCAATTTATATCTTCAAAAAGCGGTACACCTTTTAAAATGTTTGTAATTGGATATGAAGATTATTTAAAGGTGGTTAAAAAACAGGAGGGTATTTCAAGTGAAGTAACTGATGCTCTTGATGAATTTAAAACAGACGACACCTTACTCGTGCAAACAACTGGTCAAAATACCGAAAGTGATATTATTGATATTACTGCTTCAAACGCTCAACTTACAGGGAAAAAAAATACAGACACGGGTAAAACAAATCTGGTGGAAGATGCTCCTGTTATTAAAATCGTTGCGGTGACATTGCGTCACGCAGTTGAGGGAAATGCATCTGACATTCACATAGAAAATACTGGCTCTGAGGTGAGGGTTCGTTTTCGTGTTGATGGAACCTTACACACATCTCTTAAGCTTCCGCTCAATGTATATTCAAGTGTTGTTGCTCGTGTTAAGATTTTGGCAAAATTACGTCTTGATGAAAAAAGAAAACCGCAAGATGGGGGATTTTCTGTTAAGATTTCAGGACGAAAAATTGATTTTCGTGTTTCTACTTTTCCTGCCTATCATGGGGAAAAGGTGGTATTGCGTATTTTGGATCAAGAGCGAGGTGTTAAAAAATTAAGTGATTTAAACTTGCGGCCAGATCATCTTGAAATGGTTAAAAATGCCATTTCTTTACCATACGGACTTATTGTTATTTCTGGACCTACTGGATCTGGAAAATCAACCACTTTATATGCAATGTTAAACGAGCTCGATAAAGAAGGTAAAAATGTTGTATCTCTGGAAAACCCAGTTGAGTATCAAATGGAAGGTGTTACGCAGTCTCAGGTGATGCCAGAAATCGGATACACTTTTGCTGCGGGACTTCGTTCTGTTTTGAGACAGGACCCTGATGTGTTGATGGTTGGAGAAATTCGAGACGTTGAAACAGCACAGCTCGCTATACAAGCAGCTTTAACAGGACACCTTGTGCTTACAACGCTCCACACAAACAGCTCGATTGGTATTGTTCCGCGTCTTATTGATATGGGGGTGGATCCTTACTTGATAGCGCCGACACTAAGACTTGCTATCGCTCAGAGACTTGCTCGAAAAACTTGCGAAGATGCAAAACAAACACAGCCCATGAATGAGTCTGTTCGTTATATGATTGTTGAACAGTTCAAAGATTTTCCTGAGGATAAAAAATCAGAACTTGGTATTGGTTCTGATGTTGTCGCAACGGTTCCTACTCAAACATGCCCTGATGGAACAAAGGGTCGACTTGCTATTTTTGAAATGTTTGAGGTTTCTAAGGATGTTGAACGTATTATATTGCAAAATCCTACCGAGCAAGATATGTATCAGCATTTACGAAAACAAGGAATGATAACAATGAAAGAAGATGCATTGTTAAAATCTGTAAAAGGTGAGATTCCTTTGAGTGAAGTTTATAATTTTTAAGCACATGTCTATATGGAGAAACAAACAGAGCAACTCAATAACATAATTTCATACGCACACAGAGAGGGTGCTTCTGATATCCATCTTGCAGAAGGTCGATCTCCCATGATTCGTGTTTCAGGAGAATTAATCGCGATTCCAAATTTTGACGGTTTGGATGTGGATTCTATACTTTCAATGCTTTTGGTTATGGTTGAAGATCATGACCAGGTGCAGTCAAAAATAATCAAAGAACGAGATGAAATTGATTTTGCTTATGATTTTCAAAACAATGTTCGCTTGCGAGGAAATGCCTTTTTTCAACAAGGTAAACTTTCTATTGCTTTGCGTGTTATTCCAAAAGTGAGAACTTTCGAAGAATTAAAACTACCAGATATGCTCAAGCAGTTTGTTCGTTTGAGGCAAGGATTTTTCCTCATTGTTGGACCTGTTGGACAGGGAAAATCTACAACTCTTGCGGCAATGCTTGAGCTTATCAATCAAGAAAGAACTGAACATATTATTACCATTGAGCATCCAATTGAATATATTTTTAAAGAAAAAAAATCAATTGTAAACCAACGTGAGGTTGGGCTTGATACTCTTTCTTTTAAGGCGGCGCTCAAGTCTTCTTTTCGGCAAGATGCAAACGTATTGATGATTGGTGAGATGCGAGACCCTGACACTATCTCCGCTGCTGTTACCGCTGCGGAAACAGGGCATCTTGTTTTTTCTACACTTCACACAAACACCGCTTCTCAAACAGTGGATAGAATCATAGATTCTTTTCCGGGGGATCAGCAGGAACAAATTAGAAATCAACTGGCAAATTCTTTGACAGGTATTTTGTCACAGCGTCTTATTCCTCGTGTTTCGGGTGGGCTTGTTCCAGCCTTTGAGCTTTTGGTAAATACCAAGGCTGTTGCAAACCTTATAAGAGAGGGGCGTACGCACGAACTTGATATTTTGATAGAAACAGGTCGAGAGCATGGAATGATAGATATGAGTCAGAGTTTGGTTGAACTTGTGCAAAGGGGGGAGATTACAGTTGAAACAGCACAAAAATATGCCTTTAATCAAAAAGCACTGAATAATCTTTTGTAAGTTTGTAGTATAATAAAGTTATGATTTTTAATTACCAAGCCCTAGACCAGTCTGGAAAAAAAGTATCGGGAACCATAGACGCACTCAACAAGACAGTTGCGATATC
>SKGB01000010.1 GCA_007117675.1 Candidatus Nomurabacteria bacterium | reverse complement strand
AGTTTGTATAAAAATCTTAAAGATGATGAAATTTTTTCTGAGTCAGAGATTATAAACAAACTTTTGGAAAATATAAAAGAAATCAATGAGGAGCATCGGGATGAAGAGGTTGCGAAACGTTGGCTTCGTTTATCTAAAAAAGTTGCACCGAACCCTTTGAATGAGTGGGGAAAGGCACATTCAAAAAATGTAAAAGTTCGGGGTGTGAAAGATTACGCATTTCTTGTAATGCGTAAACATGGAAATCCTATGCATTTTCGCGAGGTAGCTGAATCTATCGGAAATTTGTTTGGTAAGAAAACCCACCCCGCAACAACACATAACGAACTTATAAAAGACGACCGCTTTGTTTTGGTGGGTCGTGGAAAGTATGGTTTACGAGAATGGGGTTATAAGCCAGGAGTTGTTCGTGATGTTATAAAAGAAATTCTTGATAAATATGGACCTCTTACTCGAGACGAAGTTGTTGATTATGTTATGCGAGAGCGTTTTCTAAAAAGAAATACTATTTTGGTAAACTTGCAAAACCCTGATTATTTTGTTCGGTTGGAAGACGGTAAATATACTTCTATTTAAAAACTTACACTTTTAAGTGTAAGTTTTTTATATTTAGGATATAATTAAATTTATTATGTTGGTAATAAATGAGTAATTCACAAAACTATTATGGAAATACTACTTTTTTTATTTGATTTGTGGCCTTTTTGGTTCACTCTAATTTTAGTTTTTTTAACATGGCGATGGTGGTTAAAGTTCAGAAATCGACGCTTTGTTGAAAGTGTGTCTTGGGTCTTACTTGAGTTTAGAATTCCTAAAGATATTTTTAAGTCTCCTTTGGCGATGGAGACTGCATTAGCAAACGCTCTTTCACAAACTGGTGGGGTTGGAACGTGGGTTAAAAAATATTGGGACGGAAATTTAATTAACTGGTTCTCTCTGGAAATAGTTTCTTCTGGTGGAAATGTTCGTTTTTTTATAAGAACCAATAAATCTTTTAGGCTTATTGTCGAAAATCAAATTTATGCACAGTACCCTCAAGCCGAGATAACGGAAGTCCAAGATTATGTTGTTGATGTTATGCATAAGATGACACAGGAGCCATGGTCTTTGTTTGGTTCTACTTTTGCGCTCACTAAGGCAGATCCTTATCCCATCAAAACTTATGTTGATTATGGTTTAGATCAAGCGCCTGGAAAACTAGAAGAAGAGCAAAGGGTTGACCCGATTACTCCTGTTATTGAAATGCTTGGATCTATGAAGCCTTATGAGCATATGTGGTATCAAATTCTTGTGCGCCCTGCACAAAAACGTTATAAAAAGCCAGGTTCTTGGTTTTCAAAAGGAGACTGGAGGGATGAAGGTAGGGATATTGTAAAAAAGCTTCGTAAAGATTTTGTTTCAAATGAGGAAACCGGCAAACAGCTTACTCAGTACGAAAAAGATATTATTACAGCTATTGAAAGAAATATTTCAAAGCAGGGTTTTGATGTAGGTATTCGTTCTTTGTATTTAACTCCAAAAGAGAATTTTGATCCTACAAGAATCGCCGCCATGTTGGGTGCATTTAAGCAGTATGGTAGCCAGCATTTGAATGGTTTTAAACCAAGCAAGGTTACTGCTTTTGACTACCCTTGGCAGGATCCTACTGGGCGAAGGGCTCGTAAATTAAAACAAGAAATGTTTGATGCATATGTTCGTCGTTCTTATTTTTATGAGCCTTACAAAGAAAAACCTTTTGTTCTCAATTCTGAAGAGCTTGCTACGATTTTTCACTTTCCAGGCGCTGTTTCTGAAACTTCTCAACTTAAACGTATTGATTCAACAAAATCAGAGCCTCCTATTAACCTACCTTTGTAAAAATTAAAAATATAGTATACTAAAAATTCTTAGATTATTTCCACTCTATGAATCATACATTTGAAATACAAACAAAAAATCTTGGGAAAAAAATTCGTAAAAACATTTTCATTTTTTTAGGAATTATCTGTTCTTTTTTTATTATTTATCTTTTTGTTTTGATCTTACCTCCCAAAGATTTCCCTGGTGAAACTTTTATTACTGTTGAGCGCGGAACCCCTTTGTCACGTTTTTCATTGCAACTTGAGCAGCAGGGTTATATTCGTTCTGCTGTTCTATTTCAAACACTTGCAATTGCTATTGGTGGTGAGGCAAGTTTGATTGCTGGTGACTATGCGTTGGAAAAACCAGAGTCAACAATAGAGCTTGCTCGTAGATTTACAAGAGGTGTCTTTAAGTTAGAGCGTGTACGGGTGAGACTGTTTGAGGGTGAATCGGTGTATGATTATGCGGTGACTTTGGAGCGAGAACTTTCAAATTTTAATAAAGATTTATTTTTGCGACTTGCTTCTGATTATGAAGGATATTTATTCCCAGATACCTATACATTTTTTGAAACGGCAAATGAGCAAGAAATTTTATTGCAACTTAAATCAAACTTTAATGAAAAAACTCAAGATATTCGTGAAAAAGCTGAGATGTCTCAGCGTAGTTTTGAAGATGTTGTAACAATGGCTTCCATTTTAGAACGAGAGGCAAATAACAATTTACAGGAAAAACAAATGATTGCCGGTATTTTATGGAGGCGTATTGATATTAATATGCCTTTACAAGTTGACGCACCCTTTAAGTATTATTTAGATAAAGGTTCTTTTGATTTAACGCTAGAAGACTTGAGAAGTGATCATGAATATAATACATATACTCGAAGAGGTTTAACACCAACCCCTATAGGAAATCCAGGGCGAAGGTCGCTTATGGCCGCTTTGGAACCAATTGAAAGTAGGTATCTTTTCTTTTTGCATGACTTCAATGGAAATATCCGCTACGGAGTGACTCACGATGATCATGTGGCGAACAAAAGAAAGTATTTACGGAGATAATTTTTTTTTAGATAAATATAGATAGACTTTATGAGAAAACACAATTTAGCTTTTATTGACGTAGAAACAACAGGTTTTGATCCTCAAAAACATGAGGTGATTGAAATTGGATGTGTTGTTGTAAAACAAAAAGATGCCACAGGAACTAATTTTGAAATTGTTAAAGAGTGGGAGCTTAAAATAAAACCAGAAAAATTAGAAGACGCTGATCCAGGTGCTTTGCGGGTGAATGGTTACAATGATGCCGACTGGCTTTTTGCTCACTCTTTGCAGGAGGCAATGACGCAATTTGCTGAGGTTACCAAAGATGCTATTTTTGTTGCGCACAATTTAGCCTTTGATTATTCTTTTATTCATGAAGCGTTTAAAAAAAGTGGTGTTGAAAACAAAATGTTTTTTTCAAAACTAGACACCATTTCTATTGCATACGCAAAACTACACAAAGATTTATCTGTTGAACGTTTTTCTCTTCAAAAACTTACCGAGCATTTTGGCATCATAAACCAACGGGCTCATACAGCACTTGCTGATGCGCGGGCAACCTTGGAGGTTTATGAAAAACTTATGAATCTTTAAAAGCACTCTAGTAGAGTGCTTTTAAAATCTGAAATAATTAGTATGATACATATTATGAAAGTAAAAAAAGATACAACTGTTTTTGTAGGTGTGTCGGGTGGTGTAGACTCTTCTGTCGCCGCCTTTCTTTTAAAGCGCGAGGGGTACAAGGTGGTTGGTGCTTTTATTAAAACATGGCAGCCTGATTTTATTGAATGTACATGGAGACAAGAACGGCGCGACGCAATGCGTGTATGTGCACAACTTGAGATTCCTTTTATTACTATCGATGCTGAAAAAGAATACAAAGAAAAGGTGGGGGAGTATATGATAGAAGAGTACCGGCAGGGTAGAACTCCAAACCCTGATGTCATGTGTAATAAAGAGGTGAAATTTGGAATCTTTTTGAAAAAATCCCTTGAGCTTGGCGCAGACTTTGTGGCAACGGGGCATTATGCACAACGTCGAGAAGGTGAAAAAAGTATTCAGCTTTTGAGGGGTGTGGATAGCATAAAAGACCAGACATATTTTTTATGGATACTTTCACAAGAGCAACTTAAGCATGTTTTATTCCCTGTGGGAGGTTTTCCTAAAGCCAAGGTTCGAGAGATTGCAAAAAAGATTGGTTTATTCACCGCAAGAAAAAAAGATTCTCAAGGTGTTTGTTTCCTTGGTGAGATTGATATGAAGAATTTTCTTTCGCACTATATTCAAAAAAAAGAAGGAGATGTTTTAAATATGCAAGGTGAGACTATTGGAAGTCACTATGGAGCCCTTTTTTTTACCTATGGTGAACGGCACGGTTTCCATATCAACAAAAAAGGCACGCAAGATAAACCGCTGTATGTTGTAGCAAAAGATATAGAAAAAAATACAATTACTGTGTCTGAGAATATTTCAGATAGAGAACGGTTCATAGATGCTCAAAAAATAACCATTGCTCAAACAGTGTGGAATCATCCTATAAAAAACGGTGGTCAATATACTGCAGTTGTTCGCTATAACCAAGAGCCTCAAAATTGTACTGTGTTCTATGAACAAGACAAGCTCGTCTTTGTTATTGAATTTTCAGAACCTCAGCATAGTTTTTCCCCAGGACAGTCTGTTGTTGTGTATGACGGTGAGGTGTGTTTAGGAGGAGGGGTTATTGTCTAGACATCTGTGGTTGCGAGCTTTGAAAGCTTGTGTTTCCTAAGCCCGTTCGTTTTTTCTTTTTGTTTTTACTCTATGATATAATTCATAGGCTATGAAAAATACACCATTTGAAAATATCCAAAAAAGAATTAAAAAAGCTTCAAATATTTTGAATTTAAGTTCTGAAATGCAAGACTTTTTACTCACTCCACAAGTTATTTTACAAAAAGATTTAGAGGTTGAAACGTCAAAGGGTCTTGAGGTTTTTCCTTCGTATCGTGTCCAGTACAGCAATGCACGTGGGCCATACAAGGGTGGAATTAGATTTCATCAAGATGCTGATTTAGACGAGGTTTCTGCGCTTGCTGCGGGAATGGCTGTTAAGTGTGCGGTGGTTAATATACCGCTTGGTGGTGCAAAAGGTGGTGTCACTATTAATCCTAAAAAATATAACCAAGACGATTTAGAAAAAGTGTCTCGAGCTTTTGCTCGCGAGATGGCGCCTTATATTGGGGTTGATCAAGATATTCCGGCGCCTGATGTGTACACAAATGCACAGACAATGGCATGGATGCTTGATGAGTATGAAAAAACTGTTGGCAGAAGTGAGCCTGGAGTGATTACGGGAAAACCGATTGTTTTAGGAGGAAGTATTGGGAGGGATATTGCAACAGCACAAGGTGGTGTGTTTGTGCTTGAGGAATATCTCAAAAAAATAGAAGGATCGGTACAGCCAAAAAGAGTGGTTGTGCAAGGTCTTGGAAATGCGGGGTACACAGCAGCAGATATTCTTTACAAAGCGGGTCATAATATTGTTGGGGTATCAGACAGTTCTGGTGGTGTATGGAGCGAGGCGGGGTTTGATCCGGGTCTTGTGATGAAAAATAAAGAGGCGGGCAAAAAACTTGGTGAAGGTTTAAAACTCAATTCTGTTACAAACGAAGAACTTCTTGTGCTCCCTTGCGACATTTTGGTTGTGGCAGCACTCGACAATCAGCTTCGAGAAGATAATGCTGACAGAGTGAAGGCAAAAATTATCCTTGAACTTGCAAATGGTCCAACGACTCCTGATGCTGATACTATTTTTGAGTCAAAAGGGATTGTTGTTATTCCGGACGTGCTTGCAAATGCCGGGGGTGTGACTGTGTCATATTTTGAATGGGTTCAAAATCGACAGCAATACTATTGGCAACTTGAAGAGGTGCAGGTAAAACTGCAAACAATCATGGTTTCTGCTATGGATAATGTTTTGCAGACTCAAAAAAAATACATAACGAGTCTCCGTAATGCTTGTTATATTTTAGGTGTCGAGCGTTTGTCTTCAGCGATAAGTCTTCGGGGGAGAGTCTAAACAGTTGACAAAGCACACCCAGGTGGTGTACTTTTAAATTAAATTAATACTTATGGTTTATGGTCATAAAATGGGAAAAACTTCATGATATGAAGGTTTCCGATGAGATGTTTGACGCTGTTATTTTCCCTGAACTTCTTAAGCTTTTAAATCTTGATAAAAAAAACATTGAGCAGAAAGTGTATATTCGAAACGTTGTTTTGGATTCAAAAGAAAATTGGACATCTGCGGATGGATACGAGATAAACTACAACTTAATGTTTATTTATGACAAGACGTTGGATCTTTTAAAAAAGAAAGATGAGTCAAGTTCTTGGTATTCTGCTGTGCAGAAAACCAAAGAAATGATCAAAGGATCAAGTGGTTTTAGAGAGGTTTCTCCTATTGTTGGTGATATTACTGTGTATTATATTTTACATAAGAATAAGCCACAAGAGAAGAGTGGGGTAAAGATAGTGAAAAACATTGAGTTGGGATTCGCTCTCCGAAAAAATAAGTAGGGGGTAAAGGCGTGATTTGTTCACGCTTTTTCTTTTTCTGGCCTAAAAACAAGAAATTTTGTATACTAATTTACATGTTAACAAGCCATGAAATAAGAAAGCGTTTCCTTGATTTTTTTGCATCTGAGAGACATGTGGTTTTAGATTCTGCGAGCCTTGTCACTGAAGATGCGTCAGGCGATACAGATGCAACACTTTTTAATACTGCAGGAATGCAACCTCTTATTCCTTACCTCCTTGGTAAAGAGCATCCAGAAGGGCGTCGACTTGCTTCGTCTCAAAAATGTGTACGAACAACCGATCTTGAGGATGTTGGAGACGCAACGCATGCAACGTTTTTTGAGATGCTTGGAAATTGGTCGCTTGGTGATTATTTTAAACAAGACGCCATACGATGGTCGTGGGAATTTTTAACAAATAAAGACAAGGGTCTTGGTCTTGATTCAAGTCGTTTATATGTCACGGTCTTTGCTGGAAATGACAGTGTTGAGCGAGATGATGAAGCTGCAAATATTTGGAAACAATATGTTCCCGAGCATCGAATTTACTATTTGGACAGTAGGTCAAATTGGTGGAAGGCGGGTGACAATTCCCCTGCAGGTCCTTCAACTGAGATGTTTTATGATGTGACAGGAGAATTAGGTGATATGAGTCATGAGGAGTTTTTGAGGGCTGATAAAGAACAAAAAGTTGTAGAGATTTGGAATGATGTGTTTATGGTATACAAGCTTAAGGGGGGTGAGGTTGAGGGTATGCTTCCACAAAAAAATGTAGATACAGGGGCCGGTCTTGAGCGAGTGACTGCGGTAGTGCAGGGTGCAACAAGTATTTATGAAACAGATATATATGAACATTTGCTTGCGCGTATTTCGGCCGCAACACCACATCTTGATGCTCTGAGGCCTAAGCGTATTGTTGCTGATCATATTCGAACAGCTGTTTTTCTGGTTGGAGATGGTATTAAGCCTTCAAATACCGATCGTGGTTACGTGTTACGAAGAATTATTCGTCGTATGGTGAATAACATGAATATTTTGGAAATGAATTGTGATATCACAGAACTTATAGATATTGTGATTGAAAAATATGGTCAAGTGTATCTCAATCTTGATAAGAAAAAAGATATTATTATTGCAGTTATATCTCAAGAGGTTTTAAAATATAAAAAAACACTCGAGCGTGGAAAAAAAGAATTTCAAAAGCTTGCACAAAAAAATAACACCCGAATTACAGGACAAGAGCTTGCAATTTTAGAGCAAACTCACGGTTTTCCAGCGGAACTTTCTTTAGATCTTGCAGAAGAGTTTGGGGTACGTATAGAGCCCCACGCTTTTGATGAATACAAAAAACTTACAGAGCAACATCAAAAAAAATCCCGTGCTGGAGCAGAACAGAAATTTAAAGGGGGTTTGGCGGGAAATTCTGAAATGGAGATTCGATATCATACTGCAACTCATCTTTTGCATCAGGCACTTCGGGATGTCTTAGGTAATCATGTGATGCAAAAAGGGTCCAACATTACCCCAGAGCGTATGCGATCTGATTTCTCGCATAATAACAAAATGACAGATGAAGAAATTCATCGTGTTGAATTTATTGTGAATGAAAAAATACAAGAGGGTCTGTCGGTAAGTTTTCAAACGGTGTCACTTGAAGAAGCTCAAAATTCTGGCGCTCTTGGTCTGTTTGAAGATCGGTATGAGGATAGGCTTGATCTCTATCAAATCGGCTCTGGTGACGGTATGTATTCTCTTGAGATTTGTGGAGGGCCGCATGTTTCTAACACAAAAGAACTTGGTGTTTTTAAAATTATAAAAGAAGAAGCTTTAGGTTCGGGGGTTCGGAGAATTAAAGCGGTACTTAGCTAGTCACAAAGAACAAGGGTGGGTAGACTGTGGACTTTATATTTTTGTTTAATGTTATAATGGTTTATATGTTTTCTTTTGTGGTTAAAAAAAGAAAAGTAAATGACGACTATTTGTATACTGTTATAAAAATTGGCTATAATTCAGTTTCTTTAGGTGTTTTTTCCGTTGTCAATGAAAAACCAGTCATGTTGTATCAAGCGCAAAAGTTTCTCTCTGGTTTTTTTAGTGAAAATATTCAGAGATTTAATTTATTGCTTTCCTTGCTAGATAATATTCTTGCTACCACTCCTTCGCAATACGCAAATAAGAGGGTTTTTGTATCTTATGATCCATGTTGGGTTTTTTCAACTGTGCGTACTTTTTTTGCGGAGTCTCGTATATCAAATGAATTTTCTTTGAGAGATATTGAAAGTAATATATTGAAATCAGCTCAAGATGATATGGATAATTTTTTTTCAACACCTAATTTAAAACGAGATTTTTTTGTGCTGGAAAAAAAAATTGCAAATATTCATGTTGATGAATTACCTTTTGAAGTTGCGCAAGACACTGTTGCGGCAAAAACAATACATATAAGTTATTTTATTTGTGCTGTTGATAATTCTCTACATACTCTTCTTACAAAAAAAATATATAGATATTTTTCTCAAAAAAATTGTATCTTTACCACCTACGCATTACCTATGTACGTGGTTTCAAATGAGATACTTTCCATGCAAAATGTTTCAAATAGTAATTTTAACTTAATAAATATCTCAGAAGGCTCTACATCTAGTATGTTTAATACGCATAATATGTTGGTGCATTATGGGTATTCCAACAAGGGATTAAATTGGTTTTTAGATAACGTGTCAGATGAAAAGATATACCTCTCTGAAATGAAACTAATTGCTTCTCAAAAAATAAAGGTTCACTCAAACTATTCTGTACATGCTAAATTACACCTTCGTTCTCAAGTCTGGTTTGATGAACTTATTAGACAAGTAAATTTTTTAAAACACAATTTTGGTTCTACTGATACTTATGTGTTATGTGCTTCTTTAGATACTCAAGATTGGTTTCGCTTCATAGTAAATAATCATGATAAAGGTGGTCTTTTCCAAAATACTTTAAATTCTCGTGTTATAATTATAGACAGGAATACTATTGGTGGTTTAGTTTTATCAAAGATAGAAAACCCTATAACTGAACTACTTTGTTTGGGTTGGTATTATAAGTTATTAACATTGCATATTAATAAATAATTAAATATATGTCTCCAAGTAAATTACACGACATTAAACCGGTTACTCGTAAAAAAATAAACTCTTCAAGCAAGAAGACTGAAATACAATCTCGCGCCGGAACTGCTTCATCGAAGAGTCGTCATCATATTCATCGTATTCGCCGAGCTCCGAAATCATCTGGGTCTGGTGTGTGGTTTTTGGTGATGTTTATTATTGTAGGTTTATTTTTTGGTTTTTCTATTATTTTTTCTTCTGCGGAGATTTCTGTAACTCCTCAAACTAAGGTTATTTCTTTGGAAACACAACTTACAGCATTTAAACGAAACATACCCGAAAGTATACTGTTTGATGTTTTTGTTATGGATGATGAGATTATACAGTCAATTCCAAGTGAGTTTGAGTCTGAGGTTAACGAAGTCGCTCGTGGTACTGTGAGAATTTATAATTCTCACAGTGAAGATGCTCAAGTGCTTGCTGTAGATACACGTCTGGCTGACTCTGAGGGTCGTATATACAAAACCTTGGAAAGAGTTATTGTTCCAGGAAAAAAAATAATTGAAGGTGTTGAAGAGCTTGGATTTGTTGATGTGGAAATATACGCTTCTGAGACTGGAGATTTATATAATCATCAGGGTTCTTCACTTCGTTTAGTGGTTCTTGGTTTTCAAGAAGCTAATAGTCCTAAATTTGAAACTATTTATGCTGAAACTCTAAGTCCTATTACTGGTGGTTTTAGTGGTGTTCAAAAAACAGTATCTCCTGAAACTAGAAACAGAATTATTTTTGATTTAAAAAATGAACTAGAGAGTACCCTTACTTCTCGTGCGATTGCTCAGATTCCAGAAAATACTTTTTTGGTGGATAATATGAAATTATTTACAAATACTGAGGTTTTTGAGTCTTTTAATGAAGATACAGGATTGGTTGATATTGGAGTAACCATGTCCTTATCATCGGTCCTATTTAATAGAAATTCTTTTGAACGATATCTTATTTCAAATTACATGAATAATGTTACTCAAGAAGATGTCCATATCGCAAATTTAGAATTATTAAATATTTCTTATGTTGATAAAGAAGCGCAAACTGTAAATTTATCACAATTAGAGAGTCTTGTATTCACTCTTGATGACAGTATTGATGTTGTTTGGAATATCAATAAAGAGTCCCTTGTTTTTGATTTAGTGGGTAAACGTAAGAAAGATTTCTCTGATATTGTTAGAAAATACCCATCTATTGCAACTGCTGACTTAAAAATTAGTCCTGTTTGGCGCTGGAAAATGCCTGAGGTTGGTGAAGATATTTCTATAATTATTCGCTAGTGTTAAATATGTTTGATTATTTAACTTTAGTATGGTATCGTTCTATAAGTAAATATGTTAGAAGAAAATATAATAAAAGTTCAAGGAACCGTAACTGAAGCATTACCCAACACAACTTTCCGTATCAATTTAGATGACGGCAGAGTAATGATCGCATATCTTTCAGGTAAAATGAGAAAGTTTCGAATTAAAGTTTTGATTGGAGATAAGGTAGAGGTTGTAACCGATGTTTCTGGTGAAAAGGGAAGAATAACTAAGCGCTTATAGAAATAGTGCTTAGTTTTGTTTATACTTGCTTTTTTATCTGTTTTATATTAGTATTTTGATTTGTAAACAATGCAGGTCAATATCCTTCATACAAGTTTAAATTTATTATGAAAATTAAATCATCAATTAAAAGAAAAGATCTTCGTCCGGGTGAGCAAATTGTTCGCAGGAATGGACGTTTAGTTCGAATTAATAAGAAAGACCCAAAGCGTAAGGCACGTCAGGGTTAATTAATTTTATTTAAAAATAATTTATTTTATGCGAATTTCAGGTATTACAATTCCAGACAAAAAAAGATTAGAGATAGGCCTAACAGTTATTTATGGTATAGGTGTTTCTCGTTCTAAAAAAATCTTAGATGAGCATGGTGTGTCTTACGATGTTCGCCCGGGAGATTTGACAGAAGAACAAGAAAGTGCAATCCGTAATTCAGTTGAGTCATTTTTAATTGAGGGTGATTTAAAAAGAAAAATTTCTTCAGACGTTAAACGCTTGAAAGATATTGATTCTTATCGAGGTAGTCGTCACGCAAATAAACTACCCACAAGAGGTCAACGAACAAAAACAAATTCACGAACAATGCGTGGAAACGTGCGTAAAACAATGGGTTCTGGTCGAGTTAAGGTTTCAAAAACATAGGTTTGATATTTATTTAAAAATATAAAGTTAGTAAAGATTACTTACACTGAAAATGGGAAAAAAACGAATCGTAAAAACAAAAGGAACAACGGTTAATAAAGAACTAAAAAATCGTTCTTTATCACGTACTCCGAAAAGAAAACTTGCTGAAGGCACGTTGTTTGTTGAAGCCACTTTTAATAATACAAAAGTTTCTTTTGCTGATAATCAAGGTAATATTGTCTTTTGGTCATCAACAGGAAGTCTTGGTTTCAAGGGTGCGAAAAAAGGTACTCCTTTCGCTGCTGCAAAGGTGGGTGAGCTTATTGGTGAAAAAGCTAAGTCTATTGGAGTAAAAGAGGCTTCTGTAATTATAAAGGGTGCTGGTTCTGGTCGTGAGCCTGCTATTCGTTCTTTTATGGCTCATGGTATTGAGCTGTCAAAGATTCAAGATAAAACTCCTATTCCACATAATGGTACCCGTCCTCGAAAACCTCGACGAGTATAATTGTGCATAACTTTACATAACATTAATCTTTTCAATATATTATGATTCTTGGAGCAAAATATAAAATTTGTAGACGACTTGGTTCTGGGGTGTATGACAAATGTCAATCTCAGAAATACATGCTTTCAGAAGCTCGTCATGCAAAATCAAAACAGTCTAACACCAAAAGAAGAAAACAGATAACTGACTTTGGACTACAGCTCATTGCAAAACAACGGGTTCGTTTTACCTATGGTGTAACTGAAAAACAATTTGTTAATTATGTTCGTAAGGCAGAGGTTGTAGCTGGAATGAAGTCCTCAGATAAACTTGCTGAATTGCTTGAGGGTCGTTTAGATAATATTGTGTATCGACTTGGATTTGCTTCATCTCGAAGACATGCACGTCAAATGGTTTCTCATGGGCATTTTCTTGTAAATGGAAAAAGAAGTAAGGTTCCATCTCAGCAAATTAATTCTGGTGATATTATTTCTATCAGAGAAGGGTCTAAGTCTTCTGTGTTGTTTCAAGATCTTGTAAAAAAATCTTCTAATATCCCTAACTGGCTTTCTTTTGATATTAAAACAGGAGTAGCTACATTGTCTGGGCGCCCTAAAACAGAAGATTCTTTCCTTGATTTCAACACCGTTATGGAGTTTTACAGTCGGTAGTGTTTGATAACTGTAGAAACCTTACTTTCAAATCTTACTTTTTATAATTATTAATTAATTTCAAATAATTACTATATGTCATCAAACACAAAAATTATATTACCTTCAAAGCCACGATTAGTTTCAGAGGATGGCAATAAAGGTATTTACGAAGTTGATAGCCTTAATCCTGGATTTGGCCATACTTTAGGAAACTCGCTTCGAAGAATCATGCTTTCTTCAATAGAAGGTGCCGCCATTACGTCTTTGAAAATTGATGGAGTTGAACATGAATTTGATACATTTGAAGGCATGAAAGAGGATGTTCTTCATCTTATTCTTCACCTTAAACTTATCCGTTTCAAGTTGCTTGTTGATGAGCCTCAAAAAGTTGAACTTAAAGTAAGTACTCCAGGAATAGTAACAGCTCAAGATATTCAAACTATTGGTCAGGTTGAAGTCTTAAATCCTGAGCAGTATATTTGTGAAATAACCGCACCAAAGACAACTTTGAATATTGAAATGACGATTGAAAAAGGAATTGGGTATGTAAGTCGTGAAGCTTTGAATAAAGAAAAGGTTGATATAGGTACAATTGCTACAGATGCTACTTTTTCTCCAATTCGTCGAGTTGCCTATGAGGTTGAAGACATGCGTGTAGGTGAGAGAACTGACCACAACAGACTTCGAATGATTATTGAAACCGATGGCACATATACTCCTCGAGAGGTTTTTGAAAAATCAATCGAAATTCTTATTGTGCAATTACAAGCAATTCATGATTTTAAAGGTTTGGATGAGAAACCAGAAAAAATTGCTGAAGAACTTGAAAAAGAAATTGAGTCTGACACATCAAAGGACGAAGATGGTGTTGAGAATCAAGAAGATTTTGATAAGCAACAAGAAATGATGAAAACTCGAGTTGAAGACCTTAATCTTTCAACCCGAACCATGAATGCGTTGACAAATGCAAAAATAAGAACCGTTGGAGGAATTGCTAGAAAAAAAGAAGAAGACCTACTTGCAATTGATGGTATGGGAGAAAAGGGTATTCAGGAAATCCGTCGTGCAATTTCTAACTTTGGACTACTTTTGAAATAGTTTACAGAAAGACTTGCTTTATTGAGAAAAATTCAGTAATATAACTGACTGTATATAAAAAATATATGAGACATCACAACAAGAATCGAAAATTTGGAAGAAAGAAAAACGTACGTCAAGCATTGCTCCGTTCTTTGGCTATTGCTATTATTCGTCATGAATCAATCAAGACAACAGAAGCAAAAGCGAAAGAATTAAGACCTTTTATAGAAAAACTTGTGACGCAATCTCGAGAAGCTCAGGATTCTATCTCTGCACGACGATCAATCATTTCGAAACTCATGAATCGTAATCCAGAAGCTAAAAAGCTTATTGAAGAAATTACACCTCGATATGCTGAGAGAAATGGTGGCTATACTCGAATTTTAAAATTGCCACAACGTCAAGGGGATGCTGCGAAGATGGCTATTATTGAGTTTGTAAAATAAATATTATTATGAAGGAATTTACTTTTGATGCTACAGATAAAAAACTAGGACGCCTCGCAACAGAGATAGCTGTTATTTTGATGGGGAAAAATGACCCCGCATATACTCCTAATAATATTGCTCCTCACAGAGTGCTTGTTTCAAATGTCTCAAAAATGGCTATTGACCCTAAAAAATTGGATGAGAAAAAATATACTCGATATTCAGGATATCCAGGAGGTCTGAAACATGAAACAATGGCAAGGGTCGTAGAAAAGAAAGGTTACTCTGAAATTTTGAAAAAAGCAGTATATGGAATGCTTCCAGGTAACAAACTTCGAAAAGAAATAATGAAAAATCTAATTATCACTGAATAAATATGGCTACAAAAACAGACAACAAATATTACGAAGCGGTGGGACGTCGAAAGACTGCAACCGCTCGTGTTCGAATCACACCTTCAAGTAAGATGTCATATGTTATCAATGATAAGGCTTTGGCAGAATACTTTAGGACAGGAGAATTACAAAAAACTCTTACTGATACTTTTTCAAAAACTAAAATAGAAGATACTTTTTCAGTATCAGTAAAGGTATTTGGTTCAGGAATTTCTGCTCAAGCTGAAGCCGTGCGTCATGGTATTGCACGCGCTCTTGTGAAATTGGATGAAGAGCATAAGTCTCCTTTGAAAAAACTTGGATATCTCAAGCGTGATCCCCGATCAAAAGAGCGACGAAAAGCTGGTATGGCTGGAAAAGCTCGAAAAGGAAAACAATGGAGTAAGCGATAAAAAATATTCCCTTATGGGAATATTTTTTATTATTGAGTGAGATGATGTTTTCTTAAAATAGCGGTCATACAAAAATATCTTGAGAGAGGTTTTTGTATATGTGCTATAATAATATGTGAATTCCTAAAGTTTATATCTCATGAGTGATGTAATGATTCAATTTTTAAAGGAAGATATTGTCTTCCTAAAATTTCTTATCTTTCTTTGTTTTTTGTGGGGAGCTGAAGCATTGTGGAGACGTTATAATTATCCTCCTCTTTGTTGAATGTAAACCTAATAAAAAAGCCGTGCTATTTACGCACGGCTTTTATTATGTATTGAATCCAAAAAGTTTATATAGCTCATCCTCTGTTTCAGGGTCTACGAGCCGGGTAACTGTAATGATAACTTCAGTAGAAAGCCCCATATCTTTTTTGATATTCATAAACAAATGTTCAAATGGATATGGAGATATCCATACGGAATTTTTAAGCATAATAAATCCTGCTTTTTTTAAAATATACCGCAAACTGTTTCTTTCGCTTTTTCGTGATTCTGGAATATCAAGCATGACCATACGCCAATAACCATCCCAGTTAGTTGAGATAAGGGACGTGGGGGAAGAAAGTTTGAGACTTCGAAGTTTGTGTCTGCCTTCTGGTGTAATACGATAGAAGTTTGATTGTTGTGTTTCAAATTCCTCGACAAGACCTCCTTCTGAGAGGGATTTAAGGCTTCTTTTGATGGCATATTGAGGCTTTCCAGGGACTTGAGAGGCGTCTTGGTTGTCTTTATCATCGAGTATTTCTTTTTGAATAAGGTCTTTGTTGACTGCCTTACGACTGTGTAAAAGCCTTAAGATTTTTTCTTGAATACTTACTTTTTTACCCATATGTTTGAAATATAGCACAGTTTTCCACATTTTACAATATTTTTACGCTCGTAAAATACTTGTCAAAAATACAAAGATGACTATAATAAGTTTTGTTATAAGTAATCACAAATAAAATAATTATGAGTGATGATAGTAAAAAAGAAACAAAAGAAATAACCGAGCTTGAGTCTCTAGAGCAAAAAATAAAAGAGCTTGAGACACAGGTTCAGGAAAATATGGACGGGTGGCAGAGAGCACGGGCCGACTATGCAAACTTACAGAAACAGCATGCGAGCCAAATGGAAAACCTCAAAACGTACATAGTTTCTGGTTTTGTGGAAGACCTCTTGCCGGTACTTGATAGCTTTTCTATGGCAATGGCAAATACTGAAGTCTGGGAGAAGGTTGACCAAAATTGGCGAATGGGTATCGAGTATATTTTAAAACAATTCAATGATACGCTCGACCGGTATGAGGTGCGAGAAATTGAGTGTGGTACTGGAGATTCTTTTGATCCAGAGTTGCATCAGGCGATGGATAAGATTGAGACAGATGATCAAAATCAAGATGGGACAATCGAGTCTGTAATGCAAAAAGGATATAAGGTTAAAGATACTGTTATCCGACCTGTAAAGGTGAAAACATTTGAATATATTAAAAAATAAAGTATGTTATTAATCTAATTTTGAAACTACTATGTCAAAAATAATCGGAATCGACCTCGGAACAACAAACTCAGCAGTAGCTATTGTTGAAGGAGGGCAACCAAAAATTATAGAAAACAAAGAGGGGAATAGAACAACACCGTCAATCGTAGCGCTTGGAAAAGATGCGTCACGAATTGTCGGACTTTTGGCAAAGCGCCAAGCGGTGACAAATCCAAAAAATACCATCCATGGTATCAAGCGATTTATGGGTCACCGATTTACTGACCCGGCAGTACAAAAAGACAAAGACCTTATCCCGTACGAAATCCGCGAAGCTTCAAACGGTGGAGTAGAAGTAAAAATGGGAGAAGAGTGGCAAACTCCAGAGTCAGTGTCTGCAATGATTCTTTCAAAAATTAAAGCGGATGTTGAAGAAAAAATTGGAGAAAAAGTTACAGAAGCGGTGATCACAGTACCAGCGTATTTTGACGATGCGCAACGAAAAGCAACCAAAGACGCGGGAGCAATCGCAGGTCTTGATGTGAAACGAATCATCAACGAACCAACCGCAGCAGCACTTGCGTACGGATTTAACAAAAACAAAGATGAAAAGGTTGTGGTCTATGACTTCGGAGGAGGAACCTTTGACGTGACAGTGCTTGAAGTATCAGAAGACACTATTGAAGTGAAGTCGACAGGGGGAGACTCTCATATGGGAGGAGAAGATTTTGACCAAAAAATCATTGCGTGGATTATTGGTGAATTTAAAAAAGATCAAGGGGTTGATATTTCAAAAGATTCGCTTGCTATTCAACGTTTGAAAGAAGCTGCAGAAAAAGCAAAGCATGAGCTTTCTTCTTCGGCGCAAGCAGAAATTAATATTCCTTTTATTACTTCTGATTCTGATGGACCAAAACACCTTGTGATGTCTATGTCACGAGCAATACTTGAGTCTTTAGTACAAGAGTATATTGATCGTTCAATTAAAATCACAGAGGACACGCTCAAAGAGTCTGGTTTTTCAAAGTCTGACATCAATGAGATTATTCTTGTGGGAGGTCAAACTCGAATGCCTGCTATCGGAGATGCGGTAAAAAACTTTTTTGGAAAAGAACCAAACAAGTCTATCAACCCGGACGAAGTGGTGGCAGCAGGTGCTGCAATTCAGGGAGGGGTACTTCAAGGAGATGTGAAAGATGTGCTACTTCTCGATGTGACTCCGCTTTCTCTTGGAATCGAAACGCTTGGAGGAGTTGCAACAAAACTCATCGAGAAAAACACCACTATTCCAGCACAACAGTCGCAAGTCTTTTCAACCGCTGCAGACAATCAAACTTCGACAGAAATTCACATTACACAAGGTGAGCGACCAATGGCAGCTGACAATAAATCGCTCGGTCGGTTTGTGTTGGATGGAATCCCACCCGCACCACGAGGAACACCACAAATTGAGGTGACCTTTGACTTGGATGCAAACGGAATCTTGAGCGTAAAAGCAAAAGACAAAACTTCTGGAAAAGAACAGTCTATTCGCATTGAGGCATCTTCGGGATTAACTGACGAAGATATTGAGCGAATGAAAAAAGACGCTGAAGCAAACGCTGAGACTGACAAGAAAAAGAAAGAGTTTGTGGATATTAAAAACAATGCAGAAATGACAGTCTTTGCTGCAGAAAAAGCGTTGAAAGATCACGCAGAAAAAATTCCAGAAGATACTAAAAAAGCTATTGAAGAAAAAGTTGCAAAACTTAAAGAAGTAAAAGAATTGCCAGAGCATGCAGAAAGTTTCAATCATGAACCTATCAAAGGTGCGGTGGATGAGCTTAATACTGAAATGTCAAAGATTTATGAGATAATGCAAAAGGCTGAAGCGGAAAAGGGAGGTGCTGACGCAGGTGCGGAAACTCCAAAGGAGGATGATGGGGTGCAGGATGCGGAGGTTGTGGATGAGGATAAGAAAGACTAATTCTTTAAAAGATTATTTTCTTTTTGCATCACCCAAAAAGAAACAAAAAGGCTAGACCCCTTGAAAAGTCGAAAAATCAAACTGTGTTTTTGGAGACTCGCTAACCGCTTCGCTTCAAGCGCTCGTCTCTCACAAGAACACAGCATTGATTTTTTATTCGACTTTTCTACGAAGGGTCAAAAAATATTATGGATTGCTGGATAAAAATTGAAAAACTTTATTCTACTTTAAATTCTGAAAAAGAAAACTTAAAATTAAAAACGTCAGGAATATTAGAAACTCCTCTAGCTTATGAGATAAGAGAAAAAGTAAATTCATATACAAGTAAAATAGAATTTTATGAAAGAAAAAGAGAGGGGGTCTTATTTAAAATTCCATTTCTAAAATAACCATGTCAAAAGACTATTACCAAACACTTGGCGTGAGCAAGACTGCCACCAAGGATGAAATAAAGAAAGCCTTTCGGAAAAAAGCGCATGAGTTCCACCCCGACAAGCAGGGTGGGGACGAGGCGAAGTTCAAAGAGGCAAACGAGGCATATCAAGTGCTCTCAGACGACCAAAAACGTGCTCAGTACGACCGTTTTGGCTCTGCAGGACCCAACATGGGTGGTAGAGGTTTTGGTGGTGGCGGGCAAGGATTTGGTGGTTTTGACTTTTCTGGATTTCAAAATGGACAAGGTGGGATGGAGTTTGACTTAAATGACATTTTCGAAGGATTTTTCGGTGGAGGTTTTGGTGGGCGTCAGCGTACTCCACGAGGACGTTCGTTTCAACTTGGTCTCAAGATCACATTCAAAGAATCAATCTTGGGAACAAAAAAGAAAATCAAAATACCCAAAGAAAGTTCGGAAGCTTCACGAGGTGAAATAGAAATAGATATTCCGGCAGGAATTGAAAGCGGGCAAAAGCTCAAACTTTCTGGCTATGGAGAAGCGGTAGAGGGTGGACAGGCGGGGGATTTGTATCTTGTGATTTCTGTCACTCCGCATGAGTTGTATCGAAAAGAAGGGTATCATTTGGTACGAACACTTGAAGTTAAATTAACCGACGCTATCCTTGGTGCAAAATACAAAATAGAAACCCTCGAGAGGGAGGTGACGGTCAAGATTCCAAAAGGAATCCGAAGTGGAACACTTCTTCGAATTAAAGGAGAAGGTGTGCGAGCGAGCGCTTTTCAGCGAGGAGATATTTTACTTGAGGTAAAAGTTTTGATTCCAAGCTCTCTGAATAAAGAACAAAAAAAACTCATAGAGGAATTGAAAAAGCTCGACCTGTAAGGGTCGAGCTTTTTCTTTTATTTGTTACGCCTTTGAAACGTTTACAGCTTGTGGTCCTTTTTCGCCTTGAGCAACTTCGAATTCAAGTGTATCTCCTTCTCGAAGATCGTTGAACTCTGCGTTAGTCAATTCTGTAGCGTGGAAAAAGTAATCTTTTTCTTCACCTTCAACAGCGATAAAACCAAAACCTTTGTCGTTTAGACGCTTGATTACACCTTGTGCCATCTTGATTTTTTAACTTAAACTTCTAACCCAAAACAACTTAAACCTCACAAATGTTCCCACTTAAAAGCACAAGATGTTTTGACAAGGTTATGATACCACAAAAGCAAAATAAAAGCAAAGTTTTCGACTGTTTCAATTTGGGTTTTTTTGTTTATAGGGCATAATTAAACTATGAAAAAAACATTAGGAAGTATTTTAATTTTAGCAGTTGTTGTGGCTATTGCCGTTTTTGTTATTAGATTAAACAATCAAGAGGTTTCAGAAGAAGTTTTGTCTTCTCAGTCAGCGAATGTTGCTCCTGCTGTTGAAAATAGATTTCCTGCAATCTCAAACTTACATTCAATTGATGTGCGAAGAATTCCCGGTGAGATAACTATGTTTCTAAACAGCGACGATTTTGTTGAGCAAGGTTGCCCAAACCCTTATGTTACTTATGGTGGTGCAGATACTAATTGTGCGGTTCATAATTATAATTGCTCAACTCAGTCTGTGGTAGGTTCTACTGTCTTAACTCCAGGTGATTATTTTGCTTGTGGTGGTCAAGAAGGGGTTAGTATGTCAGAGGGTGTTATGAGTTGTTTGATAAATAAATGTTTAATGCCAACCGGTATTGATATTGGTTTGCTTACTAATGTTCCATCTATGAATATTGAAATGCATATGGGTGGAGTTCATCCTATCGTTCTCGATATTGAGCAAAAACTTCAAGCAAAAGGATTTTTTACCCTTACTCCTGACCAGACCTTTGGATATAAAACATTAGACGCTATTAAAGCATTTCAAACTGCAAACAGACTTCCTGCAACAGGAATTCTTGATTCACAAACAATCAATCTTTTGATACGATAAATAAAAAAAACACTCACAAAACATGTGAGTGTTTTTTTTATTCCCAAAAGATAAGTGTAAAAGAAACTATACCGAGGACTATTCCAATAAATTGAATAGTGGTCACTTGTTCTTTGTATAAAATAAATCCACTTAAAACTCCAAGTAGAGCAGAGCCAACAGAAAATAATACCGCACCACGTCCGAGTCCTACTCCAGCTTTAAGTGCATAAAGCCAGAAAACATTTGTAGCAATATAACCTGCAAGTGCTATTCCTCCAATCCAAAGTTTATCATGGAGCGAAAACTCCTTTGCGACAATATCTGACACAGCTTCTACCACAACCATAATAATCATTAATCCAATCCAATGCATATATATTATTATTTTTTTACAACCTGTGTACCTTGCGGACTGTCCAAGACTTCATATCCAAGTCCTTCGAGTTCTGCGCGAAGTGCGTCACTTTTTATAAAGTCTTTTGCGAGGCGGGCTTCGTCTCGTTTTTGTACAATTTCAAATATTTCTTGAGGGATTTCATCTGTTTCGGAAAGAGTGTCCAGTGAAAGCCCAAGAAGTCCATCACAATAGAGTATGGTTGCTTTTTTGTCCTCTGGAGAAACTCGAGTATCTTTGACAAGTTCCCACACAGTCGCAAGAGCTTTAGGTGTGTTGATGTCATCTTCAATATTAGAGATAATTTTTTCAACATATTTTTCGTGTATTTCTCCTTCGGATGCAACATCTCGCACAAATCGAGTAAGTTTTTTACGCGCATTTCGAGCTGCGTCGAGCGACTCCCATGTGAGATTCACCTTTGAGCGGTAGTGTGCAGAGAGAATAAAATATCGATAGTCAAGCGGGTCATAACCTTTGTTGATAATGTCTTGTAAAACAAACTGATTACCAAGACTTTTTGACATCTTTGTTCCGTCCACAAGAATATGCTCATTGTGAAGCCAATAGTTTACAAATGGTGTGTTATGGGCACACACAGTTTGTGCAATTTCGTTTTCGTGGTGGGGAAAGGCGAGGTCGATTCCGCCAGTGTGAATGTCAAAATGGTTTCCAAGATATTTGGTAGACATTGCAGAACATTCAATATGCCAACCAGGGCGACCTTTTCCAAGACTTTCAGATAGCCAAAAATTT
>SKGB01000026.1 GCA_007117675.1 Candidatus Nomurabacteria bacterium | reverse complement strand
TCTTTCATATTACCCTATTGTACTCAGACTGTATGAAAAAACAAACCTTGCATAAGAAGACTCTTTTATATAGACTAAAACCAAACCAAACATAAACATAATGAAAAAAACAGCACTAGAATGGTTTGACATAATCGTTGAGCCCTGCAAAACAACAGCTCGAGAAAAAGCTGCAGAGTATGGTAGTAGCTGGACTTGGTACCGATCCTTGAGTCTTATCGACCGTTTGTTTAGTAAAGCAAAACGAATCAGGACGATTCAAGAGACAAAAGAAAACAAGGTTGGAGAATCTATTGAAGACGAGTTCCGAGCGATACTCAACTACAGTATTTTATACCTTGTACACGCAAGTCGAGACTTCAGACCTGAGCAGATGAAGCTTGATGATTTCATTGCACTCTACAACGAAAAAATTGTTGAGTGCAAAAAGCTCATGGAAAAGAAAAATCATGACTATGGTGAAGCATGGCGAGACATGTCTCAGATTGGAATTACTGATGAGATTATAGTGAAACTTGTTCGCTCAAAACAAATGAACGCCGAAGGTAACATACCCTTTGACAACATTAAAGATTTGGTGAACTACGCAATCTTTGCCTTGATACAAATCGAGGAACAAAGACAAAATTCCGTATCTGAAACTGAGACAATATAACCCAAAGACCAGTGTCATCACACACCAAAACCACTCTTTCGAGTGGTTTTTCTTTTTATTGACACAAGAAAGCAAACAAAGTAGTCTGTGATGGAACTTAAAATAATGTTCTTATGAAAAATCTACTCACTCCTGGTATCGTATTTGAGCCAGATCGAACAGGGTTTCCGTATCGCGGACACCCAGACCATGAATACCTTCCATGGTTTCGAAACCTGCTTTGGCAGTACGACCAAGACAAGCTTGGAAACTTTCGAGGCGACAGAACAGGTACTGGAATATACGGAATCTTTGGCGCTAGAATGGTCTTCGACCTTCGAAATGGCCAGCTTCCACTTCTCACCACTAAAAAACTCCATCTTCGCTCGATCATCCACGAACTGATTTGGTTTCTCCAAGGAGACACCAACATCAAATACCTCAAGGACAATAGGGTTCGAATTTGGGATGAGTGGGCAGATGAAAACGGAGATCTTGGACCAGTGTATGGCGCAATGTGGCGATCGTGGCCGAACCCCGATGGAAGCACAGTTGATCAAATCAGCAACCTCATTAATTCACTAAAAAACAACCCGGAAAGCCGGCGACATATCGTGTCCGCGTGGAACGTGTCTTTCATTGAGGACATGGCTCTGCCACCGTGTCACTGCCTATTTCAGTTTTGGGTTTCCAATGACGGAGAACTGTCGTGTCAGCTCTACCAACGAAGTTGCGACGTCTTTTTGGGTGTACCATTCAACATTGCGTCGTATGCCTTGCTCACACACATGATTGCTCAGGTGTGTGGATTGAAACCGGGTGCTTTTGTGCACACCTTTGGTGATTTTCACCTATACTCAAACCACATCGAGCAAGCACGAGAGCAACTCTCTCGAAAACCAAACAAAGAAGTTGCTATTCTCAAACTCAATCCAGATGTGAAAAGTATTTTTGATTTCAAGTTTGAAGACTTTGAAATTACAAAATACGACCCGCACCCGGAAATCAAAGCTCCAATATCTGTGTGAAAAGACATCCACACAACCCAAAACCCCGCTCATGTTGCGGGGTTTTTTATTTGACAAAATAGCGATATTTAACTAAAGTTACCACGAACTAAAAAAGCACACCATGAGACTATCCGCTATTGATATTAAAAAAGGACTCAAAGACAAGTCTATTGTCGTAAATCCTCTTTTTCCAAACGCGACACAACCAGCAACGGTTGACCTTCATCTTGGAAGACACTTTCTGATATTCCAACCATCCAACCTCAAGTCACTTGACTTAACAGCGCCGATGGAAGAATACATGAAAGAAGTGACTCTCAACAAAGAACACAAGGAGTTTGTGTTGCATCCACACAAATTTGCGCTCGGCATTACCGAGGAGCTTGTCGGGACCGATCTTGCACATTGTTGCAAAATAGACGGTATCAGCAGCCTTGCACGAGCCGGACTTTTTGTACACATTACCGCAAGTAACATAAACCCGGGGCACAAGCTTCATGTGACTCTCGAGCTTTTCAATGCTCTTGAGGTTCCGATTTCCTTGCATTGGGGCATGCCTATTGCACAAATGGAGTTCTACAAACTCCAAACCCCACTTACAGACAAGCATGCATACAAAGGACATTTTGCTGGAACCAGCAAAAAATCACCAACCGCAAGTCAGTATTTCAAAAACTACACACCAGAAAAAAGTGAATGGATCGATTTCATGTGCAAAATACACGGAATCAACCCAACCACCTTTGAAAAGGTGTAGGAATACAGGCAATCTTCAAGCGACTTTTCGGAGTCGCTTTTTTCTTTACCTTTTTACTCAAATACGGTATGGTGACATAAACCAAAAGTTCAGAGTTATGAATATATCAATAATTGTTGGTCTGCAAAACAGAGACAGAGGTATCGGCTTTGAGGGTGGTCAACCATACCACTCAAAACAAGATTTCAACCGGTTTAAAGAACTCACCATGGGCTCTGTGTGTATCATGGGACGAAAAACCATGGACGACATAGGCAGAAAACTTCCTGGTAGAGAGTGCATTGTAGTAACAAGAAACAAAGACTACAAAGCACCTCAAGGGGTTCACGCAGTCTCGAGCTATGAAGAAGCAAAGGCGAAGGCTCGTGAGTTCACCGGTAGACGAGTGTTTAATATTGGAGGGTCAAGTTTGTATAAAATTGGAATTACAGACAAAGACACTGACCGTATTTTTGTCACACGATACCTTGGACACAAAGAGTGCGACCGGTATTTCCCTCGTTTTGAAATGATGTTTGAAAAAGTGTTTGAAACAGAAAAACCCAAAAAAGACACTGACTCAAAGACAGATGAGGAAATTTTCTTTCATTTTGAGGAATGGGTTCGTTTGTAACCCAATTCGTTTGTAACCCAAACTCACAAGACAAAAGCGACCCTTTCGGGTCGCTTTTTTATTTGTATTAGTCAACAATGTGAATTCCCATTGAGAAACATTGTCCTTCTACAATTTTCATTGCCGCCTCAATAGTTGTAGCGTTGAGATCAGGCATTTTTTGTTCTGCGATCTTTCGCACTTGGTCTTTTGTAAGTTGACCAGCTTTTTTAGTTTTATTTTTTCCAGAACCAGACTTGATTCCAGCTTCAGCTTTGATAAGTGCTGACATAAGAGGTTGTCCTACAGTAAATTCAAATGTTCGGTCTTCGTACACGAAAATTTTAACAGGTAATCTTCCTTGCATTTCTCGTGTTTTTTCATTGAACTCTTGTGTAAAGCTTCCAATGTTTACACCAGCTTGTCCAAGAGCTGGACCAAGTGGCGGAGCTGGAGTTGCTTTACCAGCTTCAATTTGAACCTTTACTGTTTTTACTGGTTGTTTTTTCTTTTTTGCCATAGATTCTAATTATTACGGGATTAAATTTTTTTAATTTGAAGAAAATCAAGCTCAACAGGTGTTTCTCGTCCAAACATATTTACAAGTACTCGTATCTTTCCACGTTCTTTGTCGATTTCAGATATTTTTCCTTCATGCTCTTTAAATGGACCATCTACCACCAACACACTTTCACCGATTTCAAGATCAATATTTGAAATATCTTTTTCAGATTTTTTCATTCGACTGAATATAAATGATATTTCTTTGTCCGATACAGGGACTGGATTTACACCAGCTCCAACGAATCCGGTTACTCGTGGTGTGTTTCGCACCACATACCAAGAGTCGTCATCAACGAGCATGTCAACGAGAACATATCCTGGATAAATTTTTTCATCCACTTCAGTACGCTTTCCTCCTTTTATCTTTACTTTTTTTTCAATTGGCACAATCACATCAAAAATCTTATTTTGCATTCCGAGTGTTTCAATACGCTGCTTTAAATTTCGAGCAACAGCATTTTCATACCCAGAGTATGTATGGATTGCATACCAATTTCTATCTTGTGAAATATCTTGTTTTGCCATAATGCATAATGCGAAACCGCATGAATTAGTAATAAAAGTTAGATAAGCTTTCCAAGAAGTGTACTAAATACAAAATCAAAAAAACCGAGATAGTACCCTACAAAAAATGACAAAATGATCACCGCAAGTGTAAACATTGTTGTTGTTTTTTGTGAAGGCCACGTAATGTGTTTTGATTCTGCACGTATTTCTTTTATAAAATTAGAAATATTCATAATAATGTGTGAGCTTAGTCTGATTGAGAGGCGTCAGACTTACTTTATATTATAGAGTGTATATATTGCAACATACAACGCTATTAAAAAACACCCCTCAGGGCCTATCTATAATACTTTATTCAAGGTTACCTGTCAAGAAATAGTTAGACACCGCCTGCCGCAGCAAGAAAAGCAAGCAGGAATGCAAAAGTCACACTTCCCATAAAGCCTGGAATCATGAAAGAAAGATATGGAAACCGAACAAAAGAAAGACTGATCATAAGAATATCAGCGGGAAACGGAGAAAAACCGGTGTATAAATAGATAAAGACTTGCACAAACCGACGCGACTTACCCTCTACGTAACGAGTTAATTTCTGAGCAAAACGCAAAGCTCTACCAGAAATATGATCACGACCCCACATGCCAATTCTATAAAAAACAGAATCACCAATGAACAAAGCTGTTCCTGCAACAAAGGCAATAATTACTGGATTTAATCCGCTCACCGCAAATGTTACAATGGCGGCATAATACGAAGAAGATGTCAGACTAGAGGCACCACCAATCAAACCAATGAGAAATAAGACTAAATAACTATTTCTCACACCAAGTGATTGCACTATGTCTTGAGGTTTAATAAATGAAAACACAATAAACAACAGTACAATTACCAGAACCACTACCACCAAACCACGTTACTGATATAGCTTTGTTTTCTTAAATTGCATGCTGCAAGTATATCACAATTAAAAAACCCACATGATGCGGGTTTTTTAATTGTGATATTAACGTACAGAATACAAAAGAGAAACCGAAACCTCTACCTTTTGCTGTCCTTCAGCAACAGAGACAGTGTCAAATTCTTCTTTCACCATAGATACCTCAACCATGTCTCGTGCACCATACATCACAGGAAAGTCTCCATCTTGATTTTCATAAAAATGAATCATTTTTCCAAGACGAACACCCAGATTTCCTGCAAGTTGTTTAGCATCTTCTTGAGCATTTACGATAGCTTGTTCACGAGCCTGTTTTTCAAAGTTTGAAATGTCTTCTATTTCAAAGAAAGGACCTTGTATCATTGTTGCGCCTTGTGAACCAACAAAGGCAAGTACTTCACCTGCTCGAGAAAGGTCTCGAACCATGATTTCAAAGTTTTGACTCACCTCATACCCCACAAGCTCTCTATTTCTATCCACACAACGTTCACCAACACAATTATTTCTAAATTCATATCGAGGATATACGTTGTATGACTGCTGTCGAACATCTTCTGAATTCACAGAAAGATCAGTTAACCCAGATAAAATATTTGAAATAACCGCATCCAACTCAGCTTGAGCTACCGCAACCTCAGTAGACTCAACAGAGTGGCCGAAGGTGATGCGTCCAATGTCTGGCACCGCGTAGACAAAGGCTGTTCCACGAGCTTCGATGGTGTTTTCATACACCCCACGAGAATCTCTTCGAACTGAACTATACACAACAATAGCCATAACCACAGCAAGGAGCACAAGAAAGGCTGTTGCTACGGACAAAAATTGCTGAAGTTTTTTATTTGTTTCTGTATTCATGTAAGATAATAGTAACTATTTATTTCTAGTTTTTACGTACGGAGTTGCTAAAACAAAAGAAATAAAAGGTGACAAAGTTATGGTAAAGATAAGGTAAGAAAACACGGCTTGAATTACTGGAGAAACAACATACAAAAGCTCTAGAAACAAACCAGACGCAAAAGCAATTAATCCAACAATAATAAGCATTCCAGCCAACCTACCTTGTATTTTTTGTGTTTGTTTAAAACTATTTTTAATAGCTCGGAAAAAATTTTCTTTTTTGTCAACGATAAGATAGCTTCCGAAGAACAAACGAAGGATAATATAAAAACCGACAAACAAAGCAAGAACGAATCCTATTACACCAACAATTGGTAAAACTCTTCCTGCTAAACCAAACAACAACAACACACCAATCAAAAGTGCGAGCGTTGTTAGGAAAAACCCAAGAAGATTTGCCATTACTTTAATATTAAGAGAAGATTTAAGTATTTTTGAAAGAGATATTTTTTGTGTAGACACAACTGAAACCGATGTGTTAATAGATACCGCAGAAGTATACAGAAGCACAACAAAAGACACCAGAAGAAGTACAATGGGAATAATTGCGCCTCCACCTTGCAAAGAAGCAAATATAGCGCGCTCCATAAGTGAAGCAAGCAAGAGAACAGGAATTGTTATTGCTATAAATACAAATGCTATTTTTTGGAATAGAGCTTTAGAAAAAAGAAGATTCCAAGACTCTTTAAAAGATTTTCTAATATGAAATGTGGTCATAATACAATAATTATAATTCTATAAACTACTTAATTTCTAACAACTCAATATCAAATATAAGAACTGAGTTTGGTGGAATCGGACCAACTTGGTTAGCACCATATCCCATGGTTGGAGGAACGATAAGTCGTCGAACTTCCCCAACTCTCATGTCGCGAACTCCAACCTCCCAACCTTCAATAACAGATCCGGCACCAAGCTGGAACTCAAAAGGTTCTTCTCTTGTTAAACTTGAATCAAACACTACACCATCAGTAAGCGTACCCACATAGTGCACAACAGCGGTTTGACCATTTTGAATTGAATTACCTTCACCCTCTTGCAAAGACACCATCATAAGCTGATCAATATTGT
>SKGB01000058.1 GCA_007117675.1 Candidatus Nomurabacteria bacterium | reverse complement strand
TAATACTATATTTAACTAATTTTGTAAATACTCACAGGTTTAGTTTTTTAAAATTTTTTTTTAGTGATATACTATATGAAGTATATTATTATAATAAATTATGCACCTTCTATTATGTCTCTTACTGATATCTATCAAAAAAATATTCGCTTCTTGTTCATTTTAGCATTACTTGTTGTATCTGTCTCAGTTCTTGCTGCCTCTTTAGTGTTGCTACCTCTGAATGAAATTGTGGTTAAGGGTGGTATTTCTGCTACTCTTGTGCTTTGGATTATTTTGCTTGCTGGTTCGGTTATCTACACTCAAAACAAGTTTACTTTCATTTTAAATATTTGTATTTCTGTGATTGGTTTCATTTCTTCTTTTGTTTTAGCTACAGGGATGTTTTTTGTTGGTGCTATTGAGCCGGTAACATTGTTTTTATTTTGGGTTAGCTTAATTCTTTTTGTTATATTTATTCTATCGAGTTATTTTAGTATTCAAGTCTATCGTGATAATATCTTAGTCTCTAAGAAAAAAAATACTCGTAAAAAAACAGCAACAAGAAAAAAAACCACAACACGTAGGGTGGTAAAAAAATCTGTATAAGTTTATTTATTTGACTTCCTAATTTTTAATATATGTCTGATCCTAATAAAGTTACATATTTTGGTTTTACAGATTTTCGTAATGAACAAAAGCGTTTTGGTATAAAAAATAAAGATAGGGCGCGTCATATGTATGTTATTGGAAAAACCGGTATGGGTAAGTCTACTCTTCTTGAAAATATTGCTGCGCAAGATATTCAAAATGGTGAAGGTGTTTGTTTTATAGATCCTCATGGATCTGCTATTGAAACTTTGCTTGAGTATGTTCCTGAACATCGGATACAAGATGTGGTTTATTTTGCGCCATTTGATTCTGAATATCCCATTGCTTTTAATGTGATGGAAGATGTTGACCCCTCAAAACGTCATTTGGTTGCCTCAGGGCTCATGTCTACTTTTAAAAAAATTTGGGTTGACGCATGGTCTGCTCGAATGGAGTATATTTTAAATAATACTATTTTGGCTTTGCTTGAATATCCGGGAACAACACTCTTGTCTGTTAATAGAATGCTTTCTGATAAAGGATTTCGTGATGAGGTTGTTCGTAATGTAAAAGATCCGAGCGTTCGATCTTTTTGGGTTGATGAATTTGCAAATTATACAGAACGTATGCAGGCAGAATCAGTTCCTGCAATCCAGAATAAAATTGGTCAGTTTACCTCAAACCCGATTATAAGAAATATAATTGGTCAAAAAAAATCTTCCTTTAATGTACGAGACATGATGGATAATAAAAAGATTTTTTTAATTAACTTATCCAAGGGGCAAATAGGTGAGCAGAATGCTGCACTCTTAGGTGGTATGATTATCACTGCTATTTATCTTGGGGCGATGAGTAGAGCTGATGTTCACAAATCTGATCTGGTAAAACTACCTGATTTCTATCTTTTTGTGGATGAGTTTCAAAACTTTGCCAATGATTCTTTCGCGGACATTTTAGCCGAAGCTCGAAAGTATAAACTCTCGTTGACGGTTGCACACCAATACATTGCTCAGATGGAAGAGTCGGTTGCTGATGCTGTATTTGGTAACGTTGGTACCACAATTTCATACAGAGTTGGTCCTATGGACGCTGAGGTTTTGGAAAAGATATTTTCTCCCACCTTTGTGCAAGAAGACATTGTAAATCTTGGGCGTTTTCAATTTTATCTTTCGCTTATGATCGACGAGGTTGGATCCAAGCCTTTTTCTGCTACGGGTATCCCGCCTCTTCCTAAACCTGAACGTTCTTTTGTCTCAGATATCATTGACTCTTCTAGGGGTCAGTTTGCGGTACCTCGTGAGGTGATTGATAAGTCTATTCAAGATTGGCATTCTCAAGAATTTAAAACAAACAGAGATTTTAAAAAAGACCAAAAGTTTGCAGAAAAAATATCTCAAAGAAAATCAAATGATTCACAAGATAAAAATCTCGAAAAAAATAACAAAACAAAAATTATTATCCCAGACAGTATTAAAAAAACTTTTTCAGAACATGAAAAAGGAGATACTTCCCAAAAGGACTCAAAAAACACAGACACCAATAACAGTACCCAAAAACCAAAAAAAGACATAAAGACTCGGGCAGATAAAAAGTTTAATCCTAAAAATATCCAAACCATCACAGGCCCTGTTGCTGAGCTTGTTGGTTTTGATTCAAAGAAAAAACAACCGTCTATCAGTAAAAAAGAGCCAACGCTTGAAAATAAAAATACGTTAAAAGAGGCTCTGTCTAAGGCATTGGGTTCTTCTATCTCCACCAAAAATGTATCAGAAAAAAAGAATGACACTTTTGTTTTAAAAAAACCAAGTAAGCAAAAATCGGCTCAGGCTGAAAAAAAAGATGTGCATGTTGGGACAATGGAACTTCTTGATATGGCTGAGAGGGTTTTGCAAAAACATTCAGAGGAAAGATACGTTTACCAAAACTCTTTTACTACATTTCATGAACCTCAAAAACAAAACGATGCAGTAAAAGAAATTCCAGAAGATGTGTTGCGAAGTATTTTGAGTTAAAACTACAATGAGCAAGAAAATTTTATTTCTGGTGTTTGTTTATTTTTTTACTATAGCTGGGCAGGTATCAGCTTCTGTTGTGTTGAATGAGATTGCGTGGATGGGTTACTTGGGTGATGCAAACAATGAGTGGATAGAATTGTATAATAGTTCTTCCGAAGATATTGACCTAAGTGGATGGAAAATCGAAGCGGTGGACGGAACACCAAATATTACGATAGGGAATGGAACCATTGGTTCTCAGGGATATTTTCTTTTGGAGCGAACTGATGATACAAGTGTTCCAGAAGTTACTGCTGATGTTATATATACAGGCGCTTTGCAAAATACTGGTGAGACCTTACATTTAAAAGATTCGCAAGGTGTTATTGTTGATACTGCGCCTTTTTCTTCAGGGTGGACTGCGCCGGAAGATTTAACTCAAACACTGTCTCGATTTGGCAATTCATGGGGTTCTGGTGTTCCTACGCCTCGTGCCCCAAATCAAGCGTCCGAAGCTCCGCCTGAGGATCAAGAGGAAGAAAATGATGAAGAAGCAGAAGAAGGGGAGGATGACGAGTCTTCGGAAGGGTATAAAAAAGAGGAGAAAAAAATTACCTATAAAGACAGGAAAGTTACTATCACTTCTGAGCAACATGGATATGTCGGGGTTCCTTTATCTTTTACTAGTCATGTAAGAGACAGAGATGGTTCTCCAATTCTTCGGGGTATTTTCCAATGGAACATGGGAAATGGAGATCTTATATATAAAAACAAACCAGATGTATTTACATACACATATACATATCCTGGTGAGTATGTGGTGAGTCTTTCTTTTAATAAAGAACTTTTTAATTATTCAGTTGAAGAAATTGAGCCTGAAATTGAGGCAAGGAAAATTATTACTATAATAGAAAACCCTGTGAGTATAGAATTTGTTGATAGTTCTAAGGGTGTTATTTTGTTAAAAAATAATTCACCCCATGTAATAGATTTACATAACTGGATTATTCGTGACGCAAAATCACAGTTTGTCATACCGCGACGATCTATCATTAATCCAGGCAAGATAGCTGCTTTTTCTCAAGAGGCCATAAAGGTTCGTGGTGATTACATACAACTTTTTAGTCCAACAGGGGGTTTAACAAGTGACTTTTTACTTACCAAAAGCAGCGTGCTTGGTCTAAGTGATGCTCAAGACGGTTGGGTAGAAAGAGTATCGTCGTTTAATGATGTTGAAATTTTTGTGTCAGATATTGAAGATGATATTGTTGAATCATCTACCTTGTTTGAAAGTCAATACACTTTAATATTTATTTTTACCTTGGTGTTTATCATCTTTTTACTTTGGTATCTTTTTTCTAGTCAACAAAAAAGCCCTATTATTGAAGGGTATGAAATTATTGAAGAATAAAAACCATTCCTATATCAGGAACGGTTTTTACTTAGTTTGTATTTTCTTGTAGTTTTTCTTCTAAATTTTTTATCGCCTCAATTGCTTGTGACTCAAAATCTATATCTTTTTGCTCATCTTTTATTTCTGTAATTTCTTCGGGTAGAGAAATATTATTTTCTTGAAGTAGCAGGATGAGTTCTTCTATTTTTTTGTTGGTACTGATACTTTCTGTAAGTTTGATTGCTTCTTGTGCTCTTGCGAGAGCTTCCTTGTGTTGATTGTTTGCAAATAGTTCTTGTGCGTTGTGGAGTACTATTTCAGCCTCAACAAGGATGAGTTCATTAATATTATTTCGTAGATTTTTTTGAATTTCTTCAGAAGATTCTTGTAAGAAGGTGTTTATCTCAACTTGATTAGAGGTATTTGATCTCTCTAATGTTATTCTCTCTGTTTCTATTTCTTTTTTGAGTTCGCTGATTTTAGCTTGAGCTCGTTGCATTCTTTGCTGAGTGACAGAATTTGTCTTCTCTTCTTGTGCAGTATTTTGAAGGTGTTTAATAAGAGCGGTCTCTCTTTCCTCTATCTGACTAATAACATTGGTAAGTGTTGTAAGCAAGCTGTCTTGGGGTCTTGTTTGCAGTTTTGTAGACACTTCTTCTTCGATTTCTATTTTTATTATTTCAGTATCGGTACCTTCTATTGTTTTCAAGGCAGTTTTTGTTTCATTGAGATTTTGGTTGAGTATGTTTTTGTGTGCTTTCAATACTGAGTCTAGTCGAGAGGTTACTTCCAATATTGCATTTGCTTGTCCATTGGTTTCTAGGGTGTCGATGTTTGAGTTTATTTCTTTGATTTGACGTTCAATTCTTTGACGGAGCTCCTCATGTTGATCCGTGGTATGAATATCTTTTTTGATAAGTAACTGGGCTTCAGTGAGTCTGCGTTCAATATGTTTTGTTTTTGTTTCCATTTTTGCTTCTTGGGAAAATTTAAGAGACCGTTCAAGTGGTTCGGCAAAATTTACCTTAACGGTATATAGTAAGTCTCCGGGCAGGGTATTGTTTGAGGCATATGTAATGGTTGAGCCACCAACAACAAGAACGATAACTGCGAAACTAAAGCCTTTTGCAAAAGATGATAAAAATGGACTTGGTGTGAAATAGGGTGTGTTGATGTATGTTTCTTGTGAGTGTTTTACGATAGCATGACGAATAACCTCTTTTTTTTCTGAAGAAAGAGAGATTTTTTTTGCTTTCTCTATGAAATTTTTAGGAATTTCTTCGTGCATGGTATTTATAAATGTTTCTTTATTTTTTCGAGTGCTCTATGAATTGTGACAGAAAGGGTGTTTGGTCTTTTTTTATATATTGTTGCAATTTCTTGAACTGACATATTTTCGACGTGGCGGAGAAGTATCAATTGTTTTTCTTTTTCTGATAAAATTTCTAGTTTTGAAATTATGTATTCGAAATCATCTTGAAGTATTGTCTCGTTCAGAATATCTTCTTTGGATTCAAAATCAATCCCTGTGTCTGTGATGTTGTCTAAGGATGTTGCTTTTTTCTTTCTTCTGAAGTCGATGAGGGTATTTCTTGCTATACGGAAAACAAAAGCTTTCATGTTTTCGACTTTTTTTTCGTCTTTTTGCAGATAATCCCAAAGCTTAATAAAGGTGTCTTGGGTGAGATCTTCAGCGCTTGATTTACTGTTTGTTTGGAATGCAAGAAAACGATAAATTGAATCCGCGTACGTGTCGTAACAGTCAAGATATGCTGTATGTATTTTTTTGTTATTCATGCTCGTATCCATAAGTAAAGACGTATTAGGTGGCTGTGTGTTACATGGAACACACGTTTAGAATCGTAGTATGCCATATATAAAATATATTGACAATATTAGTCATTTTGTATGTTTTGTATGGTTGTGTAAAAGATTTCTCGGTATCTTTTATTATATATGGTTGCTGCGGGGTGAAAGGTGGGGATAAGGGTGGCGGAGAGATTTTTTTTGCTTTTTGGGTGTGTCAGTTTTATAGTGCGGGGTTTTCCTGCAATATCCTCTAATAAAAGACCTTTCGTTTGAATAAATGTGGTAAGAGCGTGTTTTCCAAGTGTAACTATGTATGTTGGCTTAATAAAGAACAGCTCGTCAAAAAGCCATTCAAGGCAGCTTTCCTTTTCCTCTGGTTTAGGATCTCTGTTTGCGGGTGGTCGGTATTTGACAGTATTTGTAATATAGACAGTGTCACGAGAAAGTTTTACCTTCTCTAGTGCGTCGTTTAGTATTGTGCCAGATTTCCCACAAAAAGGTTTTCCTGATATATCTTCTTTTTCTCCAGGGGCTTCTCCTATAAATACAATATTTGCATTTTCATTTCCTGCTCCAAATACCGGCTGTGTTGCGGTTTCTTTTAAAGCGCAAGTGCAAAGAGGGTGGTTTTTTTCATGAAGTTCTTGGAGACTTTTCATACTTATAGAGTATAAAAGATTCTCTGTACTTTTTCCATGATTGAAAAGTACAATAAAAAAGTGATTGTCTATTTTGCTCTTTCTTGCTACTATCAAAGAACTTAATAAATAATTTTTGGAGTAGTGGGACTACTTAAGCCCTCGTTTTCTTTCAGAAAACGTAGAGCCGGGTTGTTTAAATATAGTCGCTTCACTCCTTATTTAAAACGATGGGAATTAAAGATTTTTTTGTAAAAAAGATGCTTGCAAGTCAGTTGAAAAAGACAGGGTTACCTAAAGAACAGCAAGACATGATAGCCGCTGCTGTACTTAAAAACCCAGAGTTTTTTGAAAAGATTGCAAAAGAAGCAAAGCAGTTGGAAAAACAAGGTAAGTCACAACAAGTTGCAATGATGGAAGTGATGCGAAAACACCAAGGTGAATTGCAAAAAATAATGATGGGGAAATAATTTATGTTATCTATCGGAATCGTAGGGCTGCCTAATGTAGGTAAATCAACTTTATTTAATGCTCTTACCAAAAAGAGTGTTTTAGCTGCGAATTACCCTTTTGCAACTATTGATCCTTCTGTTGGTGTTGTGGCGGTGCCAGATGAGCGCCTCTCAAAACTTGCTGAGTTTTCAAAATCTCAAAAGGTTATTCCTGCTGCTATTGAGTTTGTCGATATT
>SKGB01000065.1 GCA_007117675.1 Candidatus Nomurabacteria bacterium | reverse complement strand
TATAATGAGATTATATCACTTGAAAATATTTTAAATGCGTGGAAAGGGTTTTTGAAAAACAAGAAAGGTAAAAAAGACGTTCAAGAATTTGAGAGGAATTTAATGCAAAATATTTTATCTCTCCATCATGATTTACAAAACAAAACCTATAAACACGGAGGATATAAAGCTTTCAAAGTTAACGACCCAAAACCCCGTGATATTCACAAAGCAAGCGTCCGAGACAGGGTTGTTCATCATCTTGTCTATCAAGCTCTCTATCCATATTTTGATACAAAGTTCATTCAAGACTCTTATTCATGTCGGAAAAACAAAGGGACACATAAGGCAATACTTCGGTTTGAGCACTTTGCAAGAAAGGTTTCCAGAAATAACACTAAACAATGTTTTGTGTTGAAGTGTGATATACGAAAGTTTTTTGCGAGTATTGATCATCAGATTTTAAAGAGTATCTTAGGAAAATACATAGAAGACAGAGATATTATTTCTCTTTTAGATACAATCATAAATTCTTTCCCACAAGGTCTTCCTCTTGGAAATCTGACTTCACAGCTTTTGGTAAATATCTATATGAATGAATTTGACCAGTATGTAAAACATAATTTGAAAGTGAAATATTATATTCGGTATGTGGATGATTTTGTTATATTCTTGACCGATAAAAAATATCTTCAAGAAAGTACTCGATATATCGAGTACTTTCTTTGGAATACTCTAAAACTTAGACTTCACCGGAATAAAGTTTTTGTCAAAACTCTCGGAAGCGGGATTGATTTTCTTGGGTGGGTTCATTTTCCACATCATAGAGTATTACGAACAAGTACGAAAAGGAGAATGATGCAAAGAGTGCGAGAAATTCAAAAAGAAGAGACGATTGAATCTTATCTTGGACTTTTGAAGTGGGGGAATGGGTATACATTAAGGATTCAAATTGAAGGTAGTAAAGAAAATATATAAATATTTTACTAACCAGTCTATCTATGATATTCTTTTTCCATGTTATCTATCGGAATCGTAGGCCTACCCAATGTAGGTAAATCAACGTTATTCAACGCTCTTACCAAAAAGAGTGTTTTGGCTGCAAACTACCCATTTGCAACGATTGATCCTTCTGTTGGTGTTGTGGCGGTGCCAGATGAGCGCCTCTCAAAACTTGCTGAGTTTTCAAAATCTCAAAAGGTTATTCCTGCTGCTATTGAGTTTGTCGATATTGCAGGACTTGTAGAAGGTGCAAGCAAGGGTGAAGGGTTGGGAAACCAATTTCTTTCACATGTTCGAGAAGTGGACGCCATTCTCCAAATGGTACGAATTTTTCCTATTACAGGGGGCGGAGAAGATATTACTCATGTCTACGGAACCGTTGACCCTCTTCGAGATATCAAGGTTATCAATATGGAACTTATTCTGGCGGATTTGGCGAGCGCTGAAAAGCAGTCTGAGCGTATTTCTCGTGATGTAAAACGAGGTGACAAAGACGCAGTGCAAGAACAAGCGGTTTTGCGAAAAATCATAACAGCTCTCCAAGAAGAGAAAATGGCAAACACAGTAGAACTTTCAAAAGAAGAGGAAGAGTACGCAAAACATTTTCATTTGCTAACACGAAAAAAGTTTATCTACGGACTTAACCGCCGTTCGGGAGTTTCGAACATGGATGAAAGTCATCCGGAGGATTTTAAAAAAGTTTTAGAACATATTGAAAGTATGGGGGCGGGGTATGTGGTGATTGACGCAAAGACAGAAGAGGAATTGAAAGATTTGGAAAAAGCAGAAAAGGAAGAAATCAAAAAAGATTTTGGGGTGGATCACGAAGATGACGGAATCGACAAACTTATTCAAGAAGCGTACAAGGTTTTGGGGCTCATGACATACTTCACCACAGGGCCAGAAGAAACACGGGGTTGGACAGTTCCCGTGGGTTCAAGTGCGCCGCGTGCTGGGCGTGCAATTCACACTGACTTTGAGCAAAAGTTTATTCGTGCACAAGTGATTCCTTGGGATACGCTTCTCGAACTTGGTTCGTTTGCAAAAGCTCGCGAAACAGGCCAGCTTCGAGTGGAAGGGAAGGAGTATATTGTGAAGGATGGGGATGTCATCGAGTTCTTGGTCTAGGAAAACCAAGAGCTCGATGATCCTGAGCGAGTGAGGCGAGTCGAATGGGTGTAATAGAGTCTGTGGTCTAGTTTATTGATATACTATTCATATAGTGGTATAACAGTGAAGAATCAAAGAAAGGAGGTCTTTTATGGATTGTAATAGTATTAAGTCAGACCTGCGGGTCAAGACAATCAAACTCGGAAAAACAAAAGGCATACTTGTCAAAGAGAAATATCTCAATGTGCGTGAGTCTGGTGTTGGGGGCACGGTAATGAATCATGTCCCTGGTCACGGCGGACACGTCTGGTTTGTTAAACATGATGGTTGTGAGGACATCGGAGTGTACTGCTTTTACGAACTCGAGCCGGCTTGAATGATCACGGACACAGTAAATTAACCTCATCTTTTGCGAAAGCGGAGATGGGGTTTTAATTTTGTCAAAGATGGAGGTTTTTATAAAGTTTAAGTTTTTAAAAGTCTTTTTGAAGGCTTTTTTCTTTATTCTTAATTCTCGGCAAATTGTGCTACAATTTGCCTGTATGATAATAACAAACCACGGAAAACAATTTTTCAAAATACAGCAAGGCGATACCGTTATTGCTATCAATCCTATCAGTCGTGACTCAAAAGAATTCAACAAAGTGAAGTTCGGTTCAAATATTGTGCTTGTAACCACAAACCATCCTGATTTTAATGGGGTGGAAAATGCAACCTATGGTGATAACGAACCTTTTATTGTGGATAGTCCAGGAGAATACGAAATTAATGATATTTTTGTGACAGGGTTTGAAACCAAGTCACTCATTGATGGAAAGGAATATTACAACACTGTCTACAAAATTCGTTTTGAGGGAATGGTTATTGTTTTTTGTGGATCTATTTCCGACGTGCTTGAATCAAAGATAAAAGAGCAAATACAAGAACCTGATGTGTTGTTTGTTCCTATTCAAGGAAACAATACGATAAGCCCTGCGCAAGCCCACAAACTCGCAACATCTCTTGAGGCTCATGCGGTGATTCCCATGGACTACGATGAAGCAAATTTAAAATATTTTTTGAAAGAATCTGGTGAAAATCCCAAACCGGTAGATAAGATAACTCTCAAGAAAAAAGATTTTTCTGATATGAAAGGCGAGGTTTTTATTTTTTAATTTTTAAAACTCTTGCGTGTGAATTTGAAATCTAAGACAAAAAAACAAAAAAACATGATCGCGCTTTTTTTGAGTTTGTTTTTAGTGCTCGTTGTTATTTTTGTTGGTGTCTTGTTTTATGAGTCACCCTACAAGAAAAATACTACAGGTTCCTCAGGTCCTTCTTTCAAGGTCTTTGTCCGAGACCTCTTTTCTGGGGTGAAATCAGGCACAAAATCCTTCACTGAGCCACTTGATGAGGTTTTTGGAGACTCAAATATACAATAAAAATTAAAAAAACCAAGCCTTAATTTACAGTATTTGTAGTATAATATAAGAATATAATATTTATCTTTGTATCGATTAAAACCATATGCCTAAAAAGAAAGAAGAACATACAAATCTTGTGCCGAGTGAAAAAATCCTTCCCGCATCTATTGTCCAAGAAATGCGAGAATCGTATTTGGCATACGCCATGTCGGTAATCACCCAGCGAGCGCTTCCTGATATTCGAGATGGTCTCAAGCCGGTGCATCGTCGTATTTTATTTGCGATGCATAAAATGGGAGTGAATTCTTCTGCAAAATTTGTAAAATCTGCTCGTATTGTCGGAGAGGTGATTGGTAAGTACCATCCACACGGAGACTCTGCAGTATACGACGCCATGGTTGGTACTGCACAAACATTTTCATTTCGATACCCTTTGGTAATCGGGCAAGGAAACTTCGGTTCAATCGACGGAGACTCTGCAGCTGCTATGCGTTATACCGAAGCAAAAATGAGTAAACTTGCGGGTGAGCTTTTGAAAGATATTGAAAAAAATACCGTTGATTTCAGACCAAACTATGACGGTAGCCAAAAAGAGCCTATCGTACTTCCTTCTGCTGTTCCGTCGCTTTTGTTAAACGGAACACTTGGTATTGCGGTTGGTATGGCAACCAACATTCCTCCTCATAACCTTGGTGAGGTTGTTGATGCTACTACACACCTTATTGATAATCCTGACGCAACCACAGAAGACTTGGTTGAGTTTGTGAAAGCTCCTGATTTTCCAACAGGAGGTTTGGTGTATAACAAAAAAGACATCCTACAGGCCTATGCGACCGGACGAGGTGGGGTTGTTACTCGTGGAGAAGCCGAGATTGTTGAAACAAAGGCTGGTCAATTTCAGATAATAATCAGTTCTGTGCCATATCGTGTAAACAAGGCAAACTTGGTTACAAGTATTGCTGATTTGGTACGAGATAAAAAACTTCAAGGGATAAAAGACTTGCGAGACGAATCAACAGATGATATTCGTGTTGTTGTGGAATTAAAATCTGGTGCTTTCCCACAAAAAGTTCTTAATTATATTTACAAAAATACACAGCTTGAGCAAAACTTTAATTTCAACCTCGTGGCACTTGTTGATGGTGTTCCGCAGACTCTTTCTTTGAAAGACTTTTTGGTTGAGTTTATTAAACATCGTGAAGACGTTGTTGTTCGTCGAACTCAGTTTGACCTCGACAAAGCAGAGGCACGTGAACATATTTTACTTGGTCTTAAAAGAGCCTTGGATCACATCGATGAAATTATTGCGCTTATTCGAAAATCTAAAGATAAAGAAGAAGCAAAGGTTAATTTGATTAAGAAGTTTAAGTTTTCTGATATTCAGGCACAGGCAATTCTTGAAATGAGACTTCAAAAACTTGCGGGTCTAGAACGAAAGGCTATTGAAGATGAGTTGAAAGAAAAACAAAAACTTATCGCATCTCTTAAGGTTCTACTTGGAAGTAAAAAGAAAATTCTAAAACTCATTTCTGATGAATTGTTGGAAATAAAAGAAAAATACAACGATCCACGTCGAACAAAAATTGTCGCAGGAGGAGTTAAAAATATTTCTCAGGAAGATTTGATACCCGAAAAAGAAACCGTGCTTGTGTTTACACAAGGTGGATATGTAAAAAGAACTGATCCAGCTGAATACAAAACACAAAAACGGGGCGGTGTCGGTGTTGTTGATATTTCAACCAAAGAAGAGGATGTTGTTATTAATCTTCTTAATGCAAGTACCCATTCTGATCTATTGTTTTTCTCAAACAAAGGTAAAGCCTATCAGTTGAAAATGTATGAAATTCCTGAAGGTAAACGCGCAACAAAAGGGAAGTCCATTATGAACTTCTTGCAATTAGAGGATGGAGAGCTGGTTACTTCTATTGTTGCAATGGACAAGAAAAACATCGAACAAAATCCCTATCTTTTGTTTGTAACAAAACAGGGTGTTACAAAGAAGGTTGCATCAAGTAGCTTTAGTGACGTAAGACGAAGCGGTCTTATTGCAATCAAGCTTTCAGCTGGTGACGAACTTTATTCTGCTCGCTTTCTTGATTCTGAAAGTGAGGTAATGGTTGCAACACGTTTAGGGCAGGGTATTCGATTTAAAAATGATGATGTTCGAGAAATGGGACGTTCTGCAGCTGGAGTTCGCGCCATCAAACTTAAAAAAGGCGATGAGGTTGTGGGGGTTGGAATTGTCAAAAAAGACGAAGCAAAAGACACTCGAATGCTTGTAATAACTTCAAACGGATATGGTAAGCAAAGTTCTGTAAATGATTTCAAAGTTCAAGCTCGTGGAGGTTCTGGAGTTCGTGCTGTGAAGCTCACAGATAAAACAGGGGAACTCATCGTGGCTCGGTTAGTGACAAGTGAGAGTTTGGAATTGATAGTCATTTCAAAGAAAGGTCAGGTGATTAAAATCGAGCTTGACTCTATACCAACACTCGGGAGAGATACGCAAGGAGTTCGTATTATGAAATTGCGAGCAGGTGACAAACTTGCATCAGCTACTCTTATATAAATACCTAAAAATAAAAACACACTATATTCACAACTAGTGTGTTTTTATTTTGCTACAATATATATATGTCTTTTTCTCAACCATCTACTAATATTGTTCACCTTCAATTAACACACGGAATGTCTGTTGCAGATATTGGGTGTGGAAGTGGGCACTATACTTTTGAAGCGTCTCGAGTTGTAGGAAATGACGGTTCTGTATACGCTGTTGATGTGCAAAAAAATCTACTCGATAAAATAGCAAAAGAAGCAGAGTCTCAACATATAAAAAATATCCATGTTTTGTGGGGTGACGCAGAGACTGTTGGAGGAACACGGCTTCGTGCAGATTCTGTTGATGCGGTTATCGCTTCAAATGTTTTGTTTCAAACAGAAAGTAAGAGTTCTTTTGTTCATGAAATGAAAAGAATTTTGAAAAAGAATGGAAAGATAATGCTTATCGACTGGTCTGAGTCTTTTGCTGGAATGGGTCCCGATTCTTTGCATGTTGTAAGTGACACCATCGCTAGAAAGTTATTTGAAGATAATGGATTTACTGTCGAAAAGGTTTTTGATGCAGGTCTTCACCATTATGGTTTTATTTTTAGTAATTCAGTTGTCGAATAAAAAATATGGATAAGAAATCAAAGACATTTCAAACCATCCTTCTCATTATTCTTTCGGCTGGGCTCGGACTCGGGCTTATGATTGTTGGTGGGGTGATAAATCCACCGAGCCGTAGTTCATCAAATCAGCAAGTTCAAGGAACGGGTTCTGTTGTGGTGTGGGGTCCTTTCCCAAGGTCTGCTTTTTTGGAGGTGGTAAATAATTTCAATCAAGAGAATCAAAATATTAGTTTGTCTTATGTTGCAAAAAATCCCGCATCATATGAGCAGGATTTACTCGAGGCTTTTGCTGTGGGAAGGGCTCCTGATTTGTTTGTGTTACCGCACACATATATAAACCGATACAAAGACAAGGTTTTACTTATTGGAAACGAGGCTCTGCCTTCGTCTGTCTTTGAAGAAACCTATTCACAAGGAACTTCAATATTTAGAACTCCTGCAGGAACAGTCGGTGTGCCTATTGGTGTTGATCCACTTATTATGTATTACAACCGAGACATTTTAGAGTCTGATGGTTTTATCAACCCTCCTCAATTTTGGAATGGAGACTTTTTGAATATGGTTGAGAGGCTTTCAGTGAGAAACACTGACAATCTTGGGATCTTAAGAAGTGGTGTTGCTATGGGTTCTGCTACAAATATCAACCATTTCATGCCTATTATCTCAACACTTATTATGCAACTTGGAAATCCTATATCTGAGTTTAATACAGAGACGGGCGAACCTCGCTATGTGTTAAATGCAGGGTCTTCATTTACCTCAAACCCAACAGAAACCGCTCTTTCTTATTTTATGCAGTTTTCAAATCCTTCAACTTCTGTATATGCGTGGAATTCTGCCATGAATGAATCTCGAGATGTTTTTGCTCGTGGTGATTCTGCTTTTTATTTCGGGTTCGCCTCTGAGTTGATAGAGATACAAAGAAAAAACCCCAACCTTAATTTTTCTGTTGCTCCCATACCTCAAACCCAAGAACTCTCACGTGCTGTGACCTACGGCAACTACTATGCCTTTGCTGTTCCTCGTGTTTCAAATAATTCTGGAATCGCCTTAAATGTTGCGGGGCTTTTGGCAAATGGTCCATATTCAGCTAGTGTGTTGTCTTCTCTCAATCTTCAGCCTGTGAGACGACAGACTCTTGCTTTTAATTCTCCTTCTTTTATACAAAAAGTTTTTTTTGATGCTGCGATTGTTTCTCGGGCATGGTTGGTTCCACACCCAAATACAACAAATGAAAAGTTTAAAAAGGTTATTTCCGACATATCATCAGGAGTTCTTCAGACACAAAATGCTGTAGGGGCTCTTAATCAGATCCTTAATGAATCTTAAAACATATACTTACTATGTATAAACATATATATCAATATAAAAAAATAATAGCACTTGCGATGTCTGTTGTACTGTTCTTTTTTGTTATGTCAAAAATATCTGCTCAAGAGATTATCGTAAATCCAGACTCTTTGTATGTGACAGGAATAAATTCAACAGAATCTTTTGTGACACCATATATATCACCCAATATAAGTACCCCCCCACAATTTTGTGGATTAATAAATTTTGAAGTTGAACAATCTACAAATATTAGTATGCGTTATAGGGAGGCGTCAAATGGGGAGTGGTTTTTCACTCAACAAAATGGCAGTTCTTTAATTCCTATTTCTCCAGAGAATTCTAATATTAATATTGTTTTTGGATCTAATTTAGAACTTGGTACATTGTATGAGATTGATTTTTTAGAATATGATACAGAGACAGAGGAATATCATGCTATTAATTTAGATCCAGAGGATCCTGATAAATTTTTTGAGGTTTGTTTAATAATGTTGGGGGGTGCTATACCTCAAAATTGTTCAACTACAAATCTATTTCCTAATTTATTGCCAAGCACTTCCGGTTGTACGATGTTTGGCTTAAATTTTGCATTTCAGCAAAATAATTTTTTTAATTCAAATGAGAATCCTGTGTTTTTATTGCCCACAGCCACTATTTCAAATATATCAACCACTCATAATTCAATTTCTTTTATGTTGTCGACATTAAATATTGAAGTTGGGGAAAGTATTTTTATCTCATATTCAACTAATGAAAATTCTTTTACAAACGATGATTATAGTAATACTTCTTTTCAGTCTAAAATTGTTACCAGTCCTCTTATGCCTATAACTATTTCTAGCCTTGAAGAAGATACAAATTATTTTGTGAGTGTGCATTCAGGCAGTGGTACTGGTTTTATTATTTTAAACACATCTTCAAATCTCCCTTATGTTTCAATAACAACACAGAGTTTGTCTGGTGATAATAATGAAGAAGATGGTGATAATAATCAATCTGGTGGAAATATTGGCAACACAGCGGAAAATATTTCAATTAATGTAGATTCTGGTTTTAATACAGGTCCTGGTGGTCAGATTGCAAATGAAGTTTCTCAATTGGGTTTGGTTCAGTGCGGTTTTGGTGAAATTTACGATTGTGATTTTAATGCACTTCTTTCTACAGTAAATCGAATATTACGTTTCCTTACCTTTGTAATAGCTCTCCCGTTGGCAGCGCTACTATTTGCTTTTGCAGGTATTCGACTTATTGTTGCTAAGGCAAGTGCAAAACAAGCAGAACTTACAAAAGCAAAAGAAATGTTGTCTCAGGTGGTCAAGGGTGTTGTCATTATGCTTTCTGCTTGGATAATCGTCCAACTTATTTTGGTTGCATTAGGTTATAACGACTCAATAGTTGTTCAAATACTTAATATTAATTTAAATTAACCATATGAAAAAAATATTTTTTGTAATAATATTTACCTTATTTTTCTCTTGTTTTGATGTTGCTTTAGCTCAATTGCAACAATTAAATGTTGACGTACCCTCTTTTACATATACGGCTTCTTATAATAATAATTGTCATCTTGTCGTTCAAGCTTCTTTTTCTTTTGAGCCAGATACCTTACTTTTAAATAAAATTTATAAAGTTACAGTGAGTCTTGCAAATGAAGGTGGTGGTATTGTCTCTGGTTCGTCTGCTGAAGATAAGGACATTATAATACCTACGGAAGGTTCTGTATTTACTGATATCTTCGTTTTTCAAAATATTAGTAATTCAAATAATTTAAATTATGTTTTTTCTCTTATGGAGTATAACGTGGTAGGGCAAGGAGATTCTCAATATGCTCAGTTTTTAAGTCAACAAAATTTCCCTATAACAGTTCAAGGTTCTTGTAATCCGACTGCTTCTTTTTTGCAGACAGAGAGTCTCTCTATAGATATTCCTAACCCTATCCCAAATGTTAATTCAATATCTTCTTTTATTGGGAGTGTGATGGAGATTGTAATGAAAATTGGAATACCACTCCTTGTTCTTATGGTTGTATATTCTGGAGCTTTGTATCTTTTTGCTCGAGGAAATCCAAATAAGATACAAGAAGCTCATACAGCGCTTACGTACACGCTCATAGGTGGTGTTATTTTACTTGCTTCGTGGGGAATTATGCAGATGATTTATTCTGCATTGATTTCTGTCACAGCGTTTGAATATTCTATGCTATTATTTGTATAATATAATCTATAATTATCGCTACATGAAAATTTCTTCTTTTTTTAAAATACACATATTTTTTTTGTTACTAATCTTTTGTTTTTTTTGTTATCCTTCCATTGCTCTCATGCAGACAGGGGGTGAGGTTTCCGATGAGGCTGCAGGGGAAAATAACCCAGATGAAGCGGCGGGAGAAAATAACCCAGATGAGGCATCTTCAAATGACAGTCAAAATATTCCTGTGATCACATCTCAAATACAAAACCCTCTCGGTCCAGGAACAGGAGTTATGGACTTTCTTAAATCTCTAGTGGGTATCATTATCCGTGCAGGAATACCTCTGGTGATACTTGCTTTGATATATTCTGGTTTCTTGTTTGTGGAAGCTCAAGGAAACCCAAACAAGCTTATCACCGCAAAGAAGACCCTCTTGTGGACAGTGGTTGGGTCTGCGGTTTTACTTGGTGCATGGACTATTGTTACTATTTTGGTAAACACAGTAGGTGCGATTGTTGCGTAGTTTATTTATTTAATTCTTAATTATGTATTTACAAAAATATCACAAAAAAATAAAATATACTTTCTTGGGATTTTTCCTACTTACCTTTCTTTTTGCGTCGGGTCCCGTGTTGGTTTTTGCGCAAAATAGCGACCAGTCGAACACATCAAGTAATGCTTTAAACTGTACGAGTTTGTTGTCGGGCGACATCAACAACTTAAAAGATATTATCGATCTTGCAACATGTTTACTTACACGTTCTGTGTTTCCTCTTTTGATAGTGCTTGCGATAGCTTTTTTCTTGTATGGAGTTATTCAGTATTACATCAACCCAAATAATATTGCAGAAAGAGACAAGGCGAAAGACTATATCTTGTGGGCTTTGATAGGTTTGTTTGTGATTGTGTCTTTTTGGGGTCTTATAGAGATATTGCGAGGAACCTTTGGTATCACAGGAAGTGCGCTGCCTATTTTGCCCGAAACTCAGTAAAAGAAAGATTTCCACAGGTCCAAATCGAGTGCAGATAATGCTTTACTTTGCATGGTATACTGTACATATACAAATTTATAAGTTTTTATTTTAATTTTTTTAGATATATGAAAAAAATCATACAATTATCAGGTTTTGTTGGTGGGTTACTTGCTCCATTTTCTTTTGTGTTTGCGCAAGATGTGGCAGGTTTGATGTATAATATTATGAACTTGCTAAATATTTTTATTTCTTTATTAATGATTTTAGCTGTTGTTTATTTTATTTATGGTGTTGTGACATACGTAATTGCAAAAGGATCTGATGGTAAAGAAGAGGCAAAATCTCGTGTGACAAACGGTTTGATAGGTCTGTTCATTATAGTAAGTTTTTGGGGTATTATTAGAATTGTTCAGAATCAATTTGGCGTAGATAACACTGTAGCGCCTGATCAATTTGAATCTGGTGTTCCTTGTGTTTATGGCGTAAACTGCTAGTCTTTGTACTATGAATATTTCACTTATTCAAATTGCTCAAGCGTCAGGATTAGATACTTTTTTACAGCGTATCAACTACTACATTATAAATCCTCTCATCCGAATCCTTTTTGCTCTTGCTGTCGTATACTTTATTTACGGAATTGTTCAGTATGTCCTCAATCGGTCAAACGTTGAAGAAAAGGCGAGGGGGAGAGCTCATATGATGTGGGGAGGAATAGGAATCCTTATCATGACATCAGTATTTTTTATCTTGAGAATTCTCGTCTCAACCTTTGGATTGGATGGGGTGACGGTGAATGAAAGTATTGGTGAGATAGATATTGAAATAGGTGATATTCAAATCGAAAATTAAAAAATGCAGCATGTGCTGCATTTTTTAATTTAAGTATAAAAATTTAATTATATTATTGAAAGGGAGGCGTAGGCGGGAATCGAACCCGCGCATGACGGTTTTGCAGACCGCAGCGTTACCACTTCGCCACTACGCCAAAAAATACCTAGATATGGTGTATAAAAATACCATTGGATTGTATCATGAAAAACATCAATACGCTATATTTATAGACTTTTTTTATGTAATATGATATCTTTTGTAGGTACTTTGTTTGTTGATTGTATATGATAGCTTGGTGGCTTGAGAAAAGCCCCTCGTAGCTCAGTTGGTAGAGCAGCTCCCTCTTAAGGAGACGGTCCTAGGTTCGAGCCCTAGCGGGGGGACAAGAAACATGATATATTTTTTCTTATGCGGATGTGGCGGAATTGGTAGACGCGCTGGTCTTAGGAACCAGTAGAGCAATCTGTGGAGGTTCGAGTCCTCTCATCCGCACCAAAACAAAAAACACGCTGTGAAGCGTGTTTTTTGTTTTGGTGCCTGGGGCGGGAATCGAACCCGCACGCCAATATATCGGCAAGGGATTTTAAGTCCCTCGTGTCTACCAATTCCACCACCCAGGCAATATTTGTATTATAAGCCTTTTTTGTCTTTAAACAATAGTTCATCAATTCTTTGCCTGTTTCGTTCTCCTGCGTCAATTTCAACATCTACAAAGGGTAAGGTTCTTGTCTTGAGGTGTTTTTTGAGATACTCTCGAATGTCTTTTCTTTTTCTTTGCAAAAATGCTAAAGCGGTGTGTTCTTGGTTTTCTGGAAGTGTTGTGAAAAATATAGTGGCATTTTTAAAATCAGGAGAAAGATTAACTCTCGTGATAGTGATAAGAGACTGACTTGTGCTTTCAGTCTCTATAAATTGTGCTACATATTGTCTGATAACCTCAGACATTTTTTGTTGTCGTTCGCTTGCCATATAATTATTGTTCCATCATCGTAAAAGCTTCTAAGACATCTCCTTGTGCAATTTCAGTTTTTGTTTCAAGCATGAGCCCACATTGCCCTTCTTTGACAATGTTCGTCTCAACTTTGTTTTGTTGGATGTTTTTGATAAGCCCTGTTCCTATCTCTTCATCTCTTCGTTTGATTGAAATAGTATCGTTTACTTGGATTTGCCCCTCTTGAATTTCACCTCCAAGAACATATTTGTTTTTGGTTGAGCTAAAAATTCGAAGTATCTTAAGGCTTCCGTGTACATTTGTAGACAGAACTTTTGGTTTACGAATATTTCTTTCTTTTTCAAGCCACTCAATAATTTCGTAAATAATATCAGATGTTTGAACGTCTGCATTCACGGTCATGTTTAGATCGACTGCGTTTTTATCCATGCCCACATTAAAACCAACAATGATGGTTTCTTTGTCTGCAATCGCAAGAGAAATGTCAGCTTCCGAAATATCTCCCACTCCTTGTTTGATTATTTTAAAAGCTATTTCAGGTGTCTGAAGTTTGCAAATTTGTTTATCAAGCGCTTCAAAGGTTCCCGCTACGTCGGTTTTTATAATAAGCGGAATTATTTTTGTTGTGTGGGTCACTATTTCTTGAAGTGTTTGAAGTGTTTCTGAATCTTGTGTTTGGAGTTGCTCGAGTGCTTTTTCTGCTTCTTTTTTGGATTTACATGTTTCAAAAATAGCTCCAACAGGGGGGACAGTATTCCAGCCTGTGAGTTGAACAGGGGAAGAAAAACTTGCAGAGTCTATTGACTTACCAGTGAAATCAGAAAGCATTCTTGTCGGGCATAGAGCGTTTCCCGCAACAACAAATTCGCCTTTTGTGAGGGTTCCGTTTTTGATGATAAGTGTTGCTGAAATCCCTGACTTAGGGTCGGTATGTGATTCTATTACAATACCTGACGCTGAATGTGTTTTGTCTCCTACAAATTCTTCTATATCTGCAACGAGTAAAATAGTGGTAAGTAGTTCCTCAATGTTGAGTCCTTCTTTTGCTGATATTTCAACACAGGGTATTGTTCCTCCAAATCCTTCAACATATATTTCATGTTCAGACAAACTGATTTTTGTTTTTTCAATATTTGCACTCGGAGCGTCTATCTTGTTGATAGCAACAATAAAAGGCATCTTTTCATTTTGAATAGTTGTGTAAGCTTCTATGGTTTGTTGTTTTACACCATCTTCAGCAGAAACTATAAGTATGGCGATATCGGCAACTTTTGCTCCCCGCATTCTCATTTTTGTAAAAGCTTCGTGTCCTGGAGTATCCAAAAAAGTAATACTTCGTACATTGTTTTGGTCGTCGGTGTGTTGAACTTCGTATGCTGAAAGATGCTGGGTGATACCTCCAGCTTCTCCTGCCACAACGTTTGTTTTTCTAATATAGTCTAAAAGCGTTGATTTTCCATGATCAACGTGACCCATAATAGCAACAATAGGCGCTCGCTTGTCTGTAGAGTTTGACATGTAAGCAAGTGTATATCAAAAAAGAGGAAAAGGCAACCTAATTATCTTGAATTTATTGACTATTTGCTTGCTTGTGTGCTTGTTGGAGCACTGTTTTTTCTTCTTGGGTTAGTTCAAATTCAGATTCGAATTCATACACTGGTTTTGCAAATACTGATGTTTTTTCTCTGGAATAGAGGCTTGATAGAATAACACCATCTCCTTTTTCTGTGATAAAAGCTGCTGTAAAACTTTGGTTTCCTCCAGAATCATAAAAAGGATTGAAACGAAGTGTCGGGACAGATTTGATAGAGTCTTTGATACGAGAGTTGTGTTCATCGAATGTTTTTTCGTATCGTTTGAGATTTTGGTGCACTCTTTCTAGTTCGTCGAGAATTGCATGGATGCTTCCTTCGAGGGTTTGTGCATTTTTACCACGGAGCAAAAGAGTGACTCTTTTGTTGAGGGTGTATACGAGATAACTAAGCCCAAGAGTGGTGAGTACAAGTAGTATGGTTATGATGGTGTAAATCGACATATGTGTATGGGTGATTTATATTTTAAAAAATGTATAATTATTGTACATGAAAATTAATTTTAGAAAACAATCTTCTGTGTATCTTGATTATGCTTCTACTACTCCTGTTTCCAAAGAAGTTGTTTTGGCTATGAATAAATTTTGGACAAAACATTTCCATAATCCTAATGGGTTATACCAAGCTTCTGTTGATTCTCATAATTATATAGAAGGTTTTAGAAAAAAAATAGCGTCGCACTTTGATGTTCGTGCACAAGAGATTGTGTTTACCTCAGGAGGAACCGAAAGTGACAACCTTGCTATTCAGGGTGTTGTGTATGCATTTTTAAAAAATAACAAAACAGTGACTCCACATGTGATAGTAAGTTCTATCGAGCACCCGGCTGTGTTGGAATGTGTTACAAATCTTGAAAAGCAAAAAAAGATACGAGTTTCAGTGATACCAGTTCTTGGGTCTGGAGTTATTGATATTTCTGCTTTGAAAAAAGAAATTACAAAAGAGACAATACTTGTATCTGTTATGCACGTAAATAATGAAATTGGAGTTGTTCAGCCGGTCAAAGAGATTTCAAAAATTATTCGTCATTTTAAAAAAAATACAGTAGGTGACCATAATTCTGTGTATCCTCTTTTGCATACAGATGCGAGTCAGTCTATCGCATATTGTGACATCTCGCTTCACGCTCTTGGTTTTGATTTACTCAGTTGTAATGCGGGCAAGATATGCGGACCAAAAGGGGTGGGGCTTTTGATTACACGAAAACATGTTCCTATCGAGTCAATTTTGTTTGGAGGCAGTCAAGAGTTTTCGATTCGTCCAGGCACACAAGCTTTACCTCTCATTGCTGGTTTCTCTCAGGCCTTGGAAGATGCTCTTAGTCACAAAGATGCAGAAGTTCAGCGTTTACGTGAATATAAAAAATATTTATATGAATTTTTTGTTGAGAGATATTCAGAGGTGATAATAAACGGTTCTCAAGATGAATTTTTATCTGTTCCTTCTATACTGAATATTTCTTATCCGCATATAGAGAGTGACTTACTGGTAATCGAACTAGATCATAAAGGTTTCTGTGTATCTTCAAAAACAGCATGTAAGTATGACAACCCCGATGAGTCCTATGTTTTGCAAGCGCTCAGGCCAGAAATGAATGATTTACCAGAAGCCTACGGAACACTTCGGATAAGTTTTGGTAGGTATACAAAAAAGAAGGATATTGTGGCTTTTACCAAGGCTTTCAGTGAGGTTGTCGACAAATACCAAAAGTTTCAATCAGTACTTGAAAAATAAAATAATATAGAGTATTATTAACATAAATTTTACGAGCGTAAAAAATAAGTAAAAATATGCAACAAGGACCATTTAACAATTTTACAACTAAGGCAAAAGATGCTATCCGTCGAGCTCATGAGCTTGCTATTGAGCGTGGGCAAAATCATGTAAATTCTCTACATTTACTTACCTCACTGATTTTGCAAGATGAGTCTACTGTAGTTTCTATTTTAGAAAAAATGGAAGTGGACACCTTCCTTCTTACCGACACTGTTGTTGACTTAATCGATGAGCCTATTTCAGAACAAACTGTCTCTCCGTCGTTTCAGTTGTTTTTAACTCCAGACTTGGCTCAGGTGATTGACTCATCTATGAAGATTGCTAAAAAAATGAATGATGATTTTGTTTCAACAGAACATTTGTTTTTGGCTTTGCTTGAAAATACCCACGCTGAAACATCTTCTATTTTTCAAAAGTTTCAAATTTCTTCTAAGGAAGTTACAAAAGCCCTTACTGACATTCGAGAAAAGGGTCGTGTTGGAAATGTAAAACAACAATTCCGACTACTTCCTAAATATACTCGTAACCTAACACAACTCGCTCGAGAAGATAAACTCGATCCTGTAATCGGACGTGATATTGAAATCATGCGTATCATGCAGATTTTGTCACGACGAACAAAAAACAATCCTATTTTGATAGGGGAGCCTGGAGTAGGAAAAACTGCTGTGGTGGAAGGTTTGGCTATACGTGTTGCTCGAGGAGATGTTTCTGATTCTCTTAAGGATAAAGAAATTGTGTCGCTTGACCTTGGGTCGCTTTTGGCTGGGACAAAATATCGAGGAGAGTTTGAAGAGCGAATGAGAGGCATCATGAAAGAAATAGAAAAGGCTGACGGAAAGGTTATTTTGTTTATCGACGAGATACACATGATTGTGGGAGCAGGAGCCTCTGAGGGAACGGTAGACGCTGCAAACCTCTTAAAGCCAGCCCTTGCTCGGGGTGAATTGCGTGCTATTGGAGCAACTACACTAAAAGAATATCAAAGGCATATGGAAAAAGACGCTGCACTCGCACGTCGTTTTCAACCTGTCTATATTGAAGAGCCAAGTAAGGAAGATGCGGTTGCTATTTTGAGAGGTTTGAAAGAAAAATACGAACTATATCACGGTGTTCGTATTACAGATGACTCTATTATATCTGCGGTTGATTTGTCCCGACGGTATCTTACAAGTCGATTTTTGCCAGATAAGGCTGTTGACCTTATAGACGAGGCCTCTTCTTCTCTTCGTATGGCTTTGGAAAACAAGCCACCAAAACTCGAAGAGTCTCATCGTAGAATCATGAGGCTTGAGATTGAAAAAGAAGCGCTTGCAAAAGAACTCGAAATAAGTGAATCTGGAAACAAGAAAAAAACAAATGAAAGAATTAAGGAAATCAATCAAGAGATTGGAAACTTACAAGAGAGCACTCACGAGCTTGAATTGAAATGGAAAAATGAAAAGAAAACCTTGCTCGATATAAAAGATATTAAAAAACAGCTGGAGCAAAAACGTTTTGAGGCTGAGACAGCAGAAACACAAGCCGATTTGGCAAAGGCTGCTGAGATTCGATATGGTGTTATTCCAACGCTTGAAAAGGAACTTAGTTCTCGAACAAGAAGACTCAAAAAACTCCAACAGGAAAGACGTGTTTTGAAAGAAGAGATTACTTCTGAAGATATTGCCGAAGTGGTAGCGCGATGGACAGGTATTCCTCTTTCTAAAATGCTTGAAGAAGAGAGAGATAAACTGCAACGAATCGAAGAAGAACTCCAAAAGCGTATTGTTGGGCAAGATAATGCGATTGAAAAGGTTGTAAGTGTAATAAGACGAAGTCGTGCTGGTGTGTCAGATCCTAGCAGACCGATTGGTTCGTTTATCTTTTTGGGTCCTACAGGGGTCGGAAAAACAGAACTTACAAAAGCACTTGCTGAATTTATGTTCAATGATGAAAAAGCCTTGGTTCGAGTTGATATGAGTGAATATATGGAACGTCACAGCGTTTCAAAACTTGTGGGTTCTCCTCCTGGGTATGTTGGACATGAAGACGCTGGGCAACTCACTGAAGCGGTGCGACACAGACCATATTCAGTTATTCTTTTTGACGAAGTTGAAAAAGCTCATCCAGAAGTATTTAATGTTTTGTTGCAGGTTTTGGATGAAGGACAGCTGACTGATGCAAAGGGGCGAAAAATAAACTTCAAAAATACTGTTATTATTTTGACTTCAAATATTGGATCTCAATTTATTCAAAAAATGGAAACGATTGGGTTTTCAAATGCTTCAAACGAAGACGAATATGCAAAGACTAAAGACAAGGTGCTAGAGAGTTTAAAAAAATTCTTTAAGCCAGAATTTCTCAATCGACTTGATGAAACTATTGTCTTTGATGTTCTTTCTCCAGAAGCACTTGCAAGTATTGTGACATTGCGTATTTCTCTTGTTTCAGCTCGTTTGCAGGACAAGGGTATCAAGCTTTCTTTGAATAAAAAAGCCATGCAGTATCTTGCAGAAAAGGGCTATGACCCTACCTATGGTGCGAGACCTTTGAATCGTTTGATTCAAACAGAAATATTAAACCCCATTGCAAACATGTTGATTGCTCAAGATGTTGTGGAGGGTGATACTATAAATGTTTCTGTGTCTGAGAATGGTTTGGTTATAAAAAAGAAACCAAAACAAGCACGTAAAAAAGCACAAAAAATCACCGCATAAAAGCAAAACAAAAAATCCCTCGTGAGAGGGATTTTTTGTTTAGTGCGCCGGGCAGGATTCGAACCTGCGTAGACATAAGTCGCTTGATTTACAGTCAAGTGCGATTGACCACTCCGCCACCGACGCATATATTCATTTTAATGTGTTTACTTTATGTAAACAAGAAAAAGAATATCATATTATCTAAGCCTTTACAAGACGGGGCTTTTCAAAAGTCTTGAAAAGGTATACACTAGTCTCATGAAATCAAAAAGTTCAAAACACCAATTTATTATTATTTTTGGGAAAAATCCTATTGAGGAGATTCTTATGAATCGTCCTGAATTGGTCGTGCGTGTATATGCAAAAGACACGGTGGGTGAGATTGAGCTTGCTACACTATTGCCATTCTTGAAAAAGAGGAAAATTCCTTTTGTGAAAGTGCCTGAAAAAAAGATACAGCAACTTGTGGGGGATGTTTCTCACCAGGGTTTTGTCGCAGAAATTAAAGAATTTCCTATGCTTGATTTGTATGAAGTTTTGGAGACTCTTGATATGGATGCGAACCCTGCCTTTCTTGTGCTTGATGAAATTCAAGATCCTCACAACTACGGTGCTATTATTCGGAGCGCTGCCGCTTCAGGGGTGTCAGGTATTATTGTTGCCAAAATGAACCAAGCGAGTATTACGGGAACAGTATTTAAAACTTCTGCTGGGGCATTGATGCAGGTACCAGTGATTCAGGTTTCAAACATTTCAAATACCTTGGAACGTTTGAAGGAAAAAGGTTTTTGGATTGCAGGACTTGCGGGGGAAGGGGATGTTTCGTACTGGGATCAAGATTTTAAAGGACCCATGGCTTTTGTAGTGGGGAATGAAGGTAGGGGGTTGCGAGATCTCACCAAACGACGATGTGACTATTTACTTCGAATTCCTATGGAGGAAGGGGTGGAGTCACTCAACGCTTCTGTGTCCGCAGCTTTGGTTATGTACGAATGGAAGCGGCAGACAAGAAAAAAATAAGGTATTGATTGTTGAGTTGTTTTATGTTAGTCTAGCAACACATTAGTTATTGAGTATATTATATTGCATAATTCATAGATATGTCACAAGATAAATTAATAAAATTGAAAAGTACAGAATCAAAGACAATTCTTCGAACATTTAAAAACAAGAAGAAAAATCCTGATAAATTGAAACTTAAAAAGTATGATAAGGCACTTCGAAAACACGTCGAATTTGTTGAGTCAAAAAAATAAGAAAAATCAAAAAACCACCTCATTGCTCGCGAGTGATGAGGTGGTTTTTTGATTTGCGGGCCCACGAGGATTCGAACCTCGAACTTCGGTTTTGGAGACCGACATTATACCATTGTAACTATAGGCCCATATATCACAATATTTGTGACATATACGAATATATATAAACAAGTATTATTTTCGTTGAGTATGAGTTTGATAATATTAAAATATCAAACGATATAAAAGAGCTCGCTGACGAAAGTATAGCGTAAAAATATTATTTTGACCACATTCTACTTGCTTTTTATTTTTCTTTTATATAATCTTTTAAAAAACTTTTGTTCCATCCTAAATCTTAAAATCCATGAAAGCTACTGAAGTTGAATTGTCTTACTCTGTGATTTGTCCAGATTTTGTAAAAAATTTTTGGAAGGAGGGTTTAGACATACAGGCTTGTTTTACTAAAAATGATTTACTTCAAGCTTGTAAGCTTGAAAATTTTCAAGAGCTATTAGAGCACATGAAAAGTGTAATGAGTCGTAGTTTTATGGGATATTCTTTTTACTTTATTTTGGGTCCCATAACTCAAGTTGGTAAAACCACTACCGAGCAACATCTTATGCATTTTCTTTGTGCATATTATTTTCATTGTAAAAATCACGGGAGAAAAGTTTTTCCACAATTCTTGTACACACCTATTATTTCCAACATTGCACAAAAACGAATCGTAAATGGTGAGTCTTCCAATGTTGTTATGTCTTCGATTATGAAGGATATTTACTATCCTTTGCTTGATTTTGTTAAGGACACACAAAGTCCTCTTAATCGAACATCGGGAATCTGGCTCGAAGGTTACAAAAATTCTAGAGGTGCTCAAGAGGAATTGATGATCTTTCAAGAAAAAAAATGGGAAATTCTGTTACCAGAGCATACCGGACATACTTGTGAATTTTACACATCAAGCCTTCTATTTTAGTTAAGGTCTTTTATAAAAAGCAAGACTATAAGTCTCGCTTTTTTTCTTTTTTAATAAAAGATACTATTTTTTCATAGTCACTTGGATTAAACCAAATAATTCTTGCATCTTTTTTAAACCATGTTATCTGTCTCTTCGCATATTGAAAACTTTTAGTTTCAATGGCCTTTAACATTTCTTGTTTTGACATTTTGTTTTGAAGATAAAGTGCTGTATATCTATATTCAAGTCCAAGCTCTTCGAGACGTTTCCATGAAAGGCCCTCTTTATGAAGGTTAGATACTTCTTCTGTCATGCCTTCTTTAATTCTGTGTAGAAGTCGCGTTTTTATTTTTGTATGAAGCTCTTCTTTTGGGAGTTTGAGTCCTATTTGTATAAATAGGTAGGGAGTGTCTCGTTTCTTTTTGTCGGGTACAGTTCCAAGAGCTTTTGTTATCTCAATTGCTCGAATAAGTCTATGCGGGTTTTGGGAATCTATTTCTGATGCTTTTTTAGGGTTTATTTCTTTAAGGATTTGGAAAAGTTCATCAGCACTTTTCATCTTGAGTTCTTCTCGGAGTGTTTCGTTCGGCTCTACATCGGGGAGTAAAAGATTGTCGACAATGGACTGAATAAAAAAACCCGTCCCACCACAAAGAATAGGGACTTTTCCTCGTGAGTGAATTTCTTGTATTTTTTTAAAGGCGTATGTTTGAAAATCCGCCATTGAATATACTGTCTGCGGGTCTACTAAATCGAGTCCAAAATGAGGGATACCCTGCATTTCTTCTGTTGTTATTTTTCCTGTTCCAATATCAAGCCCTGCGTAGACTTGTCGTGAATCAGCAGAAATAATTTCTCCATTAAATTCTTTTGCAAGGCGCACTGCAACATCTGATTTTCCAACAGATGTTGGTCCTGTAATTACTAATACATATTTTTTTTCTTGCTCCATGTGGTAACTATACGGTTTCGTTCCACGTAAGACAAGTTTTTGCACATTTTAATTAATTTGATTGTGATAAACTAAATAAAGTAAATAATTATTTTAATTTTAATCAAACTAATATGTATCATGTGTAGTAAAAAAATAAATATAAAAAAGGGAAGTGCTTTGTTGTCTCTTGCTGTGGTTACTGGTTTTACAGCCCTTCTTGTGTTTACTATAAGCTCATCAAATGATGTGTTTCTTGGTGCGCAGGCTGTTCGTGTTGAGGGTGGGGGAGATAGTGGCCGCCCCAGTAAAGGTTCTGCTTCCGCTCCATCTCAGGTGGCTGGTTTGGTTGCAACTGGCGGGGATGGATTTGTGGATATTTCTTGGGATATTCCTAATAATGGCGGTGAGGTTATCTCAAGTTATAGTGTTCGCTATTCAGACAGATCTGGAACTCAAACCATTGACACAAGAAGTCAGAACAGTTCTTTTAGGATACTTTCTTTGGTTAATGATACTAGTTACACTATCAGTGTCGCTGCTGTAAATTCTATAGGTGTGGGCCCGTTTTCTGAACCTGTCCTTGCTGTTCCTCAGGCTAAGATTGGCGAGGTTTCGTATCCGGAAAATTTAAGTGCGGCGGGTGAGGATTCTCAAATAACCCTCACTTGGGATAGTTCAGTTTCAAGAGATGTTGAAGCGTATGAATTGGAAATCAAGCAGTCGAGAGCTGCTGGTAAGGTTAGTACTATTAAGCTTGGAAATGTTTTAACACATACAATTAGTGAACTGGTGAATGGTCAGGAGTATGAAGTTCGTGTTCGGGCTATTTCTGTAGATGATATTTTAAGTGATTGGTCTCCAGCAGTGCTTGTGACTCCAATTGCGGGTAAGTCACCGCTTATGTCACCTGAAGTTATTTCTTTTGAGGCTGATTCCGAGAAAAATAATCTCATTTTTAAATGGTCAGATGAAAATAATCAAGTAGATTCTCTTATTGGTTATGAGATAGTTTATAGTGTGGATGGAGGTAGAGAAAAAGTCGTAGAGGTTGACCCTGTGTTAAGAAATTTTACAATACCAGATATTCTCAAAGGAGCTGAGTATTCTATACAAATTAGATCTATAGGTGAAAACAATCTGCGTAGTGATTTAACTCAGGTTTATACTTCCGTTCTTACCACTACACCTTCAGCTCCTCAAAATCTTAAAGCAATACCTGGTGACGGTTCTATTTCTTTATCTTGGGACGCTCCTCGTGATACAGGTGGCATGGTTATTGATAACTATATTGTTGCGTATGTTGTAGATGGTGGTCGTCCAAATCAAATTTCTGTTGAAGGGAACAATCAAAGTGTTATTATCGAAGGATTAAAAAATTCATCAACATATAATTTTGAAGTAAGTGCTTTAAATCGTAATGGTTCAAGCTCTAACGCTTCTCGAGTTTCTGGAGTTCCTATGGCTGATGTTGAGCCGAGTATTGTCGGTCGTGTAACAGCTGAGTCCTTTGATACTTATGCTATTGTTCGATGGTCTACTAATAGACAAACTTCAACTCGAGTTGATTTTGGTCTGCTGACAGCTAAGGTTTCAACTCCTGAATACAATACAGATAGAAGAGTTGTTAATCATGAGGTTACTGTAACTAATTTGTTGCCATGTACCACGTATTCTTACAGAGTGAAGTCTTTTGATTCAAAACTCCGTGAAGTTATTGGGGGGGAGGAAAGTTTTACAACGAGAGGTTGTTCAGTTGATTCTGATGTTCGAGAAATAAAAAGAAGTTCTGTTGAAACTGCGCGTGGCGGATCTCTTGATTTTACTAACACGAATGTAAGAACACGTTTAGATGTTCCTGCGAATGTTAAAGCTGAGGTTTTAGAGGATGAAATTGTTTTCCAAGTTAAAAAACTTGAAAAAGATCCTGTTATCAATCAAATTGGTATTCCAGACGAAAAGAAGCAATGGCTTGGTGGTCATGTGTACAATTTTGCAGCATACAGATCAGAAACAGAAAGAGTTAATGATTTTGATAAACCCGTAACTGTATCTATTTCTTATGACAGGTCAGATGTTGAAAATATTAATTTAAACACGCTCTCTATTTATCATTACGATCCACGTGTTGAACGTTGGGAAATATTGAATAATTGTAAAAATAGTTATGATCCAAGAACTGGACAGGGTGAAATTTCTTGTCAGACAAATTCGTTCTCTGTATTTGGTTTGTTTGCTGAGCAGTCACCTTCAGTTATGAATTCTCGTTCGAGTTCTCGAGTCTCTACTTCTGTGGTTTCTCAAAATCACACTCTAGCTTTGGTTTCAGACTCGCCAGATTCTGTTGATGGTGCTGTGACTTATAACGAATCAACTCAAGACCAATCTCCAACACTTAATGAATTACCTGATCAAGATCTACGATTTCCAAATAATCTTTGGATAGGTATCTTATCTACTGATGTTATTGAATTGCAAAAATTCTTGAATGAAC
>SKGB01000050.1 GCA_007117675.1 Candidatus Nomurabacteria bacterium | reverse complement strand
GAAAGACATGGTCAGGGTCACCCTGCACTACTCGGTGAAGTGACAATGTGATACCTGCAATATAGGTGTCGCACTCAGGCACAAAACGTTGCCCTTGCATGTCTCCTGGACTCAAGAGATAGATAAGGTTCATATTGGAACCAACCTGTAGCTGTTCGATATCGCACAATCCTTGTGCATTGACTGAAAGACCCGCTGAAACAAGCAAGGAAACAAAGAGAGAAATAATGTTTTTCATGGTGTGAAAATGTTAAAGAGCGTTTATGATTGATTTGTATATTACTATGTTTTAGTATTTTTGTCAATATAAATCCCCTCTCTCAACCCAAAAACAAAAACCACCCCGAAGGGTGGTTTTTGAATGCTTTATTAACCAAAGTTTAATACTAGATTAAAGTTTTGATTAAAGAGCTGGTTCATTAATTATTAATAAACATTGTTGGTGATTCAAAATTAGGAAGACCCATAGTGAATGTTAACCCTGTAGCATTATTTACGGCTGGTCCGTAGTTGATTGCATTTAGAGTTACTCGTGAAGTACCTGAAGCAACAGCGTCTCCAACGTATACTTCAACTGTGAATCGTTTTGTTTCTCCTTTGTTGATTCTCCATGTGTTGTTTAGGTTGTTTAGACTTGCATTTGATGAAATCTCAACACTTAGAATATCATGTGCAGAAGCTACAACCTCATCATCTTCACCAAGAGTTGTACCATCACCGAAGGCTATAAGTTCATCTCGTGAAATGAAGAAGTCACTTTCGTATGCTGTAATATCTAGTTCAAATGTGTATTTTGCAACTGTAACATCAGCATCGTTAGCCATTACAGCAATGTTTCCTACTCGCTCAACGATAATTCCTTCTACTAGAAGATTGTGATCTTCGTTCACAGTAATATCATCAGAAACATCTACGAAGTCAGCATTATCAGCAACAACAAGTACTTGACCTACAGATAGAGTTGTAAGATCAAAACCAGCGTTGTCGATTGCGTTTCCTGAGAAGAAGTCCAATCTAACATTGAAAGATTGTGTTGAACCTTCTGAAATGTCAAAATCAACATTTGCAAATTTTACAACAAGGTCATTCAAAGCAAATGGTGTAGCAGCAGCTTCTGCTGCATCAATTGTATCAATAGTTGCTGTTTGTCGAATTTGGTTATTTCCTCGGAACAAATATGCTCGTCGTAGAACATCTTCTAGGTCATATGTATCTGTATCTAGAGATACCCATACATCAGTAACCTCAACATTACTGTCTACAGCTTCTACATCGAACACAAGCACTTGTACTCCGTTTGTTTGTGAAGTTGCATTTAGTACGATGTTAGCTGCTTGAGGTGAGTTGTTTGAAAGAGAAACTGAAATATCTCCTTCTCCAAACACGTCATCAAAATCAACTGTTGATGTAATAGTTTGAGCGTTTGGTCCTGTAAGTGTGAACCCAGCTCCGTCAATTCCTCGTAGAGCTTCAGGACGCAATTCAGCTGTAACATCATCAGCTGCTCGTGTTCCAGCCAAAGAAGAAGGAACAACTAGTTGAAGAGCGAATTCAGAAACGTCGTCTTGGTTGATAACATGACCTACACTATTGAATCGTGCTCGCCATTCAGAACCTGATTGTGTGAACGCATTAGAACCTGAAAGTGTTGAAACTTTAGATCCATCAATCCATAGATTTACTTCACTGAAGTACAACCATGGTCGTTTATCAAAGAAAAAGTCTACACGATCGATTTGAATATCTGAATCGAATGCTTCAACTTCGAATTCCATCACAACCTCAGCTTGCCCAAGTTTGATTTCTGTGTTTCCACTGAAAATATCCATAACTTCGAACAATCCTTCATCTCCTGAAAGAGTCACAGACCCTCCAGTTGTTCCTGTTCCACCTGTATTGTTGTCAGTTGGACATGGAGTTGTCATTGCAGATTCAGCTACAAGTGCAGATGCAGATGCTGGTCCGAATACTGCGTCAACAGCCAAACCTCGTGAAGTTTGGAAGTTTCGAACAGCTTGTGCTGTTCCTCCTCCAAATATTCCATCAGTTACGAGGTTTGCACCTGCGTAGTTGTTAAGTGCCATTTGTAATGCAGATACTGCAGGACCTGTTGACCCTTGTTGTAGAGTCATTCCTGGTGCTGTGTACCCGAAAGTTGTTACTCCACATGATCCTCCAGTTGTATTTGAAGAACCACCTTGAAGTTGATTAAGTTGTGCTGTAAGGTCTGCAATCATTTGCAACAAAGACTCGATAGTTGGAGTCTGTGCTGATGTAGTAGTTGCAACACCAAACATAGCAACAGCGGCTAGGATTACTCCTGCTGCAGTTTTTTTGATTGTATTTGTCATACTAAAAATTTTATAAATTAGCTAAAAGCTTATAAGTTGTTTGTGATGAAGTGCATATATATGTACACGTCATACACACGACCCGGAACAGGTACCTTTGTCGTACGTGTTATGCGAACCGTTTGTGTGCAAAGCACACGGTAAGGTTTTTTGTGTAGGCTTCCCTACATGATGAACAGTTGTTCATCGTCTTGTGCGTAAACATCCCTGTCCACACACACAACAAAATGAATTTGTTGTATCTACCTTGTCGACACGGCGGATACCGATCGACCAAAAACACAAGAACAAATAACAAAAATATCGAAATATTTTTGTTTGATCGCTATGTTGTTTTCAACGATCGTTCCACTTGTTTGACGGGTATTTTGCAAGTCTGAAAAACAAACACACAATACACCACGTCGCTTCATATAATATCACAAGTTTTTATAAAAAACTAGCAATATTACTGTGAAAAACGACGGAAAAATGTTTTGTACAAACAATCTTTTCGTCACTACTAAAGACGGACTAGGAAGGGTCTTGTTACATAAAAAAAATAAAAAAACACTTATATAACAATGTCAAATAAGTGTTTTTACATGGTTTTAGCCTTACATGGCGTCAAATGCCACCGAGTAGCGACTCCAGCGCTTTTCGCCTGTTTTGTTGAGTTTGTTTTGAGAAACAAGCTTGACCAGTGTTCTTTGGACTGTTTTTTCACTAACTTCTGGAAACGAAAGCGCTACATCACCCAAAGAAACCTCGCCTTTTTCTCGGACAAAATCGAGAACCTGCTTTTCCCTACCCCGAAGACTTGTGTTTGCTTGTGTATTACTTGTATCTTTTTTGTCCGATTGAGTGTTTGTTTGTTTTACTTTGTTTATATCAGACAGATTATTTCCCTTTGGTGCAAAAGACATGTTTTGCGTTGAGTCTTTTTGTGTTTGTGTGCGTGGTGCGTCTCCTGAAATATCCATAGTCTCGACAAGGTCTTTAGGAAGTTGAAATTCGTGAATGGCTCTGTTGTGAAAGGCAGAGCTTGTATGAGAACGCTGTGCCAAAGTATTGAAATGACTGTTGAAGGTGTCTCGTATTTGTATAAGAGATTCTGAAAGAATAAAAAAGTTCATATCAGACACAAAACCCACAGATACACAAACACGGAGAAGATTGAGTGTTTGGTCTAGTTTGTTTTGGATTTCGGTAATAGTTTTTTGAGCCTGACTTGGACTCACAACCGCAAGTTGTCCGATAACAGACAAGGTTTCTACAGTGCTTTGTCGGAGACTCTCTCGAAGCGTGTCATCTTCAGGAATAAGATCAGATACGAGATATATAGCGGTGACTGTTTTTTGCATTTTCTCTTCTACGCCTTTGAAAATGTCTGATTGATTTTCTCTCTTTTTTTCTGTGTTCATGTCCTTAGTGTATCGGTCAATTTGAATAAAATCAAGGTTGAGATTTCTGAAAAGTATTGTGTGAATAGTATTGAAAACAAAGACTGATTCCTGTGATACAATATAGCCATGGGACGAAAAAAAACACCGGTTGCACACGAAGAAGATTCAACACAAAAACTGTTGGGAATGCACCTCAAACAAGAAACAAAGCACACGATACTTTCCATTGTGTTTTTTATTCTGGCACTTTTCTTTACAGCATCAATGTTTGACCTTGCTTCAGTTGCAGGAGAACAGGTATATAAAATATTTACCGCACTTGTAGGGGTTGGATACTTCCTTCTTCCGCTTGTGCTTTTATTATTAGCAATATCATTTTTCAAATTAAAAAGACCAAAGGTTGCGGTGTCTCACAGCATAAGTTCTGCCTTGTTTGTACTTTCTGGTCTTGGGATTATTTACATTATTCAAGGGCAAGAATCAGCAGGCATACTTGGTTACGCCCTCGGATGGCCGACATTTCAGCTTTTTGGAGAATATTTCAGTATTACCCTTTTGGGGGCTCTTATCATTATCGCTCTATTGATACTCTTTGACCGAAGACCATCACTTTCCTTTATTGGACGTTTGTTTAAACGAAAACAAAAGGACACAACAGAGGAAGATGACTTTGAGGAAGAATATGATGAATATGAAGAGGAATATGAAGAGGCACCAGATGAAGAAGAAGAGTATGAAGACATAGACGAAATTCCAGAACCAAAACCTCATCAAGAAAAGATAGAAGAAGATGAAGAAGAGGTTGTGGTACGAGCGTTTGTTCCCTCTGCTGAATACATCATCCCTCCATTGAGTCTTTTGCAAAAAGATCACGGACGCGTGAGCGTAGGAGACACAAAGGCAAACTCTGTCCTTATCAAACGGACACTCAAAAACTTTAATATTCCTGTCGAGATGGATGAAATCACCGTAGGACCGACCGTTACCCGTTATACTCTTAAGCCAGCTCAAGGTGTCCGATTGTCTCGAATCACCGCTCTTCAAAACGAAATTGCCCTTGCGTTAGCGGCGCCTTCAGTACGTATCGAAGCTCCTATTCCTGGAAAATCTTTAGTTGGTATTGAAATACCAAACAAGGCGAAATCGACTATCGGACTTGGTACACTCCTCAAAGACAAAGCATATAAGAACAGTGGGAAACCACTTACCACAGCACTCGGGAAGGACATTTCAGGAAATGCAAATTTTGCTGACTTGGCAAAAATGCCCCACCTTCTTATCGCGGGTACTACAGGATCTGGTAAGTCTGTTACGGTTCACGCACTTGTTACGTCACTTCTGTACAGAAACGGGCCGCAAGACTTGCGATTTATCATGGTTGACCCCAAACGAGTTGAGCTGACTCTATACAACTCTATCCCCCACTTACTGACCCCTGTGATTACAGAACCCAAAAAAGCAATCCTGTCTTTGAAATGGGCGGTAAAAGAAATGGAACGGCGGTATGATGTACTCCAACAACAAGCAGTTCGAGATATTGGCTCATATCACAAAAAAAGGAAAAGTCTTGTAAAAGAATTAGGAGAAGAAGCGGAAGAGGTGCAAGATATGGAAACAATGCCATATATTGTAGTGATCATCGACGAGCTTGCAGATATTATGACAACATATCCACGAGAACTCGAATCTGGAATTGTGAGACTAGCACAAATGTCACGAGCTGTAGGAATTCATCTTATTCTCTCAACACAGCGACCCGACTCGAACGTAATTACAGGACTTATTAAAGCAAATATCCCAGCACGAATTGCTCTGAAGGTTTCAAGTCAGGTAAACTCACGAATTATTATTGACGAACCTGGTGCAGAAAAACTTCTTGGTGCAGGAGACATGCTATTTTCATCAGGAGAAAAAGCACCTGAAAGACTTCAGTGTCCATATGTAAGCGAAAATGAAGTAAAAGAAGTGGTGAAATTTATTAAAAATAATTCTGACGAACTTCCCGATGAAATAAATTTCAGTGGCGACCAAAGCATGGCAGGTATGGCAAGTAATACAATATTTGGACAGTCTCTTGATGAATCTTCTGATGACGATGAATTGTATGAAGAGGCGCGAGAATTTGTTATTCAGTCAAAAAAAGCGAGCACTTCATTTTTACAACGTAAGTTTAAAATAGGATATTCTCGAGCCGCACGAATTGTAGACATGCTTGAAGAACGAGGTGTGGTGGGTCCACAAAACGGTTCAAAACCTCGAGATGTACTTGAACAAAGTGTCAACAATATTGAAGAAGATGATGATATGTAAATAAAAACACCAGACACACAGATATATGTTAGAAAGAAAAACCCCAATTAAAACAATACTTGAGAGAGGTATCCTTAGTATCCTTTTCTTAGGTGTTGTTTTTTTTGCTTTTAATAGACTCAGCGCTTTAAGAAAAGGACCTGAAGTCACATTAGACTCCCTTGTCTCTGGAGCAAGTATTGATAGTCTTATTACCCCTATTTCAGGTATGGCACTTCGTACACGAGAACTTCGCATTAATGGACAAGAAATATTTCTCAACCGAGACTTACGGTTTGAAGAAACTCTTGTACTGGTGCCTGGATTTAATGTGATTGAAATATTCGCCGAAGACAGGTTTGGGAAACAAAAGACCGCCACCTTTGAAATTATGTCTGTGCAAGATGGTGTTAAAAGCTATTGGCAAACCGTGCAAGAACACAGAGCTCTCACAAGAACCCTTGTTACCCAAACACAAACCGAACCACCACCTGAAATCTTAGGGGTATCAGACGAAACCAAGGACGAGGAAGTACGTGAGATGACATTAGATGAAACACAACCTGAAGATGAAAGTATTGTTGTGGAAAATATAGGGACAGAAAATGATGCAACTAATGAAAAAGAAGAGGAAACAGAAACAAACACACAAGAAGAAATAGACACTGTCGAGAGTGAAAACCCCGAAGAATAGCTTTATAATTAATAGTATTACTTATCTAACACAACAATAGTCATGGCAACAAAAAAGAAATCTGTTAAAAAGACAGAAAAAAAGACAGACAACAAGGAACTAAAGAAAACAAACCTTGAAGAAACACTTCAATCTATTCAAACAAAATTTGGAGAAGGAGCAATTATGAAACTTGGAGAGCAGCCAAAAGTTGATGTTGGTGCTATTTCAACCGGGTCACTTGGACTTGATTCTGCACTTGGTATTGGCGGACTGCCTCGTGGAAGAATTGTTGAAATATACGGACCAGAAAGCTCTGGTAAAACAACACTCACCCTTCATGTTATTGCGGAAGCACAAAAAGAAGGTGGTATCTGTGCATTTATAGATGCAGAACATGCAATGGACCCTATTTATGCAAAGGCTCTCGGGGTACAAACAGACGAACTTCTTATCTCTCAACCAGACACAGGAGAACAAGCACTTGAAATCGCAGAAAGTTTGGTGCGAAGTGGAACGATTGATGTTATTGTCATTGACTCTGTAGCAGCACTTACACCAAAAGATGAAATTGAGGGAGACATGGGGTCGCACCAAGTTGGAAAACAAGCACGGCTTATGAGCCAAGCGCTTCGAAAACTTACCGCTCTTACATCAAAATCAAAAACCATGATTATATTTATCAACCAGATACGTATGAAAATTGGTGTTATGTTTGGATCCCCTGAAACAACAAGCGGTGGAAACGCTCTCAAATTTTATTCTTCTGTACGCCTTGATATTAGAAGAATTGCACAAATTAAAAAAGGAGATGAGGTTGTAGGGTCTCGAACAAGAGTAAAGGTAGTAAAAAACAAGGTCGCCTCACCTTTTAAACAAACAGAGTTTGATATTATCTACGGCGAAGGTATCTCACTTGAAGGAGAAATGCTTGCGCTTGGAGAACGAATGAAACTTATAAAAAAAGCAGGTGCAATGTATAGCTACACGCCACCTAGCGCAGAAGAAGTGAAACTCGGAAGAGGGTACGACGCCACAAGACAATTTTTGAAAGAAAAAGAAAACAAAACACTTCGAAACGAGATACTAAAACATATTAAAAAAGGTCTCGAGGAAGAACATAAATTGTAATAGAAAAATCGCGCATACAAGGCGCGATTTTTTAGTGTACTGTTATGAGTGAGCATCAGAAGAGTCATCTAAATTAAAGCGTAACCTATCAAAACCCTCCCCTTGAAAAAAAGCAGAACTTTTTTTCTGAAGAACCTCCACAACAGAGGACTCTGCTTTGTCGTGAGACGGAGAGATACTCACCTCAACACTGGAGGATGATTTGAAAATTTCAATATTTACATAGATATGGCTCAGCATATCTTGAGAATGTATCTCATCTCGATACGGCAAGCACATACCCACATCAATATCAAACATTTGCAACACCTGATCTTTAACAGCTTCAAAGAAGGCTTGAAACCTCTCAAAAGAAATTACACCGTGAGCCGCTATACAGGTTATTTGAAGGTGCCCATAGGACTCATCTTCATGCAACAAACTAAACAAAACGGGTCGTTTTGTTGAAAAAATAGTAACGTAAGCCGTAGCCGAAACAGTTTCATGAAGAGAGTATGTCTCACTGTGTGTGTGTTTTGTTTCCATAAGAACAAAATATTAAATTATTTTATTTAACAATAAAGATAGTTTCTTACTTTGTCAAACAAAAGACACCGAGCAATCTCTTGCACGGTGTCTTGTATTATTCTTTGTCTTTATATCGCTCTATGTACTCTCCTGTTTCAATATTTACCACAATCTTATCCCCTGCCTCAATAAAAAAAGGAGTAAGTACTGTTGCGCCAGTTTTGAGAATTACTGGTTTACTACTTCCTGAAGCAGTATTTCCTTTTATGTTAGGCGGAGCCTCTTTCACTTCATACACATCTTTAATAGGCATATCAAGAGAGAATATATGATCTTCATTGAATACACGCGCAGTGTATACCGTGTTTGGTATCATAAAGTTTATCTTCTTTCCAATCACATCAAAAGGCAGGGTGAACCGATCCTTTGGGTTATCTGGTGAACAAAACCATATTTCCGAACCTTTTTGGTACAAGTACTTTGCGTCTTTTTTTGACACATCAGCTTCGTGAACCTTGTCGGACTGATGGAAAGAATGCTCTAAAGTCCTTCCCGTAATAAGGTTTCGTAGAGTTGTTTGGTTTACTGGTTTTCGTTGCTGTTTTCTAAAAACATGTGAGTCGAGAACCTCCCAAGGCTCCCCCTCAAAAACAATAACTACCTTTGGTTTAATTTCATTATATTCTAACATTACTAAACTTTATAGTATTTTAAACCAAAAGAAAAGACCCGCTTATCTGACAAGCGGGTCTTTTCTTTTTGAATGTTATTTTTGAACAAAAGGAAGCATTCCCATGAATCGTGCCCGCTTTACAGCTTGCGCAACGTTTCGTTGGTTTTTTGCAGAAAGTTTTGTTCGTCGTCGAGGCATAATTTTACCTGACGGACTTACAAACATTCGCAAAATTTCAATGTCCTTGTAGTCAATATGTTTAACATTATTTTGTGTAAAATAATCCATATAAATATAAGGTTAGTATAAATAATTTCTAAAAAGGAATATCTTCTGGATTGATATCATCGTCTGGATAGTCGATAGTGTCGGTTGGCGGTTGTGTTTGTTCGTCTGAGTCATTATTTGATGACGACACAGGAGAACCTGCCCCACCAGACCCTTTAGGACCAAACTGGAACTTCTCAACCATGATTTCTGTTCGATAGTTCTTCTTTCCGTCTTGCTCCCAACTTCTTGTTTGCAAACGACCCTCAACATAAATAGAATTGCCTTTTTTCATATACTGAGCAATTGTCTCAGCAGGTTTTCCGAAGGCAACCATATTGTGATAGTCTGTTGCTTCTTGTTTTTGACGATTTTCATCATACCAAACACGATTTGTTGCAACACTAAAGTTAACAACTTTTACTCCAGAAGGAAGAGATTTTAACTCAGGGTCACGGGTAAGATTTCCAATAATTGTTGCTCGATTTAAATACATAGACTGATTTATATTACACAAATAATATAATCATTGTATCGTATATCTATAACTTGACACAACAAGACCCTTAGGGCTTGGTGCACTACTTACTCTTTGTCCTCTGATCCCTGCTCTTCAGAAGAAGTCTCAACATCTTCTACAAGTTTTTCAATCTCAGTATCAACAGCTTCTTCATCAAAAGATCCAGCAAGCTCTTCTTTTACCTCAACATGTTTTCCTGAGCGATTGATGATATTTCCCGCAAGAGGATTTTTTGAGATAAGGGTATTTTCTCGTACTGTTGTGATAATAAGATATCGCAATAATGATTTTTTAATCTCAAGTTTCTTTTTAAGAACATCAATCATATCTGGAGTGGTTTCAAATTTAATCCATCCAAAATACGCTTGATTGAATTTTGTATTTTTTGTATCAATACGTTTTACCATGTCATACTCAAGAGTAATGAGTACCGGGTATTCATCTGATACAACTTCTGCCTTTATTTCAGACAAGATCTCTTTAATTGCAAGAACTTCATTCGCAACATTATCATCACCAACTGTTGGCAATAGATGGTATCCAAGTTCGTAAATCATAAGTTAATATAGATAATTAATAAATAAAAATGTCCGAAAAATAAAAAACAGACACGCAAGTCTGTCCGTTAATTATTTAGAAAACACCTTCACATAAGCATGGTGTTTTATATACTCATTCACGGACTTTTGGGTGCTTTGACACCAAATGAGTAGTACAAGCAGAACTCTATCAGAAAAAAATAAAAAAAGCAATAAAAAAAGCCCGCGTTCGGGCTTTTTTTCTGAAGGGAAAACACATATTAAAAATTAAACAACCAAATAAATAATTTATTTAATTCTACCGTAAAAAAGCCGGGCATAAAACCCGGCTCGCTGTTAACAAACATGTAACAGCTCTCTCTCCCTCTGATTATTAACCATAAACTAACTCATTATTAAGTGTATCATATTATGATTCTGGATCAAAAAACATATGTGTACGGTTTTTTTCAAATATGCGTACAAGTTCTTCTACAGAAATATTCTTAAGGCGAGCAATCTTTATATACACCTCTTCCACCATCCAAGGCTCGCATCGCTTCCCTCGATATGGTTTTGGGGCGACAAAAGGAGCATCTGTTTCCGCCATCATAGATTCAAGAGGAGTAGAACGAACCACTTCATCATACTCATCAGTTATGGTAATAACACCAGTAAAAGAAACTGTAAAACCAAGCCCAATAAACCTTTGTGCGATTTCTTTTGTTCCGACAAAGAAATGTGCATTTCCTTTTAAGTTTGGAAATTGTTTTTTTGACTCTTCCAAGATTTCCAAGACCTCGTAATAAGCATCGTAAGTATTAAAAGACGGCCTAATATGCAACATTAAAGGTAGCTTATGTTGTGCAGCATACATGATTTGTTCTGTAAAAATTTTTTTTTGATGATTTTTCCCCACACTATCATTTGGATCAATTCGAAAATAATCAAGTCCGCACTCACCTACAGCAACCACCTGAGAAGATTCTACAAGTTTGTCAAAATATTGAGTATCAAAATATTCCTTCTGGTGCGCCTCTTGTGGATGGACTCCGATACAAGCAAACACATTGTCATATTTTTGTGAAATATCCAACGCCCGTTGAGAACTCTTTTCATCAACACCAACACAAATAGTGCCAATATTTCTTTCTTTAAGCAATTTACAAGAAGCCTCGAGATCTGCATCAAAGGATTCTAAGTTAAAATGACTATGAATATCAAAAAAGGAATACATATATTATATTACCTGCTCTAATCTTGGAAAAATAGGATCTTCTGGAAGTTCTCGACGAAGAACAATTTCTTGAATTTTTTCAGAAGTACTTGGCATAAACGGCTCAAGCAATACAGCAATATACCAAAGGTTGAGTATAAGTCGTGCAACATCTTCTTTTGCAGCAGCTTCATCAGTTTTTATTTTTTTAAAAGGTTGTTCTTTTGTAATAAAAGAATCTAGTTCACGAATTTCTTTAAACAAATAGTGTAAAGACTTTTGTGGTACAAAACTCTCAAAACCATCTCTATATTCTTGAGATACAAATTCAGTATCAGACCAAACCTCCTCAGGAGATGGCAACACAACAGAAACATCATAGGACGATGCCATTTTAACAATCCTATTTGTCAGATTTCCAATGCCATTTACCAAATGAGCGGTGTATGAGTTGGTTATTTGTTCAAGAGAAATAGGAGAATCTTCAAAAGAGCTTACGTCATGAATAAGAAAAAAACGAAGTGCATCAACTGGAACCACTTTCAAAACTTCGTCAGGCGACAAAACATTACCCAAACTTTTTGACATTTTTCTGCCGTCAGGACCATTGAGAAAACCATTAATAACAATAGTATCTGTTGGAGAAATACCCGCAGCCATAAGCATGGCTTGCCACATCGCACTTTGTTGTCTTAGATTGTCTTTACCAGCAAACTGAACTGTTTGCCCTTGCTCCCAAAACTTCTCAAAGCTTGCACCTTTCGGCCAACCAAGTGTTGAAACATAATTTACCAATGCATCAAACCACACATACATAACCTGTGTGTCGTCACCAGGAACACTTATCCCCCACGGCATTTTTTCCTTAAGACGTGAAATGGGAAAATCTTGAAGACCCTTTGAAACAAATGACTGTATCTCATGAAAACGAAAATCAGGGCGAACAAAATCTTTATTTGACTCATAATAATCAAGCAAGGGTTGGGTAAATTCTGAAAATTTAAAGAAATAATTCTCTTCATTAATTAATTCAATATCTCTATCAGGATGTATTGGACATTTTCCATCCACGAGCTCACTATCTGTTTTTTCTAATTCACACCCAACACAGTATTTTGCTTGATAGGTATCTTTATAAATATACCCATTTGCATCTACAACTTTCCAAAAATCTTGAGCCGATTTAATATGTGACTCATCTGTGGTCCGAATAAATGCAATATCGTTATAAAGATCTAGCTTTGACTGTAGTTGTTTAAATTTTTCAGAAAGACCATCGGCAAATATCTTTGTTTCAATACCAGCTTTTTGTGCAGACTCCCATATTTTTTTCCCGTGCTCATCTGTTCCTGTATTAAAAAAAACATCATACCCTTGTAATTTTTTATATCGAGCTAAAACATCAGCTCGAATAATTTCCATAGCAAAACCAATATGCGGTTCAGCGTTAATATAAGGAAGTGTTGTTGTTATGTAAAAAGGTTTTTTATCCATATCTAGTTTTATGTCGTTCCGTTATTTTTTTCTTTTTCCAGATCTTTTATATACTCAAGCAGTGTTACACTCACAGGAATCGCCAGAATAAGACCCCAAAAACCAGCAAGTTTTAAACTGATGAGTACCGCTAAAATAATAGCAATAGGTGAAATACCAGTCACCTTACCCACAATAAGAGGTTGCAATACATAGTTTTCGATTTGTTGAATAACTACATATAGAATAACGACTAAAATAGCCAAAGGCAAGCCCCCTGTTGCAAAAGCCAAAGAAACAGCAGGAATAGCTGCGAAAATTATCCCAAAAGGGATAAGTTCTGCAAAAGCTGCGATAACAGCCAAAAGAAGCGCATACTCAACCCCCAATAGAGCGAGGCCAACAAAAGTCATGAGGGATATTATAAGAGCAAGGAGCATTTGTCCTCTAAACCAATGTGCTATCTTCCGCTGAGAACGGTGCCATAAGTCAATAACATACGCTTCATGTTTACGAGGTGTAACAATTCTCAAAAAAGACTCAACCCCATCATCAGCCATTGAAAGATAGAAAGAAATAACCACAATCAGAACAACGTTGATTATGTTTCCAAAAAGACTAGATATAAAACCAAAAAAACCACTTGAAAAAGAAGACAGGGTATTTTGCAAACTGTTTAAAATATCACCAACAACAGCACCTTCTGAGATGGAGGTTGCGATACTTTGAGCACCAACAACAGCCTCAGAATTCATAAGATCTGGAACTAAATCAACAATTACAGGAATAAGTTTTGATAACTCAACAATCAGTACAGGTATAAAAAAATAAAATAAACCAGCAAGTGAAAGAAATCCCAAAATATACATCGTCAATACAGAGAGCGCTTTTGGAATACGGTATGTTTTAAGTTTTTCAGATACGGTTTTTACAAAAGACGCAATAACAATCGAAGTGAGCACCACAAGAACCAGGTCGGTAAGTTGAAGAAGCGCAAAAACAACAGCAATTGCAATAAGTACTCTTATAATACTTTTATTTGAAATATTAATAGTGATTGAATTATTAGCGTTTTTCATATGTTTATAATATCACAAAAGACCTCATTTGAGGTCTTTTGTGATATTCACATAGGTTATTTTGTTTCAAATTTTTCAGCAAAATAAGTATTGAGTTTTTGAATGGAGACACGTTCTTGCTTTGTTGTGTTTCTATCTCTCACAGTAACCTCATTATTTTCGAGCGTATCAAAATCAACAACAACACAATATGGAGTTCCGATCTCATCTTGTCTTCGATATCTTTTTCCAATATTACCATTATCATCCCACATAACATTCCCAAATTCTTGTTTGAGTTTTGCAAAAACTTCTTGCGCCCTCTCAACCAAATCAGGTTTGTTTCTCAGAAGCGGAGATACCGCTATTTTTACAGGAGCCATAGAAGAAGGAAATGAAAGATAGACACGAGACTCCCCATCAATTTCTTCCTCCTGATAGACAGATAGAAGAAGAGCTAGGACTGTTCTATCAACACCAAAGGTTGGTTCAATTACGTGAGGTGTTATCCATTCGTTAGTTTCAGGATGTAAAATTTGCAATCGTTGTTTTGATTTTTCGATATGTTTTGAAAGGTCATAGTCACCACGATAGGCAAGACCATACAACTCTTTACGACCAAAAGGATAGTCAAACTCAAAGTCAATGGTACGTTTTGAATAGTGTGCCCTATCTTCTTCAGAAATCTCAACCTCATGTACATGATTCATATCAAGTCCAATTTCCTGCATCCACTCAAGCATTTCATCTTTCCAATATTCAAACTCTTGAGACCAATATTCAGGATATACGAAATACTCTATCTCCATTTGCTCAAACTCTCTCAACCGAAATATAAAATCACGTGGAGTAATTTCATTTCGAAATGCTTTTCCAATTTGCCCTATTCCAAATGGGAGTTTCGGTGAAAAAGAATCAACGACATTTTTAAAGTTTACAAAAATACCCTGAGCTGTTTCTGGTCGCAAAAAAGTATGTGAAGCAGAATCCTCAACGGCACCCATTTTTGTTTGAAGCATCATATTAAATGTTCGAACCTCACCTAAAGGATTTTTTTCAGGACTTAGGATGTTGTTCTCTTGAATAATCTGATTCATTTCCGAAATAGTTTTTCCAAGAATTTCAAAACCAGCGTCTTCCAAAAGATGATCAGCTCGATATCGTTTTCCCGTAACCAAATCTTCCACCAAAGGATCCACAAAACCATCTGCATGCCCGCTCGCATGCCAAACCATTCCACTCATAAGAATAGAAGCGTCAAGACCATACATATCAGTTCTATTCTCAACAAATTTTCTCCACCAAGAGTCTTTGATATTTTTTTTCAATGAGACACCAAGCGGTCCATAGTCATAAGTACCAGCCAAACCACCATAAATTTCGGAACCTTGAAAAATAAAACCTCGACGTTTTGCTAAACTTACAATTTTTTGCATTAATTCTTGCTCTTTCATAATTTTTATATTTATTGACTTACTACCGAACCACTACTACTTCCGGTAAAACCTGAATCATTATTAAGACTTGATGTGACTTGGTTAATTCTTCGAACTATTTCACTCCCTGTAAACATATCAGTTCCAATAAATTCAATATCAGTAACAAGTGTTTGGTGGGCGCCTAGATGTGCAGATGTGGGAATAAATCCAATTTGAACATTTGCTGTTCTTTGATTAGAATTCCCAGCTACTAAATTACCGATATTCCATGTTATTTCTCGAGTAACACTGTTGAAGGTAACCGTCTCAGAATTTGGACTTACTTGATTTTTCCAAACAACATACGAAGGAAGTTTAGCGGTAACACGCGTGTTTTGCAAGTTATTAGAAGAACCAACAACATTGAGAGAAAGCGTGTATGTTGTTTCTTGCCCGACAAGAGGAGGTATATTACCTGAATTATTAAAGGCGCCTGAGAAATGAGTGAGGAGTGCGGTTAACTGCACCTGAGACTGCACACGTGCTGTTGTAGAATATATCCCTTGTATATCAATCCTTTGGTTTGACTGCCCTACAGGCAACGCACTTGCGTTTAATGTAAAGTCAATCACAGGATTGGCAACACCTGATCGCGGAACAAGAGAAAAACTTAATTCGCCTCTTTGTCGAGCTCCGACTGTTTGCAACGCTTGCATACTTGTACCATTCCATCTCACGGTGTTGGTTGAGGGATCAAAGAAACCATTTGAGACAGTTACACGATTTGGATCAAAGCCATTGCCAGATAACTCAAGCTCAACCTCTAAATTGTTTAAGGCATTCTGCATCTGGTTTTCCCACATGACAGTAAAATTTGATGAAGTTCCATCAGGAATTACAAAATCTCCAGAACTATTATTCCCATATTGTATCCCTGCGGTTACAAACGAAGAGCCTATTTGTACATCAAGAGGCACAGATGAAAACTGAACTCCTAAACGTCGCTCATTTGATCGAGACTGAGTCCCTGTGGCAAAAGTGAAGACTCGACGCTCACCAGGACTTGCCGTAACCCTTCCCTGTATAGTGATTGTTCTTTCTGCACCTGGAGCCAAGTCACCTAGAAGCCACGCGTCATTACCATAACTCGGCGCTGGACTTGCACTTTCAAACATAAAGCCGGCTGGATAATTTGCCGTTACCATTGCATTTTGTAATGAGTCAGTACTGTTTTGATTTAAAGAAACCTCAATAGAAAAAGGTTGGTTTGAGATAATTTGATTAGGAGCCTGAACAGACAACTCAACAGGAGAGCTTGCAATGGTCACAGGATAATTCAATTCTTTGACAAAAATAGCGTTTGAGCCAGGAACTCTATATTCCAAACTAAATAAAACATCACGAACTGTTCCCTGTTCACCAAAGACAATAATAGAAACAATATCATCTACAATAGAACCGGAAGAAACTTTTCCGAGGCTTATTCTTTCTCGTACAATGTCTGAGGTACCTCCTGTTCCACGAGAATACTCAATCAACAAGTCTGCAATATCTAAGTTTACTCGGTTTCTATTAGCAACACGTATTTGAAGAGGAAGCTCTTCACCACCATCAACAAAAGCGTTCCCAAGCACTAAAATGTCAATGTTTGCATTAGATACCGTTGATGTTCCTCGAAAAAAAGTTGTAAATGAAAATATAAGAGAAGTGATAAAAAACAAAGCAGCAACAAAAAGAACACCTCGAAACTTTTTTGATTGTAATAAATGTTTTGGTTTTTTATTTTTCACTGACATAGTTTCTGTATTGGTTTCCCACGCTGTTTTGACTTGCTTCTTTGTTAAATCAACATTATGCCTATCAACAAAATCTGTTTCTTTGTGGGCATTAAACAAATCTTGCTCTGCTTTCTCTATTCTATATAATTGTCGATTTTTCTTTTTATTGTTGTCTTCCATAATATATCTAGTATAGCAAAAAATTAGAGATGACTCCCTTGAATAGCTTCACCTATTTCAAGATGCAGCTGTGATGATATTTTTGAAACATACGTAATAAGTGAATTTGAAAAACCCTGTTTTTCAAATGTGTGCACAATAGTATTTTCACCATCCCAGTATCCTAGACGATGGAGTATTATTATTGTTACAGAAAGCTCCACAGCGTTAATTGAATCTTTATCAAAAAAATCTTGCAATGCATCTAGAGATTGCGACACATAACCAAATAACACATTGTCAGACTCTTCACCTATATATAAACGTTTCAGGAACAGTGCTATTCGCGCTATTACTCGTTGGGCGTGTTTAGGGTACTCCGTAAAAGGTTTATGAACCATCTGAACGGCATTAGTAATGCGCCAAACATCTTTTCCTCGAACAACTTCAACCAAGCAAAAAGAATATAACTGCAATATCGGATTGAGCTTTGATTTTGTGGTTCTTACGCTTTGAGCAGATGCTACGAGCACGCCATACTTTTCAGTAAACAACCAAAAAAGTTTATTGGCTTCACCAACATCAATACAATCAATAATCCATGCTTTTGTTTGATATATTGTATGCACAAATATGTTAGATAAAACTAATACTAATACCAAATTTTTGATTTTCTATACTATGCAATTCTTCTTCTGTGTGCGTATCGGAATATGCTACATTAGAAACTCCCGCCTTTTGTTTCAAGTCTGTACCAAACACTTCAATAACCTTTGTCAGGTTTTTTGATACTACCAATTCAATAGAATCTTCTGGTTTAAGATCTTTGCGCTTTCGAAGGTCTTGGATAATACGGAGAACATCACGATACAAACCTTCGAGTTTTAATTCATCGGTAAGATTATTATCGAGAGCGAATGTTTCTCCAAATACGATATTTTTAACATTCACCTCTTCCAAAATTATTTCTTGATACTCTTGCGGAACATAGTCAGAAACCGTAAGTGACGCAAGTGGTTGCCGAACCTTAAATCCAGATTTTTGTCGTGCTTCTAATGCAGCACTACAGAGCTCTTGTGTTTTTTGCATATAAGACAACACATGCTTGTTCACAGACCCAGCTTCTACCCAATCACATAAATGCACAGATTCGGGATCTGAATCTTCTTTCACTATTTGATACACTTCTTCAGCGACAAAAGGCACAAAGGGTGCGGAAATCTTTGCGAATTCTTTCAAGACAAAACGCATTGTTGAAAGAGCGTTTTTCTTGTCTTCCCCATCACCTTTAAACCGATCTCGACTTCGACGAACGTACCATGTCGACAAATCATCAACAAAGTCAAACAGTGAACGAGAAGCCTTATCTATCATATAGACATCAAGTGACTCAGATATAGTAGTGTTTGTTTCATATAGTCGAGAAATAATCCACAGGTCCAAGACATTCATACTGTCCGCAGACGCCTCTTCGTTATTGCTATACATCTCATAAAAGTTTACAGAGTTTCTGAGTCGACCCATCACCTTGCTTTGAATTTCATTTACTGTTTTTTTTGTGAAATTCAAATCTTCCGCATGAACAGCAGGACTCGCCATAAGGAACAACCGAAGTGCGTCAGCGCCTTCTGTATTTATTATGTCACTCATATCTGGATAATTCTTAAGACGTTTTGACATTTTCTTTCCGTCTTCCGCTAAGACGAGGCCGTTCACAATAACATTCTTAAATGCATTCTGGTCAAATTGAGCGGTTGCCAAAACCATCATGACATAAAACCACCCACGAGTCTGATCTTGACCCTCCGCCACAAAATCTGCTGGAAAACGTTTTGTTTTTCCAAAAAAAGTTTTCTTTGGCTGAAACCGTGAATCATCAAACGGATAATGATGTGAGGCATACGGCATAGACCCGCTGTCAAACCACACATCAAACACATCTTCTACCCGATTAAATTTTTTACCATTTTTTTCAATGGAAATATCATCAATATATGGACGGTGGATATCAAGCTCTCTAGCTCTTTTTGTATCAACATAGATTGTCACAGGCACAGCATTTCCTGTAATAGCTGGATTATGAAACACCTGATCAACAGCCTCCTCGTTTGATAAATGTTTTAAATATTTTAACATTGAAGATCCTGTACCTTGGTGTGAAAATACCGCAATGGTTTTCCCTGGATGTTTTACAAGAATATCTTCAATAAATGATTCTGTTCGAATATCTAAATCTTCCCAACTCTCTCCTGTTTTACCACGCTTAAACACATACCGCTCTTGTATTGGAAGATTTTTATATGCATCACGCTCTGCTTTTACACGAGGATCATTTTGAGTTGTCTCTTCCCATTCACCACTTGTGATTTCAATAAGTCTGTCATCAATACGCATTTCCATGTTTGCTTTTTTTGTAAAGAACTCCGCTGTTTGCCGAGCTCTTAATACAGGCGAGGTATACACAACATCAACATTTTCTTTCAAAAGTTTTTGAGCAGCTGCAGCAGCCTGCTTTTCCCCAAGATCTGTAAGAGGATGTTTATCAAGAGCTGAAGAAGACATGTTTAAAACATTATGCTCAGCCTGACCATGTCGAACAAAAATAATTTTTGTAATGGCGTCACTTGAATATTTTCGAAGCTCCTCTACGGAACCTATGAATAAATTTTCACCGTCAGAAGACTGCCACACAGGAAGGGGTGTCCCCCAAAATCGCGCTCGTGATACAGACCAGTCACGAACCTCTTCGAGCCACTTTCCAAAACGACCATCTTTAATATGTGAAGGAACCCAATTTGTCTTTTGGTTATTTTTAATAAGTTTATTTTTTATCTTTTGAACATTCACAAACCACGACTCTGTCGCGTAATTGATGAGGGGGCAGTCTGTTCGCCAACACACGGGGTAGCTATGTGTGTATTTTTTCTTTGCAAAAAGTTTTTCATTTCGCGCAAGATATTTAACAACTTCAATATCAACATGCTGATGATTTTCCGTGTTTCGAACAGCCCAACCCTTTACATCGTACCCAGCTTCAACCAAAAAGTTTTCTACTTCTGGAACAAAATGTCCGTTCATATTCACATGCTGAATCGGCTCCACCTTTTCTTTTTGCCCAATCTCCAAGTCGTCTTGACCAAAAGCTGGTGCAATATGTACGATTCCTGTTCCGTCAGTAGTTGTCACAAAGTCTCCATGAACTACACGAAAGGCATTTGTATGGTTTTTGTAGATTGGAAATACTGGTTCGTATGTCAAACCGATAAGGTCTTTTCCAAAAATCTGTTTTTCAACAAGGCACTCTTTATCGGTAAACACAACCTCCAACAAAGAAGACGCAACGACATACTTAATATTTTTACAAGACACTATTGAATATTCAATCTCTTCCCCCACAGCCAAAAGCACGTTTCCGGGAAGTGTCCACGGAGTTGTGGTCCATGCAATCATATTCGCGCCTTTGTATGAGCCGCTCGTCAAAGTGAAATTCGCATATACAGAAATATCTGTAATGTCTTTGTATCCTCCCATATTCACCTCTTGATTTGAAAGCACTGTTTCAAGGGGTGGAGAAACCATCATTGATTTATAACCCCTGTACACCAAACCTTTCTCTTGGAGATTTTTAAAGACAGCCCACACGCTTTCCATATATTCCAAGTCCATAGTTTTGTATGGATTTTCCATATCGACAAAACGCCCCACTCGAGGAATGGACTCCTTCCAATCTTTTTCATACCGAAGAACACTGTCACGCGCAGCTTTGTTGAACTTTTCGATTCCATACTCCACAACATCTTGCTTGGTTGGAAGATTGAGTTCTTTTTGAATAAGGTTTTCGATAGGTAGCCCGTGACAATCCCAACCCCACTGACGAGGGACATACAAACCTTGCATGGTTTTGTATCGAGGAATTACGTCTTTGATTGTTCCTGGCAAAAGATGCCCATAGTGAGGAAGCCCTGTTGCATAAGGTGGACCGTCAAAAAAAACAAATTCTTTATTTCCTTCATTTTTCTTGAGGCTCTTTTGAAAAATATTTTTTTCTTTCCAAAATGCCAAAACTTTTTCTTCTGCTAACGCAACGTGTGATTTTTTCGAAACGCCCGAAGTAGATTCCTTCGAATCGTTAGTTCTCATGTTATTTTGTTCTTCGTTCATGGTTACTAGACAATAATTATTGATAATAAAAAAACTCGCCCTCAGGAATAAGTAAAAAACTTATTTCCAAGGGCGAGTTTTCAAACACACGTTTACGGTGAGTTTGTCGAATCCGCGGTACCACCTTGATTTATACCTTGTTACAGCTATAACGGGCTTACCCGTTGAGTTCTACTTCCATCGGGCTCGCCCTGAGAGAGCGAAGTGAACCGAAGGGTTCTTCTCAAAGCTCAGGAGTGATTGGCTCCGTCAATGCTTACTTAGTATTATATAGTATAAAACACACAATCAAAACAACTTGACTATTTTGTAAATTGTATTATTATGTAATCTCACTTTAAAACTGTTCTTTTATTATGGCAAAACAAATTCAACCGCACATCAGGTGCACCAGAACCCCAAAGGGGGACTTCTTCGTCTTTCAAAAAGGCAAGAATGGAAAAGCGTTTGGAAAAGGAGTGTTTCTCAACTCAAAAACTCGAGAAGTTTATAGAATTGTTGTAAACGCCGAAGAAAAACGCAAAGACGGCCTCAAGAAATGGCCGAACTACCAAGAGGTAGATCCACAACCCTACATGGTTGAACTGTTTATGCAGGAAACTGCTCCGAAACCAAAAAAACAAACTTCGGAAACAGTGGACCTTGCCGATTACCAAAAACCGCATACACAGCAACCTTTTTTGGAGTCTTTGGTAGAAATGAAGTAAGCCACCCTAAGGCATTCAGCGACCCGCTTTTGGCGGGTCGTTTTTTTATATGATTTTACAAAATAAGATATATGTAGTATGATATTTTTTGAACCTTTAATATTGTTCTTTATGATCAACCAAAATCCCACCCCTACTCACAACGCTGTAACTACAACAAAGCAACCTTGTTGTAGCAATGAGATTCACCAGATCTACGTTCCAGCAACAGAAAGAGCCTACCTCGCTGTTTACAACGGAACATTCTACACGCAAGCGATTTTTTTTGATAAAAATCGTGGAAAAGATCCGTTTGTCTTAGTGACAAACATAAATGTGTGTATGCAAAAAATGAAAGCAAGGAACTGGAAAGTTGTTTTCTCTAAAAAAATTACCGACGAAACGCTCAAGCGATTTGAAGGAAAAATCAGAGCCATGCTCGAAAAAAATATGTAAAACAACATAGCAGTGCCATTTGGCACTGCTATTTTTATTTTATAATTACTACATCCTCTCCACCGTCTCAATTCCAAGACAATACAATCCATTTTTCAAAACATGCATCACAGACTGCACAACCCATAAATTCCACGCAAGGTTTGAATTGTTTTCATCAAGAATTTTTGTAGACGCATACCAAGAGTTGTATTCTCGAGCAAGAGTAAGCAAGTATTGAGAAACATGGTGAGGCTCCCAAGCCTTGATAGATGTTTCCACTTCTTCAGAAAAACGACACAATATTTTTTCTAGACTTGAAGCAGTCCACTCACTGCTTGGCTTTGCCTCAGGAACAAAACCAGACTTTTTTGCTTTTTCTAAGATAGAGTTACATCGCACATAGGTATACAAAAGGTACGGACCAGAATCCCCCTCAAAAGAAAGTGAGGTTTCTGGATCAAAATCAATATTTTTTCCAGCCATTGCTTTCAATATCGAAAACTTAAGCGCTGCAATAGCAATGGTATCAATTTTTTTCAGGTCAGAAGTATCTTCCATTCGCTCTCGGGCTTCATCTCCCACCGTTTCCAAAACCTCACTCGCAAGCGGTACACCCCCAAGACGTGAAGACATTTTCTTTCCCTTGAAAGTCATTCTTCCGTGTTTTCGGTGGATTGTTTTTTCTTTCCACTCTTTACGTATCTCCCCCGCAGCCTCAAGTACCACCTTGTAGTAGGGACCTTGCTCCACGTCGGTAATGAGAATCGAAAGGTCTGGATCGAACTTTTCAAACTTAATATCCAAAAGCCCAATATCTTTGGCTTCGTATGTTGCGTTACCTTCACTGTTTACAAACACTCTTGTGTGGAGGCCTCGCTTTTCTCCATCAAAAATAATCGCTCCATCAGAGTGTTCAAACACCTTCCCTATATATTCCTCTACAATCTTTTTTCCGACAACACCAGCTTCTGATTCATATATAAAAGCATCAAACCGTGACCCGAGTCGTGTTGTTTCAGTTTTGAAATATTCAAGATTAATATCTTTTCCTTTTTCATAGGCATCCCACTCAAGACCTTTCTCCTTTGCATATATTTTTTTTGTGATGTCTCGAATTTCTCTTTGTGCTTGTTCGTTTTCTTCAAAAGCTTTGTTTCCTTTCACATAGCACTCACCCATGTAGGTCAGCTTTTCTGAAATACTTGAAAAAGTATCAAGCTTTTCAGCGCCATCTTGCAACAAAGCCCACACAGCCTTTCCTATCCCAAGAGACACATCCGAAGGGTACGACACCCTTGTGACATCTGCTCCCGAAAACTCTGCGAGACGCACAATCGACTCCCCCACAGTATTATTCATCACATGACCAATATGAAATGACTTGAACAAATTTGGACTTGAATGTTCAACAAGAATTTTCTCTCCCTTGTGAACGCTAAGCTTTCCAGTGTTTTCATCAATACCTTTAATTTCTTTTTGAAAAAAACTATCCTTGAATGCAATATTGATAAACCCAGGACCAGCAACAGAAATGTCTCTAATTTGTTCAAAATCGCCAAGTTCTTGTACGACAAAGTCAGCTAATTCTTTTGGATTTTTTCCTAAAATTTTCCCATAACGCATTGCAACATTTGTAGACACATCTCCATGAGACATGTCAGCAGGACGCTCAAAAGAAACCTCCACATCAGAAAATCCAATCTGTGTGAAAATATTTTGAATAGCATTTTGAAGTTTTGAAATAGTCTCAAACATGGCTCTACTATACCTGAAAAATACAAAGAAAAAAAGCGGGGTCAACAGCTCCGCTTTTATATTCCTGTACTTCCAAAGCCTCCTTCCCCTCGCGAAGTTTCAGAAAGGTCTTCAACCTCTTGAATTTCCGCAGTGGCTATTAGCTGTACCAAAATCTGTGCAACTTTAGCTCCTTTTTCAAAGGCGTACACTTCTTGCCCAAGATTCACCACCCCTATTTGAATTTCCCCTCGAAATCCCGAGTCAATAACTCCCGCAAG
>SKGB01000044.1 GCA_007117675.1 Candidatus Nomurabacteria bacterium | reverse complement strand
ATCATAAGCTGATCAATATTGTTAATGTCAAAATTTTCATCTGGCATTGTTACTTGATTTGATGGAGTTGAAGATGTTTGAGAATTATTACGCAGTGCAAGCACGAGCAACACAACAGCCCCAACTAAAATCAAAATAGATATTAATGTTTTTCCTTTCATAAATACAAATACTTTTTTAAATTAATAAATATACTCTTATTATACACTATTTTTACTTTAATAGTTGTGCAACTTCTTTCTGTATTTTAGCAGCTGTTTGAGGAGCTATACCAAAATCTCTTATCAGAGTCTCTTTGGTATAAGGTAAAATATCTTGAGCCAACACTAGTCCGTATTTTGTAAGCTTCTCTCTCGCATCACGAGAAAGTGAGGGTAATACTGTTATAGGATACGCTTTTGTGCGAACAATAATAGATTGCAGTGAGTCTTTATTTGGGTAATTCCACCCAGTAAGTCGAACCCCTGCACAACGAGCAAATTTTTGTGCATGCTCAGTAAAGATTGCATTTGTAATAACCCATGTATGAAAATGGCGAGAACCATCTTTATTATTTATTTTATTTGACGCAATATCTTTCATTCGAGCATCAGCATACATAACCTGATTAATATGGGTAGTCCCCGAAGAGTCATTACGGAACTTTGCTTCAACAATATAATAATTCCTATCTTTCCACGCCAAGACATCGATCTCGTGCTCCACACACCTCCCGCTCATCATTTGATTTTTTTGCGTATGATACCCATCTAAACGAAGCAGGGCTTCAACAAATTTCTCAAATAAAAAACCATCAGGACCCAATGCATCGACACCTCTTTTGATACTATATCGCACTGCAATATCTAAATCTTCCTTCACTAATGCACGTAAAGTGTTTCGAAAGACAGAGGATGTTGTCATTCCAGGCTTTATCTTCGCGTCAACCATTTCACATATTTTCTCAGCCTGCTTTTTATTAGCACCTGCAAGAACAATAGAGCTACACAGCTTGCTTGGGTTAAAATAAACCTTCTTTCCGCTCACTTTTTCTATTATTTTATCTTTTTGTTTAATAGTCATATTGATTTATTTAGAATTTTCAATATCTTGAAGTGCTTTTTTTAAAGTGGTAAAGACAATACACGAACGAAACTCCCATAGACGCAAAGAAGACACTTTTTGGCTTGCGGTTATTTCATCCGCAAAATCACCATACTTGAAACGAAACAACCACACAGGAACATGTAATAGGTGTGGTTTTTGTAATATCCTTGCATACAATCGTGAAAATTCACGATACCTAACAACCTCTGGCGCAACAGTATTTACAATACCAGAAATTGAATTATTCTTAATTGCAAAAAGATATAATCGCAATAAATCATCTACATGAATCCACGGCAACCAGTTATCCCCAGAACCAACCGGACCACCCAAACCTTTTATGTAGAGAGGTCGCAAAGAGCCCAGAAACCCATACTGACCAAGTACATGTCCCTGTCTAAAAATTACAGTTCTTACACCATACCTCAAAGCATTTGATGCTTCCAGCTCCCAGTCTTTGGCAACATGAGCAAGATATAAACCATCACCAGCTTTTGAACCCTCCGTTAGTAACTCCTCTTTTCTGTCACCATAAAAACCCACCGCAGATGCTTGCACCAACACAGATGGTCTGAAGTCGGGTGTTTTAAATAATTTGACTAAGTTTTGAGTTGTTTTTATTCTACTTGAGTATATAGACTCTTTATGCTCTTTATTCCAAGGACCTTGAATACTTCGACCCGCAAGATTTATAACCGCATAGGGATTTTTAAGCTTATCGTCTTGAGGAATTGCAATTTCACAAGAACAACGCAAAAAACCAACACCAGAAACTGATGGTTGGTTTTTATCAACAGACACAACACTAAAACCCTGCTTTATTAAAAGCCCAGAAAGCTTAGACCCTATAAAACCAGAACCCCCAACGATAACAACTTTTTTCATGAGTTTATTATAGCAAAGAATCAATAGAATCGAGGTAGCTTCTATCATTTGAAAGCCGAGGCACTTTATTTTGACCCCCCAACTTATTTCTTGAAGACATCCATGAAAAAAAAGTTCCAGCAGGAAGAGATTTTACACTTACTTTTTGCAAAATATTCATAGCAGGGTTTCGCTTTGCATTGTAATCGCTATTAACCTTACAGAGTTCTTCATCCAAAATACCAGCAAACTCACCTAGACTTTGAGGCTGTTTTTCAAATTCAATATACCACTCATGCCCACCCTGTTGTTTTTTTGTTTGGAAAATTGGACCAGCGGTAAACTCATGTACGGTAGCGTTTGTTTTTTTGCACGCTACACGCAAGGCATCCTCAGCGTTATGAACCATAAGCTCTTCCCCAAATACATTGATATACTGCTTAGTTCTCCCAACAATACGTATCCTTATGGGGTCTAAAGATACAATTTGAACCAAGTCACCAATTCTATACCTCCAAAGTCCACCACTTGTTGTAATAATAATCTCATACACTTCTCCCACTACAAGATTCTCTACAGTGAAAATTTCTTGAGATTTTCTATGTATAAACTCATAAAAAATATCATAATCTAACATTAGAAGCATTTCACCCTCTCGAGAAACATCATCTTGTATACCAAAAAAACCCTCAGATGCGTTGTAAATACTTACATACCTCATTTTAGGACCAAGCAACTCTGCAAACTCTTCTCGAAATGGAGATATTGAAGTACCGCCATAAAAAAAAACCTCAAGATTTGGCCATATATTTTTTAAAGGCTGATTAACTTTTTTTTGAACTTTTTTAAGTATAGCCAAAACCCAAGCAGGCGCGCCAGCTAATGCTCTAATGTCTTCTTGAGAAATAGTGTCGACTATTTTTCGTGATTTCTCTTCCCAATCTGACAAAAGTGCAATATCTTGTGGTGGTGTTTTTAAAACTTTCGCCCATACGGGTAAATTGTAAGTAAGAACAGCAGAAACATCACCAGAGACAGCCTGACCTTGCTCAACATCCAGACTACCAGCAAGTGCAAATGTCTTACCAAACAAAATTCTACTTTGAGGAAACTGATATACATACAGACTAATCATATCTTTCCCACCCATGTAGTGGCAATTATGTAAAGACTCATAACTTACAGGAATATACTTACTTATACTACCAGTGGTGCCTGAAGATTTAGAAAAAAACTCAACTGGATCAGACCACAAAATATTAGAATGTCCTCGCCTCATTCTTATAATATAAGACTCAACATCTTCATAAGAAACCAAAGGCACCATACGCTGAAACGCTGTAAGATTTGTAATTGATTCAAAATTATATTTCTGACCATATTCTGTATTTTTTGCTTGTTCCAATAAATTCATCAAGGTGTTATTTTGAATTACAGAAGCGTTCGCATTAAACGCATGAATTCTATTCATGCGTTTAATGAAAAAATAATTAGAAATTTTACGTAAGACTCGAATCATAGAATAGATATCTATTCGCTCAAAAGTAACTCAACAACTTGTTTAACCTGCTCATACTCCATCGCGCCACGCAAAGGTACATTTCTGCCACCCTCTACCATAATCAAAGAGTATGGTGTTCCAGAAACACCCATAAGTCGAGCCTCTGTGGAATCTAAGGCCACAGCATCAACTACAGCTTGTGAACTTTGACACTCCCAAAAATCTTCTGTTGTGGCAAAACCTAAACGTACAGCCTCTTGCTCCATCAAATTATCTGTAATAGCTGGAAAACTCTCAAACAACTTATCTGTATAGGACCAAAAAGCATCGTTGCCAAGTCTTTGCCCAACACACTCAGAAGCTTGAGCTGCTTTAATATTACGGAACGGAAGATGACGATAGACCCAAGCAACATCCTCTGGATACTCTTCCACAACTCTTGCGAGAGTTGGATGAAAAGATGCACAAAAACTACAACCAAAATCAGAAAACTCAACAATTTTAACACGCGCATCTCTATCCCCTCGAACAAAGTCATCTGAATTTACAGAGTTTATAAGCTCATTTCCAGAACCTGTCCCAGCGGCAGTTCTCACAGCAGCCTCTTCCATAGCAGTCCGCGTGTCCACACCCGACATACGAGGTAGAGCAATTGCTCCCGCAATTATAATACCAGCTAACACAATAGCTCCTGGAATTGATAAACCATTTTTATTTTTTATTTCTTGTGTAGACATGTTTTACAACAACACCCTAAGGGTTTAATAAATTCATTAAAATACTCTTTTCCATAATCATATGTTATTTCATCACCTGGCACTATCTTTTGAATTGCGTAAATATTAATTTCACCATCTTCAATCTCAACTTCAGCGTTTGGTTTACAAGCATGGTTAATATATCGAGCAATATTTTTTCGAGAAGAACCGTCTATTGTAAAATGATCACCAACTTCAAATAAGTATTTTCCTGGATGATTTTCACATTGAGCATTTGGTAATATTTCTCCGACATAATCAATAATATAATCTCCTTTCTCAATTAATTCATCTGCGAATAAGCCTAGTCCAGCACCTTTTGCAGCACGCTTAACTAAAACTTTTTTTCCAACATTCGGCTCAACTTTCATATGAAAGATTGTACCACAATAAATAAGACTAGTTCTGTAAAATAACAGTAAAATCGAGAACTATCACATCTTCCACAACGGAATCACCGAGATTGCTAAAAAAACTTCGTGAAAGAGTAGAGATGTTCCAAAGAGACCGATCAAAAGAAAGCAGTCCAGTAAACACACCTTCATTTTGACTTAAAACAAAATCAACCTCCTGTGTAATATCTTTAATAGTTAGCAGAGCTTCCACATTAGCCCCATCAGAGGAGATAATATCTAAACGAGCATTATTATATCTTTCAACATCAAAGAAATCATTACTTCTTAGGTGGTTAATGAGACCTTGAGGTTCATTATTTCCCCTTAGTGTTGTCATATCAACCTGAATTAAACCAGAAGAAATTTGACCATTTTCGTCTAATACAACATATGAGTCAGACCTAAAATCAAGTTCACCTGTATGTTGCACATTTCTTAATTTATTTTCACCAATCCATACAAGGGTTGAGTTTTCTATATTTAGATATGTTTTTTCTTCTTCTGCAACATCTGAAATATTAAAATCAGACAGAGAAAGACTTTGAGTGGCTCTTGTATCTACTTCAATATTTTGTGAATCTGTATTTGAATATTCTGATTCAAAATTTACATTTCTAAAAATAATAAAGAGTGTAACGAGAGTCAAAATAATAATAAGAAATTTTTTCATATAGCTTTACTATTCAGCTTTAGCATTTACCTCATAACTTGTATTTTGTGACTCAAAAAAGTTTACAAGCTCATACACATCCGTAGCGGTTGTCATCCATTTTGCAGGATTTGAAACATTGTAATAAGACTCAAGCCCCAGCTCCTCAAGACGTCTATCGGTTACGTACTGAACATATTGATTTACATAATCCGCATTAAGTCCCAAGATACCGTTCGGGAACAAATCTTTATTGTATTCTATTTCAAGATTCACACCTTCGATAACAATATCTCGAATTTCATTTGCAAATTCTTCAGTCAATAAATCTTCATTTTCTTCAAGGATACTCATAATCAAGTTCATACCAAATTTAAGATGCAAAGACTCATCTCGAATAACCCAATTAATCATTGAGCCAAAGTTACGAAGTTTATTTCTTTGACGGAAAGACAACATAACCATGAACCCTGAATAAAACCAAATACCCTCCATTACAATATTTGTTGCCACAAGATTTCTAATAAAATCTTTCTTTCCTTCCGCTGAATCAATATCAAGACTTGCTTCAGTCATTCTCATCATGTATTTATTGATGAAATCTTCTTTGGCTTTCATTGAGGGGGTTTCAAGGTGAACGTTATAGATTTCATCCCTATCAAATGGAAATGTTTCAAGTACGTACTCAAAAGCAACACAGTGATTTGCCTCTTCCCACATTTGCTTTACTAGATACAAATGACACTCCGCAGATTTAATATAAGGATACACTCCGAGAGCCAAAGAACGATTAACAATAAGTTCTGCTGGATTAAAGAAGGCCATAATAAATCTAACAGCTTTTTGTTCATCTTCTGTCATATTTTCAAAGTCTTGCAAATCCTCCTTAAGAGTAATCTCGTGCGGATACCATGTGTTTGCCACAGCTTGATCATACAATTCTCGCGCCCAAGGATATTGGCTTGGGTGCAAATTACTATCTTCTGGTGAAGCTTTTCCAATTAGTGCCATATAGTTTTAATATAGTTAATTTGATAATACATAATAAATAAATCTTTATATGCGGACAAAACTCTACGCATAATTATACTTAATAAAACGACCTCTTTCTAAATATCAATTTCTACTATGTTACTGACAACTATCACACTGATTCATCATGGCGGGATCTTCTGGTAATGAATCAACTACCCCATTAACTGTTGCATAACTCACTTTTGGTTTAATCACGACTGTTTCTTGAATTTCAACAGATGAAGGAGTTGCCGCAGAACGAAGCGCCGCAAAACCTTTTCTACCCATTGTCTCTCTTTTATTTACAGTTGTGGTACTTTGTTCTGCTGAATGACGAGGTTTAACATGCGCGTAATATGTTGATTTTAATCCCTTTTTCCATGCTTCCATGTAAATATCCGTAAGATCTGAAACTTCTCGAGAGCTTAAATACATATTACGTGAAATTGCTTGATCAACCCATTTTTGTGCTCGAGAAGTAACCTCAATTACAGCTTTTTGGTTTATCTCAAAAGAAGATTTATATCGCTTTTTAATATCTTCAGGAATATCAGGGATTGACTGAATATCACCATGAGTTTCAATAATTGAATTTCTTACTTTTTCCCACAGATTAAGATTTTTGAGTTCGTTCACAAGATTAACGTTTATGTCAAGATATTTACCAGAAAATTTATTTCTTGAAAATACTTGAGCAAACCGAGCATCCATTCCAGGCACAGTACCAGCAACAAGACCAATGTTGGCATTTGGAGCAACAGCCATAAGTGTTGCGTTTCTCATACCCTTTTTAACTTTTGCACGCAAACTATCCCAATTTAAACCTCCATGGTGAGATTTTGTATCTATAGTTAAGTGGTCAGACCCTCTCTGTTCTTGCAACACAGAGACAGTATCAATAGGAACCAAGCCCTTACTCCATCGAGACCCTTCAAAGTTTGCGTAAGAACCTCTTTCTTGAGCAAGATCAGCACTTGTATCAATAGCAATATAGCTTATAAACTCAAAAACCTTATCTACAAAATTATAAGATTCTTCACTTTCGTAAGCCCAGCCCATTTTTTCTATTGCATCAGCAAGACCCATTACCCCCATACCAATAGCCCGATTACTCTGATCAGAGTTCTTGGCTTCTTCAATCGGTAAAGTGTTAATGTCAACAAGGTTATCGAGTGAACGAATCGCAATTCGTACTGTTTGCTCTAACTTTTGCCAATCAATTTCAGTTCCCTTGAGGTGCGCAGCAAGATTTAGTGATCCTAAGTTACAAACAGCAATATTATCTTTATCTTGTGGCAATGCTATTTCTGTACACAAATTCGACATATGAATTGTGCCAGTGTTGTTATTAAGGGCCCTAACATTGAAAGCGTCTTTCCATGTTAACCAAGGATGAGAAGTTCCCACAAGAGAAACAAGCATTCTTCTCCATACCTTTACTGCGTTGTCTTGTTTAAAAGTTTTTACCTTACCTTCTTTTGCCATTTTAATATATTCAGCATATCTCTTTGAAAAAGCATCACCGTACAACTCAACAAGGTCTGGTGTTTCTTTTGGATCAAACATATACCACTCTTCATTATTTTGAACACGCTTCATGAATTCATCATTAATAAAAGCAGCTGTATTTGCAGTTCTCATTCGAAGATAATCATCGCCTGCATTATGCCTCCAGTCAATAAAATCAAGAAAATCATTATGCCAAGGCTCCATATAAAAACACAGAGCACCTTTTTTCTTTCCACCACGGACAATTGCTCGAATTGCCGTATCCATAATTTTTGCAAAAGTTACAGGACCGCTTGACGATCCACCGTGTGAAAGAGGAGATCCTGTTGCACGTAATTTTGTGACAGAAACACCGAGACCACCCGTTGCTTTTGAAATCATCATCACATCAGAAACAGTTTTTGCAATATGAGACATATCATCTTCCATTTGAATCAAAAAACAATTCGAAAGCGCAGCGTTTACTGTTCCAGAACCAATATTAGCTGAACCACCAGCTACATATGCAAGTTGAGACATTTTTTCATATAACTCAATCGCTTTTTGTGTGGGACTCTCCTCAATAAAGGTTAAACCCATAGCGATACGCATAAACATAAACTGTGGAGTTTCATATGGTGTGTCACCGTCTTTTTTCAAAGTATAACGATGCATTAAAGTTGAAACGCCTGAATAATCAAACAATTCATCTCGACTAACCCTCAATGCTTGAGCGAGCATGTTCAAATCAAAATTATCTTTCATTTCACTTCGAAGAATGCCACGTTTTACAGCCTCTTGTATGTGTGTAGGGAATTTTTCTTCATGTAATTTTTGAATATTCTCAATAGTTACCTGGTCAAAATCACCTAGAATACTTTTATATACCGTCTTTAAAAATAAACGCGCGGCTACAACTCCATAATCAGGGTCATTTTGCACATTTTGAAGAGCTGCGTTTATAGTCGCCTGATCGAGCTCGTCTTCTGTAATACCATTGTATAAGGTAAGTTGAGTTTCAGTAGCTATTTGTGTTACCTTAGAAAGCCACTCGGGTAAACCAGCGCAAGCTTTCTCGATTGACTTGTTAATTTTGTCGGCATTAAACAACTCTTGAGTGCCATCACGTTTTTTTACATATATTTGATTCATTATGAGACAAAAATTAGGGTGGATAAAAGACTTTACAAAGTAAAGTGAGGGATAAAAAAAGCCCATTGAAAAAGGCTTATAATGTGCGCGATATGTACAGCGTTTTGTGTGGGAACTGCATCACACACCGCTCGAAACAACACAACAGTTATCTCGTGTTAGTATTCTATCAACACACTCAAGAAAGTTTTCCCCAAACCTTGTAAAATAAAGATATAAAAACTTATAGCAAAACACCTCTCCTTGCGAGTAAAGAGAGGTGTTTTTAAAATCCTTAAAATAAAAGAGATGCGAGGACCAATATTGCAAAGACTAAAACAAACCAACCAAAATTAACACGTCTAGCAAATTTAAGTAAAGCGTCAATAGTAATCCAACCAAAAATAAAAGATAAAATAAAAGCAACCAAAGCTTCCCAAGAAAAAAACATACTATTCAAATTGAATATAATATTCCCCCCCAAAACAACCGGCAGACTTAGTATAAAACTTAGTTTTAAAGCATCCATTTCATGGAAACGCTGAATAAGTAGTATCGAAGTTGTTGAACCAGACCTTGAAACCCCTGGAATAACTGCGAGACCTTGCACAACACCCGTCACAACAGCGTCAGCGGCATTAACTTCATGCTCTTCCCTAAAAGTCATATCTTTCTTACGAAGCTGTAAGTATGCAGTAACCAAAAGCATAAGCCCTACAATAATAACAATAATATTACCTGTTATTAAAAATACTTTTTCAAGCTCAACAATAACTCCTTTTAAAATAAGCCCTATAATAGCAGTTACGAGTGTTGCAATAATGTAAAAGTTCAAAACCGCCCGACGTTCTTTGCTGATTTTTTTATATGAAAACAAACCTTTCACTAAATGTTCAATCTCATCAAAAAAATAAATAAAGGCGGCTAAAAACGTACCTAGGTGTAAGAATAATGCAAGTCGAATAGCTTCAGACAGGCTTTCAACACCAAATATTTGAGTTTGAATCAACACCAAAATACCCTCGGAAGAAACAGGAAGCCACTCCACCACACCTTGAACAATACCTAAAACAATACTTTGAATCATATAAAATTATCATATCACAAAGAAAAAACACATCCTAAACACACAAGCGTAAAACTATAGTATTTTTGTTTGAGCAATAGCCCCGTCCACAAGATAAATAACCTTATCACAATTTCTTGTATACTCTTCTTCATGAGTAACCATAACAATAGTTTGACCTTGTTTATGTAATTTTGTTAACGCCTCTAACACCGCTTCACTTGAAACAGAATCTAAATTTGCAGTTGGTTCATCAGCAAAAAGAATTTTTGGATTTTGCACAATGGCTCGTGCAATAGAAACCCTTTGCTGCTCACCACCAGAAAGCTGGTTTGGTTGATTATTACACTTTTCACTCAACCCAAGATCTGTAAGAGCTTGACGAGACTTCTCCTCAGCTTCAAACTGAGAAAATCCTTCCATTAAAAGTGGAATAGCAACATTTTCAAGAGCTGTTAATTCTGGTACAAGAGCATAATCTTGAAAGACATATCCAAGTCGCGTAAGCCTAAAATTGGTTCTTTGTTTTTCTGACAAAGACAAAACATCAATACCATCAATAACAAGATCTCCCTCTGTAGGAGTATCCAAAAGACCCATTTGATATAAAAGAGTTGATTTACCAGCACCTGACTTTCCCATAATCGCAACAAACTCACCTTCTTGGATTTCTAAATCAACACCACGTAACACACGAGTGAGAACCTCACCATTCGAGTAATTTTTTATAAGATTTTTTACAGTGATTATCGGCATATTTATCGTTGCAAAATACTATCAAGAGTATTTTTTTTAATAATTAATCGAGCGGGTATGTATCCAGCAATTGTTGTCACAAAAAACAAAATAAAAAATCTATTGAGTGTTGGGATGGGATCAGCAACAAGTATCCCGTCACTGAACGGAAAATTTATAGGATTTGCAGCAATAACCGGAACTAGCAAAAAATAAACAATCACAGCACCAATTGCAGAGCCAACCACGACATAAAACACAGACTGTAATACATAAGCAAATTCAACAGATAGTCCAGAAATACCAATCCCTTTCAAGATACCAATAAATTTTCTTCGAGTGAGTGCGTTAATGTAAATAACAATAAAAATAGTGATAGCTGAAACGATAAGACCGATACCACCAATGGCTGAGCCCAAGATACTAAATGTTTGACGTATATCATCAAGAAATTTTGGGATAGCTTCTGTTGCTGTTTGTATCTTAGCTAAGGCATCAAAACCATATGAAGTAAGTATTGATTTTAAACCATCATCGCTTGTGTTTGGGTTTCGAACAATCGCAATCTCCTGAGCACGCAGGTTTGTATTTCTTGTTAACCTTCTATGGTCAGCGTCAGTAATAAATGCAGCAACTGAAACCTCGTTTACCTTAGACTGAACTATTCCTTTTACTATAAAATCTTGAGTATTTCGCCCTGCAGTAGACCCTCCACCAAACTGACTAAAGTCACGATTCAGATCAACACCTTGACCTGTCACAGATACACGAACCCTGTCGCCTGGATATACACCTTGTAATGGTTCAAATAAATCAGAAAAACCAGAATATCGATCAATAAAAGTTGAACCCAGTAAAATATATCCACTTTCACCAGATTCAAGCATTTCACCTTCAATAATAAGCTCTGAAAGTCCCGTTACACGATCCTCTCTTTCAGGTTCAATTCCAACCACGTTGACACCAACAGAATTTGGTAACCCTGAAAAATCTCTTCTCTGTAAAAAATTAGCTTCAATAGTTGCACCCGCCTTATATCGAACTGTATAATCACGAACCTGAGGTAAGAAATCCAAGACGGAAAGAATCTGACCAGTTGCAATAATACTTGACTCATCAGAAAGAGGGGTCATTATAACATCACCAGTATACTGCTGCCTATTTGCCTGAAATGAACCTTCAAGTAAGCCAACCAAAATACCTGAAATAACAACCAAACTTAAAAAAGTCAAGGTCATTATTCCAATAATAAGAGTATTGATCCAAAAATTACCCCGAGTAATTTGTCGACGAGCCAAAAGAAAACCAACTCGAAGCGCTGATTGTATAGTATTTACAGAGTATTTGGTATTTCTTTTTTGTTTATTCATAAATTATTTACTGAGAAAATACAACAGTGTCTCCAACACTAAGACCTTCTACAATTTCAACAAAGCCATCACTGGAACGTAAACCTAGCACAACTTCAACAACCTCAACCCCCTCACCCCTTACGACATGCGCTTCAAAAGAATTATTATTATTTTGACGTACAAAATATAAAGGTACAGCAAGAATGTTTTGCTTTTCAGCAACAACAACTCGTGATTTTGCATTCATACCAGCCCTAATGCGATCATCAGGGTTTACAATCCTTGCATACGTTTTATAAACAGAAACACCATCAACAAGAGTATCTATAATATCAATTGCGTATATTTCTGCCAGCCACTCCTCTCCATTTGCATACGCATCGAGAGAAACAAAAACTTGATCTCCTACTTGAATTTTTCCAACATCTATTTCAGGGACAAACAGAATAACTTCAAAATTTTCACCCCCAACAACAGTAAGGTGTGGAGTATTAGCACCGGCTATTTCATTTTCAGAAATATCAACACGAGCAATAAAGCCATCAAAAGGTGCAACTATAATACCATCTTGCATTCGAGACCGAACCGCCTCTACACGAGCTTCTGCAGCTTGTATCGCTGCGCCAGACCTTGTAAGATTTAGATCTTGAGATTCGCGCGCAAGTGTTTGTTGATAGGTGTTTTGAGCTTGAGTAACAACTGAATTTCTTGTGGCAAGAGATTGCTGATATGAATTGTTACGTAAGGTGAATCCAGGAGCTCTTTGATTTGGTATCGATACAACCCATTCTGTATTTGTATAAATCTGATTATCAGAAAATTGAATGAATAGCCCTTTTGTTCCAAGAGGGCCAGGACTTCTTGTTTCAGCTGTGTATAAACCAGCCTCAAGACCAGAAAGCTCAAAAGAGTATCCTGATGTAGAAGAAGAATTATACACACGAATTAAATATTCCCCCTCTTCTATTCCTGTGTATGTTCCTGAAATAATTGGTGGGGTCGCATTTATTTGACGCACCGGAAAAGCTTCTAATCCTTCGTTAAGTAAGGCACGACGTGCATTTTGAACTAATGTATCCTGCTCTTGAATGGTATTGTTTAAAGATTGCACTGCAGAATCCCTATCTATTAAAGCAACATTATTATCAAGACGAACTTGCTGCAAAGCAGATTGAGCTTCGATTAATTCAGATTGTAGTGAGTTCATCGAAAGCCGAGCAAGGACTTGCCCCTTTGATACAGAATCCCCAGAAGAAACAAGTATTTGATTAACACGACCAGGTATTGCGAAACCTAAATCAACCCGACTCTGTAAATCAACAGTTCCGGAAAAAACTATTTCATCAATAAGATTTCTAGGTTGCACAACAAAAAATTCAGATGGCGCGTCTTGCCTACGACCAAAGAAAAAAACTATTATAACAACCAACACTAGAGAGGTAAATATTTTTTTACGATTTTTTTTTAAAAAAGAGTTTATTTTTTGATTCATGAGTGTATTTAATTACTGAAATACTAAATAATAAAACTATTTTGATTATACTCCCAAAAGAAAAATAATCCAGTTGTGCTGGATTATTTTTCTTTTGGGCGACTACCGGGAATCGAACCCGGATACCCGGAACCACAACCCGGTGTAATAACCATTATACGATAGCCGCCATGTAGACCACGAAGTAATTTATAGCAGAAAAAGACTTCACAGTCTAGCTTAAATTGAATGCTCGTCACTTCTTACATGAGGATTTTTCGCTCTTTTTTTGAATAAAATCTTGTCATACACCTGACTTCCAATAATGGCAAGTAAAACTATCCCCACATACAGCGTAAGTCCCGCTCGAAAAGAAAGCGGTATTGAACGAACAGACCCAAGTAAGAATACAATATACCAACTTGAAATAGAAATAGCGCCACATGCAAAAGCAAGTTTTCGATACAGTCGAGGCTCACCTGTTTCGGGGTGTGGTTCTTTTCCAAAACTAATACGAGTCATGCGGGGAGAAATCATAAAGTTCAAAAATAGTCCGTTAATAGTTATAACCGTAACAGCAACAACCTTAACTAAAAACTTTGAAGATAAAAGAAGTCTTTCGCTTGCAGGAACATACAAACCAACACCTGTCACAATGAGAAGCGCTAACGCAACCCAAATAATATGTGACATTGTTTCCATAACAGACTGTTCACCTTTTGAAATTTTATAATCTTTAAGAAATTTAAAAAATAACACATCGGTCACAGTCGTTGCCCCCACACCAATAGCTGCCGCAAGCGCGTGGAAAAACACCACCACACCTCGATACTCAGCCAAGAGTTGAACCACATCAAAACTTGCACCAAACACAGCTGCAATAGCAATAAAAGTTGTAAATCCAGCAGAAAATAGACACCAGGTACACCAATTTTTCAAAACAAATGCTTGAATAAACACAAGATATACAGAAAAGAGAAAAGCAACAACAGAAAATGAAGTTACAAAAAATAGAGCTGTGTCAGAAAAGAATCCAGGAACCACAAACAAAACACCATAAAATATGATAATAAAAATATAATATGCTGAACCTAAAAGCTCTACCGGCAAACCAAGAAATTTTGAATACTTACTTGAAACAACAGCATTACAATGGCCACCAATAGGGCACACGAGCTGTTTTGCCTTGTTTCTTTTTGTAAAAAAAATATACAAAGCAAGAATAGCCCCTGCAATAGAGAACAAAATTGGTGACAATGAAAAGAATATTATTTCAAACATAGATTGATTTTAAAAAAGATTAAATAGTTTTCCAATAAAGAATATGTACAACATAACGTACATCGCACCTTCCCACACATGCATTCTCTGCGAAATACCAGAAATAATGAAAAGTAAGGTAGCAACAATAAGCGCTGGAATACCTATCGCAAAGGTTTGACTATCAAGCGGCAAATTTGCAAACAAGGCGGGTATTCCCGCAACCATCATAAGGTTGAATGAGTTTGAGCCGAAAATATTCCCCAAAGCAACTTCAGATTTGCCTCGCAACGCCGCCTTTACCGAAACAGCAAGCTCTGGCAATGAAGTACCAATAGCAACCGCAGCCAGCGTAATAGCGTCTGTTGCAATACCTAAGAGAGTAGACAACTCCAAAACAGAATTAACAAGATATCTTGCCCCAAACAAAAGACCCGCTAAACCAGCCAACATATAGAGCATATCGTTTAAAGTAAAAGACACTTGAGACTTCTTTTTTTCTTCTTTTTCTTTTTTGGGCGTACTTTTTATGGTGTAGAGTAAATACACACCATATGTTGCAACCAAGATAAGTGCCTCAGGACGTGTCACCACACCATCCCACGTAGCCGCTAAGAAAAGAACTGTTGAAGCTGCAAGAAGTGGAAGCTCTGAGTCGATAAGATTTTTTGTTGTAACAAGACGCCTTGCAATAATCGCTGATATTCCCACCACCAACAATATATTTGCAATATTTGAACCAACAGCGTTTGCAACCACTATTTCTGGAGCGCCTTGGAATACCGCTGATATTCCCGCGATAAGTTCAGGAAGTGAGGTACCAAGACCCACAATCACAACACCCACCACAAACTTTGAAAGACCCATCTTGAGCCCAAGTTTTTCAGAAGACATCAAAAACCAGTCAGCTCCTTTTACCAAAACCATGAGTGATATAATAAAAACCCCAATCCAAAAAAATAATGTCATAGTCACAGTATACCAAAAGACTAGATATTGTATTGTAGAAAAATAAAAACACACCTAGGTATGTTTTTATTTTGAGATTAATTAGATTTTTTCTCTAAAACCTCATCAATAGCACTAAGAGATTTTTGCATTTCTTGTGGACTTAACTTAAAACTTGAACCCATGGTCACTTTTCCCGCACCACTTAGAGTGTGTCGCACTTCTTGTAACGCCCTTTGTGCCTTTGACTTTTCATTCTCAAGATTCTGAATTGCAATCTTATCACCTTCTTTGATTTGACTATTTTCCAATTTCAATTGTGAATTTTCTTGTGTGAGGGCATCCACCGTTTCAGAAAGATGATTCACTTTCTGGGTTTCAGACAAAAGATTCTCTGAAAGTTCTTCTCCTTTTTTCAAGCGAGATATAATTTCAGCTGGTGACATGTTTTCTTGAGCTAAGAGACGACGTAACTCTGCAAATGCTTTTTCTTCCATATCTTTTTTTTCTCGTTGAATTTGAATTTCCTTTGAATTTTCCTGGAGTAAAATCTTTTCTGATATTTTTTTACCAACAGCAGTATCATACTGAACCACAAGACCCCCGTCTTCAAACTCCATATATTCCATTGTTTCTGGATTACCTTGAAGTTCATAAGGAATATCATCAATAAGAAGTCTTGTTTTTCCATCTCTCTCAATTTGCCCAAACACAGCAATGTGTTCACCTGCACCATCAATAGCAATGTTATTTGGTCTATCATATGACGCTAAAGCAAAGGTGTTCTCCCACACATGTTTTTCGCCAGTTGTATCACCAACTGAGATATATCGACGAGCTTCATCATTCGAGCGAGACGAATCAATCATTGCAACCACAGTATTATTGTTGCCAATTTTCACACCACAAACTTCATCCGATCTCCCACTTTTTTCATTTTTATGCCGGTTATAAATCCATTCTTTATCATCAATTGCAAATTTATTTTTCTCGTCATGTCCCCCAAAAGCATACGCAAAACCCCCTTCGCTTGAAGCTTTCGATACACCATCCTGAAACTCCGTTTTCCATTGAACATTATTAACAATTACATACTCGTGATGTTGCGCCTTATGTTTGTCAGATACCCGAAAAACAATATTTTTTCCTTCGAGATCAGTTTCAACCAAATAGCCACCAAAATAAACTTTTTTATTTTTTAATGTATCCCATTTGTATCAATTTACAAAAATATCTTCTGTCTCTCTATCTGCACGAACATTAACAAGCTCTGCTTCTGGGTTTTTTGTATCAATAATACGAGTAGCGAAATGCTCATCCTTGTTTCCACCCTCGAAAGCGTTCATGTACACCAAACCAGAATCTTTGTGTCTAACGTCACTAACATAATCATATTTTTCTTGTAAAACACCATCAATTACAAGTTTATTACTCTCAATATCTACTTGAGGGATTTTTATTTCCTCTATTTTTTCTATATTAAAAGGCGAGAGTTATTCATTATTATTGTTTAAATTTTCATTTTCCATATATACACATAATACATCAAAAAATCTATTCGCAATACAAAAACCCCTTTCGGGGTGTTTTTAGTGCGGATGAGAGGAATCGAACCTCCACGGGTTTCCCCACACGCCCCTCAAGCGTGCCTGTCTACCAGTTTCAGCACATCCGCATAACGATATACATTATACGAAAGACAAATAAAAAATCCACCATGCGGTGGGTTTTTTGTTATTTTTCTTCTGTTTTTGTTGTTTCTGTTTCAATAGTTGAGATTTCTGGTGTTTGTTCTTCAGAACTAGGAGTTGTTGTTTCTGTTTCTTCAACAACCTCATCTTCCATCTGATCTTCTGGGATCTCAAGATCTTTGTCGGTAAAGAACACAGAGAAACTTCGAAGTTTTCGTCGGATTTGTTTTGATGTCTTGTCTCGCAAGAAGTACAGCTTACTTCTTCGAGTTTTTGATTGTTTTACCAACTCAACTTTTTCAATATTTGGAGAAAAAAGTGGGAAAATTCGTTCTACCCCAACTCCATTTGAAATTTTTCGAACAGTGAATGTGGCACCTGCCTCTGTTCCATGTTTTCGAGCAATAACAAGACCTTCGAATGCCTGAAGTCGAGTTTTTCCCTTTTCTTGGATACGAACTTGAACACGAATAGTGTCACCAGCCTTAAATGAAAGACCTTTTCGTTCCGCTATATTTACTGGTGTTAATTGAATATCTGTAGACATAAACTTATTAGAAAAATGTATAACGTCGATTACTTTAGCATAAGCAAACAATTATGGCAAGTTTTATTGCTTATAATAGATTTTTAAACTCTTCGGGAATTTCTGAGTGAAATGTTTTCTCTTCGCCCGACAAAAGCTTGAAACAAAGAGACTCTGCATGGAGAGCAAGTCTTGAAAAACCAAGTACGTAGGGCTTGCTTTGAGCATACAAAGTGTCACCCACAAGCGGGTGATGTATGTATTTCATATGAACACGAATCTGATGTGTCCGCCCTGTTTTAGGAAAGACTCGACACACAGCAAAATACTCACCGTTTTCTTGAATTCGTTTCAATACCTCAAAAGAAGTATGTGCTTCACGCATAAGTCCACGTGCCTTGTCTCCCGCCCGCCACTGCCGGAAGTCTTTTTTACTTTTACCAATAGGCGCGTCTATGGTTCCAAAATCTTCTTTGATATTACCCCAAACCACACATATATATGTTTTTGTAACAGATCTTTCTTGAAACTGCTGTTTGAGAAAAGCATGGATTTCTTGGTTTTTTGCAACAACCATAACACCCGAGGTGTCTTTATCAAGACGATGGACAATGCCAGGGCGGTCAACCACAAGAGGTGTGAGAGTACCAGAAAAATCCGAAGGGTTTTTCTGACACATTGATTCTTGATTCTTGATTCTTGATTCCGATACTGAAAGCACCATCGGCTCCCCTACACCTTTCATGTTTGGATAGTTTTCAAGAAGCCAATCCGTGAGTGCATACTCTTTGTTTTTCCCATCATGATGCACCAAAAGCCCCGACGGCTTGTCGAGAACTATCAGATTTTCATCTTCAAAAATAATTGTTGGGGTTAATTTCATAGTATGTGTATCATACGAGATATTGGGAAATAAAAAAAGAGGGTTCCGGAGAACCCCCTTTAACATCTTGGGATTGATTAATTTTTGACCAAAATCAAACCCTTCGGAATAACTGCAAAAATGTTATCAGCCACCTTTTCAGTCAAGAATCCTCTTGACGACACACACCCTTCTACGCCATGTCTGGTGAGAAAAATTTTGTCTTCAAGTTCATTAACTTTGACTTTTGTCGACAACAGATGTGCATTTTCGCGCATCCTTGCAATTCCTTTCTGAATACTGGTCAGAAGAAGGAATTCTACGAGAGTTAGTGTCATGATGTTTGATTTACAGGTTAAAAACTAAATAATTTTGGCTGTTGTAATCTATTGCCGGGATAATGTTAGTTTTCCCTGCTTGGAGTAGTTTTTTTGCTTCCTCCGCTCCATCTTTCACAACCAAAAACTTCATAGTGTCGTATTCAAACTCCACACTCTGTACACCATCAGCAATCATTTGCTGAATGACCTCCTCTACTTTCTTTTGAATTTTTGTTCCAACGTACATATTATTTGTTTTATAGCACGATACTATATTATCTATTTAATGTCAATACCTTCACCTCATCCAAGATTTTAATCTTTGCCTGCTCCACCCTTTGTTTATCAGAAATAAAGGTTTCAACCACCTCCTTCATTCGACCATCAAAATCTCTCTTGAAAACATTTTGTTTGTATATATCCTCATCACCATATTTTTTTGCAGCATGACCAAAATCAATAACCACGGGCTTAAGAGTTCCTCTTTCGATCATAATGTTTCCAGGGTGCAAGTCTCTATGATGAATACCCTGCTCGTTCATTGTATCTATAAAATTACCAAGTTCAGAGAAAAATTCTTCAACATTTAAATGTTCTAAAAATTCAGCAGGATTTTGAACTCTCCCCTCTAAAATATCTTCAATGGAAACCCCGTCTATTTCTTTCATCAGAAGGGCACTTTCTCTTACGTTCACAAAAACCATCTCTCCTCGTAGATTTTTCTTTTCAACCTTTTTTACAACCTCAATAGTAACAACAGGGGTGGGAACAAGAACTTTTTCAGAAATTCCAGACAGTTTGTCGAGATATTCAGCTTCTTCTTCAAGAGAATTTATAGGCTTTATATCGCTGTGGTTTAATTTTTTACAACAAACATTTGTCATTTCAGGGACCGAAAAGACGTCGGCGGTATTACCCTTTCCTATAAAGTTCTCATTAACAAATATCCTCTCTGCTAATTTACATAAATTTTCCTGATACATCTCATCTGTTAATAATGTTTCATTTTCTTGACTGTTATTTGGAAATTTTTTAAATTCCATGCTTTCTATACTCATACAAATATTATACCTCATATTTGACTTGCCATTTTCACAAAAATACTTTACACTGTTTTTGTTAATTTAATTTTTTATAAGGGCGATTAGCTCAGTTGGTAGAGCAGTCCGTTTACACCGGAAAGGTCAGAGGTTCAAGTCCTCTATCGCCCACCAATACAAAAAACCGCACATATTGTGCGGTTTTTTGTATTGGTACCCCCACCAGGAATCGAACCCAGATCGAGAGGATAGAAGCCTCCTGTTTTATCCATTAAACTATGGGGGCGAATATTATTGTTTCAATTCGTCCTGTATTAAACTACCATATATTACACAAAATTAGTAGATATGAAAGTCTTTCAGAGCATTTCTCACAAAACACTACTCGGACAAAGTTAAAGCATCGTTCCCAAGCGCAATCGGCGCAAGATACTCCATTACCTCACTTTTTTTATCATGCACCACCTGTGTTTGAAGAACATACAAGGCAGAGTCCTTTGACTCAACAACCCAAGAACAAGGTACCCGAACAAACTCAGACAACACATCAGAGACACCTCGATACGATGAAAGTAAGCCGGACATGGTTACTTTTTTAATAAACCCATGCTTTTGTGTATCAAAAGAATCAAACAAAAAAGAGATATTTTTACCCAAAGACTGAAGTGCCTTTAAACAAAAATCTTTAACGAGGGAGCCGTAGACACCACGAAATATCATATATGTGTGCGCAGAAGACCCTGACTCGTGAACACGCTTTTGCACCTCTTTCATAAAAAAAGAAGAAGAAAATGGTATGTTTCGATGAAGAACTATCTTTCCCTTGTCGACAATCAAACAAGAAACGTAGGTGTCAGAAAAATGCACATGTGCAAATGTCTCTTGAAAATGTGAAGGGGTTTTCATATGAACAACAGCGGTTCCAGACCGCTCTATATGGATGTTCCTTTTTCTTAAAAACTTAAAAAAAGAAGTTGCTTCCACAAGGGTATCTTTTGGTTTGGTGACAATTCTCATATCCATGGTTTGGTTTTCGTGCCGACTTAACACAAGCGTATCCAAAACCTCATCTGAAGTCACAGAAAACCTCCCTGTTTCTTGAAGTGCACGCATGATATATTCTTCTTGCTCATCTTTTGAAACTTCTGGAATGGAAAGTACAAAAAAAGAAAGCTCCTCGAATGGCAAAGATATTCGTGCAGGTGTCTTGAAAAACTTTCGAGAAAGATATCTACGTATATTTTTCTGAATATAGGAAAAATCTTGCATAGAACCATTACCAAAAACACTCGCTGGAATTTTGTGTCGCGACACATCAAGCACCCGCACAGCATCTTTGTTTTTTTTGATATGAGCGTATCGAATATAATCCAAACCGAGTTCAATACCAAAAGAATCTTTTTTTTGAAACAATTCAAACATGGTTATAGTATATCATCAGTTTGGATCTCTCTATACAAAAAAGTGAATTGTTTTTCAATTCACTTTTTTCATCTGTATTACACTTTTGAAAAACTACCTTACCCGAGACCCTGGATTTACCTCATCGTCCGGAACAAGGAATACTGGTTTGTCATCAACCCCATTAACAGCCATCAGCATTCCATACGAAGTCACACCTTTTATTTCTCTTGGTTCTAGATTCAACACATACAAAGCTTTTTTCCCAACAAGTGTTTCGTATTCAGGAAAATATTCTCGAATACCTGAAACAATTTGTCTATTTTCACCTTCTGCAAAATCAATTTCAAAACGAAGTAGCTTGTCAGCACCTTCTACGGGTTCAACTTTTTTAATGTGCCCCACTCGTGCGTCGAGCTTTTTGAATTCATCATAAGTAAGGTAGATTTGAGATTTGAGATAGTCGAGGAGTTTTGGGAATGTTTCAAAACCATCATCGGCACAAAAGTGTCCTGCGTTTTCAATAAAAGTAACTGAAGTTTGCAACATGGTACTCAAGTGTATAGCAACATCTGTTGGAATTTCTGGATCATTTGTAGAATTAAATATTTGTATCACACCACTGTTTTTTCGAATCACCTTCCACGGTAAATCTTTTACAAAGGCAAAACATTCTTGTACCTCCTTGCTATCGTCGTCAAAAGATTGAGCAAAACCCGCAACCAAAACAGTACTAAACACAGGTTTTGAAAGCATAGCAAGCAAGTGAAGAATAGCAGGACAGCCGAGCGAGTGACCAATCAAAATTGTGTGTTCGTTTACCTTTTCAGAAATTTCTTTAAGTGTTTCAAGCCAAGCCTCTACCGTGTGTTCTTTTGGCATCTCTGGCGTAAAAACGTCCACCCCATGCTTTTCCATTTCTGTTTGTATATATGGAAACCAATGGTTTTCAGAATTTCCCTCATATCCGTGAATCATTATTATGTTGTGTTTGGATTTAATCATGTTTATTTTGTTGTGTATCTAAATATCTTTGTAGAATAACCGCTGCTGCACTTTCGTCTTGTTTTGTCTTTTTTTCTCCTCCTCGCTTATTTGCAATAGGCTTTCTATCAAAAAATTGATCTATAAACAAACTTGTCATCATTTCGGTTTGAAGTTCGACTCGCCACCCAGCTCTTTCGAGCATGTCTTTAAATTCCAAAACCTTTGTTCTTGTTGTTAAAACCCCTGGATCTTTCCCTGGATCCCCCAAAACCAGACAATCCACCTCTCGATCTTTTGCAATGTGTGTAATTTCTTCTATGGCAGTGTGTCTATTTTCAATAGTTTTCAAGGGAAAAGCAAAAGAACCCTCATCATCTGAAATTGCAAGTCCTATTCGTTTTGTTCCAAAGTCAATTCCTAATAGTTTCATACTTATAATTGATTATATTGATTTTCATTAATATATCTAGTAAAAATCCTCAGGACTCTTGTTTTATTGAAAAAATTTGCTAGTATAGTATCCGGAAGCGTGGCTGAGTGGTTGAAGGCGGCGGTCTTGAAAACCGTTGTACGTTAACGCGTACCGTGGGTTCGAATCCCACCGCTTCCGCATCGAATAAATACCCTGCACAACAAGCAGGGTATTTATTTTACATACTATTTTTTCTTCACTGGACAGGTGGTGATCCCTAATACTGAATACAAACCACAGTAGCCAGTCAAGGCAGTCGCAATGAGTATCCCCGCCACAACAAACACCACAATTTGCAATGTGTGCGTAAAGACAAACACGCCAAGAAGAATCAAAGCAGTCCCCAACACAACACGCAACACCCTATCTTGTTTCCCCTCATTTTTTTGTATCATATCTTTTTTACATTATTTTTAATAATCCCTCGCCTTTCCATCTTTTTTCTCACTCAAGCCATACCGCTTCAACGCTTCATTTCTTGCGTCTTTGTGTTCCACAATCGGCTGTGGTGGATTTTCAAAATATTCTTCTCCAAGATATTTCTTTTGATATACATCATGCTTGTCATAATTTTCCGCTTGTAAATATGGATTGAAAATACGTATTGGTTTTGGGTCAGCTCCGACAGACGCTCCCCACTGCCAACCACCATTGTTTGAAGCTTCGTCGAGGTCAAGTAGCATTGCGCGGAAATATTCCTGCCCCCATCGCCAGTCCACTCCAAGATTTTTAGTCAACACAGACGCCACCACCATGCGAGCACGGTTGTGCATCCAGCCCTCCTCGGCGAGTTGCATCATTGCAGCGTCTACCACAGAATATCCTGTCTTTCCTTGTATCCAGGCCTCAAATCTCTTGTGTGCAGTACGCGCCTCCACCCACTTCACAGTTCCGCGGAACTTTTCTTGAAACTCTTGGTTCATGAGTTTTGGGTTGTGGAAGAAAAGATATTTGTAGAATTCTCGCCAGATAAGCTCTGAAATATAGTGCATCGCACCCGAGTGACTCACCATAAAAGGACTTTCAAACTTTGCGTCAAAATACTTTTGGATTTTGTCTTTCAATGTTCGTGCAGACACGAGCCCCCAGGCAAGCGCGAGCGACATACGAGAGGTTTTGTTTTTTTCCAAAGAGTCTCGATCGTCTTTGTACCCTGCCATATCATTTTTGAGGTAGGAATCAAAATGCTTTAAAGCACTCTCTTCCGAAACATACCAGTCTTCAAATTTCATCTTTCTGTCAATTAATTCAGAAATATCATATTCTTTTCTCCCCGCCATAAAGGTTTTCTTGTCTGAAAAACACTTCATAATCTCCTTTTCTTTTGGTTCAACGGTTTTTGAAAACAAGTCTTTAATTTTCTGAGAAGATACAAAAGAAACATCACCAAAAGATGCTTTTGGAAGTGTTTTTGCTTCCACAAATTCTTTCCACACTGCTTTTTTAAAGGGCGTGAAAACAGAATAGTGGTTCCCCGCTCCTGTTTTTGTTTCTTTTGACACAGTCAACATATCAGCAACCAAATTAATATCGATCTCCGCATTTTCAATTGTTTTTATTTGCGTATAAAAATCTGGATACACATCCTCGTTTACAAACACATGTATGTCAGCTTTTTTTGAAAGTTTCAGAATTGTCTCCGCCCCCTTGCCTCGCACAAGCGCAAAGTGTTTAAACTGTGAGACAAATTCTGGAAGCGCCTTTGACAGAAAAACCCGTGAAGGATATCCAAATTGAAACTTTGGATCGCCTGCACACATATAATCCTCGAGAATAAAAAGCGGGAGAAACAAGGCTTTTTCTTTTTT
>SKGB01000032.1 GCA_007117675.1 Candidatus Nomurabacteria bacterium | reverse complement strand
GAAGCTCTGTGGAGGGTGTATGGGCTGCAGGAGACTGCACCAACGTCCTTTACCACCAAAACAACATTGCAGCAGGCGACGCTGTCCGAGCTCTTGAAGATATCTACAATTTTCTGCATGCGTAAAGAATAAAACCCCGCACACAAGCGGGGTTTTATTTACGAGAAATACAAGCTACTATTTTGTTTTTAGTGTATACTTAATATAAGACCACGTGTTCTTGATTTTATCAAGATTTTAAATTCTCAAAAAAATATATGCATACACCAAATAAACCAGATACAACTACATCAAACCATGCTGTGACAACATTTCTTATCATACTTGGAATCATCGTAGTGATCGCACTTATTCTCTTTGGAGTATTTCGAACGTCCGATTCTTCTGATGGTAATGTTCAAGGAGATGTAAACATCACCACAGAAACCAGAAACCCTCTACTTAATGAATCTCAAGAAAAAAACCTTGAAGCAATCGGAGTGGACACACAAAGTCTTCCGAGTGAAATCACACCAGCAATGCAAGTGTGTTTTACAGAAAAACTCGGTGAGGAACGTGCTCAAGAAATTGCAGGTGGAGACTCTCCAACCGCAAGAGACTACATCAAAGCAAGATCTTGTTTGAATGCAGAGTAAGTGACATAACAAAACCCCGCACATGAGTGGGGTTTTGTTATTTACACAAGACTTATTATATACGGTCTCTGTATTCTTTGACATACTATTATATATATGTTACTATGTAATAAATCTCTAAATTATACACCCGATGAAAAACTTTTTCTCATGTATGTTCCTTGCGGTAATCATTACAGCATGTAGTGAAGTAGCCACAGAAATTGTTGAAGTCTCAGACTCAACAACAATAACTCAATGTATTCCAGTAACACCAGACATTAACAAAGATCTTCATTCCAAAGTACTGGTTGTTCCTGCCAACATGGAAGAGTATGATTACTTCATTCAAACCATGCGACGTTATGCATATGACGCACAAACGGCTTCATATGGAGTGAGGTACAATGGCAAGAAACGCCAACATTTAGTTATCACACTCTTAAAACCAGGTAAAAAAGTCACAGCTAAGTATGGTATTATTCAATTGAAAGGCCACACTCATGACATGGATTGGTGTTACCAACAAGCTCGTGAAAGCATCGTGCCCGGCAAGACAATTATTGTCTCGGGTGGATGCCGAAGCTCACAAAATGCATGCTTTTACGCAAATAATAATGTATCTGCGTTTACAGTATCTGATGTGGGTTATGGCCCACAAAATGACTACCTAGTGCTTCAGATGCAAAGCTTGCTACAGGATTACTCCTACAGCGAAACTTTAGATCTGCTTAAAGATCAAGCACCAAGAGTTATGGCTGCATACGTTTACCCAAACTAAAGACCACACCTGTATTCCTTAGGGAACGCAGGTGTTTTTTTTATTTGACTGATAGATATTACTTACAAAAAAACTCTCAAAAACAAGCCTGTATATGGTATTATAGAAAGTGAATACTAAAACAAGTTCCCATGAAAAACACAATAACGTCTCAAGAAACAAACTCCTCAGATTTCGGAAAAGATCTGAAGAAAGAAGTTCGTCAATTTTTAAAGGAAAGAAACCTAAGTAGTTACGCAGGTTCTGAGATGATCTGGAAAGCTCTTTTGTTGATGTTGGTATACCTTACACTCAACACTCTTCCCTATCTCATTTCTTTTCCGCTGTTTATGATTATCCTCATCGGTATCTTTTCCGGTTTTGCAAAAGCAGTCATCGGTACTGGTGTCATGCACGACGGAAACCACGGCTCCGCTTCAAAAAAACCAGAAACAAACAAGCTTCTCGGGTCAACACTTTGGCTTGCAGGAGGTGATGTCGAAAATTGGAAAATGCAACACAATGTCATACATCACTCACACACAAATGTGCATGGGCACGATGATGACATCGATGGGCACAAGATTCTTCGTTTTAGTCCACACGAAACACGAAAGCCGATACATCGTATTCAGGCTTTCCTTGCTCCATTTTTGTATGGACTCATGACCTTGCTTTGGGTTACCTCAAAAGACTTTTCCCAAGCCTTGCGTTACAACAAACGTTTCAACCAAGGACAGGAAATGTACCACTCGTACCAAGATTCAAAAATCACTGCACACTTCTTTCGAATCACTCTGATTAAAATCTTGTACTGGGCTGTATTTTTTGTTTTACCCCTTTTGTTTTGGCAGGGCCCCTGGTGGTTCGCACTTGTCTATTTTCTTGTGATGCATTTTACCGCTGGTCTTTTTCTTGGTCTTGTGTTTCAACCAGCTCATGTTTCTGAAAAAACAATATTCAAAACTGAGCTTGCTGACGCAAAACAACCATCAATAGAAGAGTACCAGATTCGGACGAGTTGCAATTTTGCAACAAACAATGCATTTTTAACCTGGCTTGTGGGTGGGCTCAATTTCCAAATTGAACACCACCTCTTTCCAAACATAAGTCATGTTCACTATCCCAAAATAGCGCCTCTTGTAGAAAAAAAATGTTTGCAGTATGGAATACCATACAACACATACCCTTCTTTTTCTGAAGCTGTTGTTAAACATTTTAAATTTCTTCACACACTTGGCACATCCGAAAAAGTGGAGTCATCTTGAACGAAACGAGAGAGCCAACACTCTCAAAGACCCGCCCTTGCAGGCGGGTCTTTTTTTAGACTAAACTATTTTTAGGTATTGTCATCCTCGGGTGACTGAATAGCTTTTTTCGAAGAACCATCTAGCTCTATTATTTCTCGAAGTACTTCATCGGTCACACCCATCCCCTGCAAATGTCTAGGGAAAAGCATGTCTCTTTGAATGTCATCACTACCAAAAGGTAATACATACACATTGCCACTAATAGTATTATATCCAGGAACGATTACTATTTTTACACCCTCTTGCTTGCTTAGATTAAGACAATAAGACATGCTATAAATATATTATCTATGGCAAATTCAGATTTTTTAAGAGCTAATAAAAATCAACACTCTATCAAAAACTCTAAATCCAAAAAGATGGACAAAGATATTGATAAGGCGATTTTAATAGTTATAAACAAGTTAAGTGAGAAATATCCTCAATTAGATTTTGAGCACGAAAAAACAATGAAAATTGTTGATATTATAGCCATGCTTTCAAGACAGTATCCAGAATATACAGAACACTTTGGAACCCCGATGAGCACAACTTTTATTAACCCAGACGGAGGGTTCCTTTTTGCAACGAACAAGCAAGGTGAACGTCGAATTATTCTTGTTTCGGAAGTAAAACACCAAGGGACAAATGATAAGCGGAAAAAAGAGGGGTTACCGAAACAGGCGCGCGGCAATGCTATTGAGCGTTTAGGGAAAAATCTTATAGGTATCAGAGCCTTATTTAAAAATGAAGGAGTTTTACCTTTTATTTGTTTTGGAAATGGTGACGATTTTAGTGAAGGCTCAGTGCAAAAAAGCTTTTTCAATCACTCCCCCTATTGGATATAATAGCTTTTGTGGGTTACAATGATCAGGTATGAAAATTGGATTAGTTAACTTATGTAGCAATACAGACATAGCACATTGGAGCTCTTATGAAAAAGATTTCGGGTTTTTAAATGAAAACAACATTGCCTATAAGGATTTCGCTAGTGGCAAATCTGGCAATAAAGATCTTTTTGAAGGATTCAAAGAAGCCATATCTGACCCTGAGGTGTCCCTGATTTGGTTTGTTAGTGGTGGGATAAAAATGATAGAACACCTAGACAATATTAATTGGCAAACCATAGAAAATTCCCAAAAAACATTCATTGGTCTTTCTGACTTTACACATTTCAGCTTAATTGCCGGAAATCATAATGTAAGTTGTTACTACGGACTGGCTTTAAAAAATATAACTAAATATTACACAACCATCCAACAAAAAGAAATTGCCAGCTTTTTAAAGACGGCGATACATGGAGAAAAAAGTGGTCTAGTATATGAAAACGAAAACATCATTACTGGAGGGCATTTAGGAACCACAATCTTCATGCTCAACTCTTTCAATATTGATATTTCTGAAAAAACACTATTTATTGAGCATCATTATATACCCGGAGAAACTTTAGAAGACTTGAAATACTATATTCATCAATTATGTATAACCCTTATCAACAAAAATATTTCTCCTACATCCTTTTTGTTAGGGCATTCCATGCTATTTAAGCAAGATAACACCCCAATGGATTTTACTCTGATCAACAAGTCTGTAAAAGATGTCCTTAAAGAATACTTCACGGACCATAAAATCAACGAGGTTGATCACTTTACCAAAATTATCAACATGAAATAAAAAAACCCGCTTCTAATAAATAAAAGCGGGTTACTCAAAAAGATCTACATTTGTTTTGGTATTTGAATACCAAGAAGGCCAAGGGCAAGTGAAATTGTTTTCTCGGTGATACTAGACACCGTTACAAAATTATCTTGACTAGAGTCTTCTAAATCACTAAAAGAACATTTATTATAAAGCGTGCACAAGTCTACGACATAAACAGCTAGTTTAGTACATTGAACTTCCAGAACACAGGAAGTTAAGCAATTGTCAAACTTTTCCAGATGCCTAATCACCAGCAATTCCTGCTTTGTAAGGGTGTTAATATCAAAAGCATCGTATAGCCGTTGATTGTTCTGTAGAAACAATCTTATATTACATGCAGTTTGCTGTACATAGGGTCCAGTTCCTTTTGAACTATCGGTAAATGTTTCCATGCTGAACTCCACATCACTCGCGTGGTTATTCCTTAAGTCGTTAAACTTTATTGCCGCCAAAGCTATCTTCAGAGAATCTTCTTCAGAAGCTTTTTTAAATTTATCGGCAACCTTGTTTTTTGCAAAAGACAGAACATCGAGCATGTACAAATAATTCCCTTTTTCGGAAACCATCTTCACACCCTCAAGTCTGTACATCCCATGACTTAAATGAAAACGCTGATCTGGACCACACCAACCAAGTTGACACTCAATTGAATAAATTTGACTCAGATATGTAGACTGATCAACCCCAACTTCATTTATAATCACCAGCTCATTACCGTGTTTAGAAAACCTTTGTTTGTCTGTAAAAAGTTCTCTTGCGGCATATAGGGCTGAGCCATCACTTTTTCTAAGAACAACCACAGGTAAGTTTTCATCATCAAATTCAACAATAACAGCCCCCTGGCTAATTTTTGCCAAACCCGTGGACACAAGATCTTCTATCAGCGGATGTACACCATTCCTGGAAGAGCTTTCCCAACTTATTGTATCGAAGGTGATTCCAAGTGTTGAATAAATGTTATTCAATCCCCGCTCCAATATGTGTCTTATCTGACTCCATATTTTAAGTACATCACTCTCTCCGCGTTCCATTGCAGCAAAAATCTCTGAAGCTCTTTTTGTTAAAGAGGGTTTAGTTTTTTCTTCGGCCGAAAACCTAAGATAGTGATCTAATAATTCCTGATAAGGTTCATTTGATTCCACAACCTCCTTGATTGAAGAATACTTCTGGACCGCACAAATTATTTTCCCAAACTGAATCCCCCAATCACCCAAATGATTGTCTCTAACAACCTTTTTGCCAACATATGAATATATTTTTGCTACCGAGTCACCTATGATTGTTGATCTAAGATAACCAATAGTAAAAGGTTTAACCATATTTGGTGAAGAAAATTCGATGATGTATGTAGTCTCATCACCGCCTAAGAAGTTCTGAAAAGGAAGATCGTTTTTTAGAAAATAAGAAACAATCCTACTCAGATATTTTTCTGATACAAAAAAATTGATATATCCATTTTTTTCAGCCACAACCTTCTGAAAGATGTCGTTTATTCCATCTTTTTTTAGAATATTCTCCAAAATAAGGCATGCAACTTCATATGGAGTCATTTTCAACTCTTTTTGATACAAAAAAGCAATATTGGACGAATAATCTCCGAAATATTGATTTTGGTTGATTGAAAAGCTAAAAGCCTTTTTTTCAAGACCTAAATCAGAAATAACAGATATTAAAGCCTGCTTAACGAATAAAGAACTATTATTTTCCATTTTTCTATTTTTAATTATTTCTTTTCACAGTCTACTTACTTTTCTAGAAAATATCAACTATGATTTGATTAGATTGACAACAGTTACTCACAATGTTAATAATAGGTAAATTGTAAATAAAAATAGCACGATGAAAAAAATTGTAATAGTCACAGACTGCACTGACGTGGCAGCAAACGAGATTTACGGAACACTACGTGAATATATAGACCTAAGCCCACTCAAAGACACCGTAAGAATCGAACCTGTGGTCCCGGCACCAAACTTCAGCGTCACCTCCGGAACTTTTTTAGTTAGGTTAATGGCTGAAGTTTATGAGCCCAGATCCACTATATTTTTGGTTATTCTTAATTCGCTTAAGACCAACCGAAAAGAACGAGCTCGTATTATTGGTAGAACAAAAAATGGATTTACCTTTATTGGCGCAAACACAGGTACACTAGGTTGGCTAATTAAAGACTTTGGTATTGACGTTGTTTATGAATCTTCAAAAAAAGGACTGGATGGAGAAGATTTCATTTCCTTCGGTGGAAAAACAGTTCATGCTCCAATTTGTGCCAAGATAGCAACGGGCACACCTCTGGAAAAATTAGGCTCTGTGTTTAATCCACAAGACTTGGTTTATCCGAAATTTAAAGAAGGTCAAGTTCTTTATATTGATAATTTCGGAGTTGTAAAATTCTTTGGAGTTTTACCTCAAAATTTTCAAAAAGGTCAACGCTTCAGACTGACTATTAATGGTAAAGTTCAATGTGTAGGGCTGTTTACTGACTCAATGAAAAACTTACCAGATGACACCTGGGCAATATATAAAGGTAGTTCTCTTAATCTTTACGAACTTGGGCTAGTTAGAAATCACGGTGCATCTCAGCTCAAAATAAAGGTTGACGACATTCTACTTATTGAGCTAATTTAATATGTAGTGATAAACCCCGACATTAATAAGTCGGGGTTTATATTATATAAAATATATTAATAATTCTAACTTCAATTCAACCCATAGAAAAAACACCTTCACATACATCTCTAGGGGTTTTATACAGTTCTTGAGCGCTCGAACTAACTCTCTCTATGCACAAGTCAACCTTTCCCGTTCGATTCCCTGTACTGAAAATCAAGTAAAGAAAAAAAGCACCCTATTTCGGGTGCTTTGTACTTTAACTACAATTACCATGTTACGGAACTGGAATTTCAGGAAATGCCTTCTGGAGCATAGTCTGAATCTCAGACATTCCTTTCTTCCAGCAAGGTAGTGTGTAAGATTCATTATGTCCGGTGAGACGCTTCATGGTAGCCTCCTGATAGTAAACAGACTCATAAAATACTTTCACTTCTTCCCCACCTTCCTCATTGAAGCCAAACATGAAGTTAAGCCAAAACCACTCTTCTTTTTCACTATCGATGATGTGAAGTGTCACTTGGAACAATTCTCCTCTTTCTACACAATTGTAGAAATCGTCATCAAATTTCTCTGTGAGAATTTGTGTAGATCCAACAACTTCACTACCACCTTCACTTTCAAGAAATGCATCTGCAAGCCATTTAAATGTCCACAGTGTCATCTTTTCGCCCATACTTGCTAAGTTTAACTTGTTAAGCCAACCGAGCAGATTTGTAATACTATCTGAAGATATCTTTAGCGTAGTTACGTCTCCGTAGTTATCAGTTACAATAAATTCTCTGGTTATCTCTTCCATGGTTATTTAATTTTAAGGTTCTTCTGTTTCGTCCTTTTGGACTCATCAGTCGAGACAATACATCTCGAGACAGAAGGAAAAAGAGAATTCTCTTTTTCCTTTACTTATGAATAAATTTGGTTTTCTTATTAGGGAGGTTTACATTACGTACAGGCCCCTGTGCTAGAAAACCCTAGTTTTATAGAAATCCCAATCCGTATAAATAGGGAAAGGGTTACTACATTTATTACACTCCTCCAGGGATATGTAAGGATATAGTCCATAAAACATAGTTTAATTCTCTTGTGTCCACCCAAAGACACAGAAAGAAAGTAAAAAGAGCAACCTGCACTACCTGATTAACAGAAGAGATGACCATCATTTATAATGGGTAATGGTCGAGATCTTCAGGCATCTCCAAAACCTCTTCCGAACAGAACCCTCAATAATCTAGTATCGAGGGGTCTGTATTCATTTAAAGAACTGTGAGTAATATAGCATTATAATATTAAATTGTCAAGAACATTTTAGAGTTC
>SKGB01000008.1 GCA_007117675.1 Candidatus Nomurabacteria bacterium | reverse complement strand
TATAATTAAAAATATTTTAATAGCCGCGGTTGCTATTTCGATAGTTTCTCAATTTCATATCTTGAAACATGGAAAATAAAAATCAATCAACAGGAACCTTGTCTATTGTTGCAACACCCATTGGTAATTTGCAAGATATTACGTTCCGAGCTATAGAAACACTTCGTCGAGCAGATCTTATTTTGTGTGAAGACACGCGGGTTACAAAAAAAATACTATCTTCGTATGGTATGCAAAATCCAACTCAAAGTTTTCATACACACTCTCACGATGCCAAGCTTAATAAAATTATAGAAAATTTAAGACAAGGTATGCATATTGCCTATGTGAGTGACGCAGGAACACCAGGGATATCTGACCCGGGTCCATTTCTTGTGAGGAGGGTTCAAGAAATGTTACCGGAAGTTATAATTGAAGCGATACCAGGTCCTGACGCTGTCTCAGCTGCACTTAGTATCGCAGGTGTTGTCTTTAAAAATTATGTTTTTCTTGGTTTCATTCCTCAAAAAAAGGGAAGAGAAACTTTTTTAAAATCTTTAAATTCTCAGGAATACGATATTTTTGTTTTTTTTGAATCTTCTCATAGAATAAAAAAACTTATGGATCAGCTTCAAAAACATCTAGAGGTGGATAGAAGCGTTACTCTTGTAAAAGAAATTAGTAAAATTCATGAGCGTGTACTCAGGGGGAGCCCAGCAGAATTGTCACTAAAACTTGAAGAAAAACCAGAACTCCAAAAAGGGGAATTTGTTGTGATTGTGTAGTTACCCAAAGATGTTTTATATGTTGAAATGTGCTATACTTAAAATATATGAAACTAAGAAATTTTCTTATAGTTATGGGTCTTTGGGTTGCGATTCTTTCGCATGTTGGTTTTTCCATTGCAACTGAAAACATCTTATTTTCAATTACTGGATTCATCCTTATTTTGGCAAGTTTTTATATTAGTGCTTTGGAAGATAGGCACGGTAAAAATAGAATAATCAAAGACGGCGAAGTTATCAAAACAACGCAAAAAAATATTCACAAAAAATTACACTCTTTGAATATTGCCACCCCCTCAAGAAAAAAAAATATTGAGACTCAAGAAAGTAAAGAACAACCACCGGAAGAAATAGAACCTCAAACACCAAAAATACGAAAGGCTGTAAGTGATGTAAAGATAAACACGTCCGAAATAGATGCGCGTGATGATTTTTAATAATTTTTAAGATGGCATGAAATTACTACCACCACTAGGAATTTTAATCATATCGGTAAGTTCGATAATTTTGTTACCGAATTTTTTTCAAAATGAAAAAAGTGTCACTAATTATGTTTTCGAGGAAGTTCAAGAGGTAATTGCCTCGACTGAAAAAGAGGTTGAGAAGTATGTGCACGTCAAAGTTCCTACCTTTTTTGATAGTAATGGTAATCCAGTCGAAAGAAATATTCCACCTCAAAAAACCCCTGAAGATGTAAGAGGTTTATACATGACAAGTTGGATTGCGAGCCGACCTGATTTGCGTACAAGAATTATTCAACAAATAGAAGATACTCCAAATCTCAACAGTATTATTATTGATATAAAAGATGACACAGGAAAAATTTCTTTTAAAAGTGAAGACCCCTTATTGCAAGAAATTGGATCAACAGAAAACAGAATCTCAGATATTGATATTTTACTTACAGAACTCAACGAAAAAGGAATTTATATTATTGGTAGGATTGCAGTGTTTCAAGACCCTTTCCTTATCCATGTGTGGCCAGAAGAGGCGGTTAAAAAATCAAGTGAATCTGAAGACTTGTGGCTTGATAGAAAAAAAATTGGCTGGATTGATCCTGGGTCAAAAAAAACATGGGACTATGTCGCAACTCTTGCTGAAGAGTCATACAAAAGAGGGTTTGATGAAATAAACTTCGATTACATACGGTTTCCTTCTGACGGAAATATGAGAGAAATTTATTACCCCCTCAGTTCCGGGAAAGTGAAATCAGAAGTTATGGAGTCATTTTTTCAGTATATTTACGAAAGACTGGAACCCCAAAACATTGTCACCTCAGCTGATATTTTTGGTATGACAGCGGTAAATACTGACGATCTAGGTATTGGGCAAATTTTAGAAAAAACAGTGCCGTATTTTGATTATATAAGCCCGATGGTCTATCCATCACACTTTCCATCAGGGTGGGCGGGAATATCTGACCCTGCAGGTGAACCCTATGCCGTTATTAAAAAGTCTATGGAACGTGCCTATGAAAGAGTTGTTGCTATGGGGGAAGATCCAAAAAAATTACGTCCATGGCTTCAGGATTTCAACTTAGGGGCAGTGTATACAAGTGAACTTGTTCGAGCTCAAATACAAGCTCTCGAAGACATTGGCATTTACTCATGGTTGATGTGGAGCCCAAGAAATGTATATACTATGTCGGCATTTAATTAATTTATTTACAAAACATATGCAAAAAATAACAAAATTCTTTTTTATCATAGCTTTGGGTGGATTTGTTTTCTATTCAGGTATTACGATTGGTTTACAGTACTCTGGAAACAATCTGGTGACCATGGCTTCTGAACACCCTAAAATTTCAAGTGAGGACTTTTCACTTTTCTGGAAAGCCTTGTCTGTTTTAGAGTCTCGTCACCCAAATGCTTTAGATGTTACGAGTGAAGAACTTGTCTGGAACTCAATTGTCGGTCTTACTGCGAGTTTTAATGACCCGTACACAACTTTTTTTAAGCCAGAAGAAAGTGCGGCCTTTGAAGAAAGTTTAAGTGGTGAATTTTCAGGAATTGGAATGGAGGTTGGTATCAGGGATGGGTTCATCACTGTTATAGCTCCTCTTCGAAATAGTCCCGCAGAAAAAGCAGGATTACTTTCAGGGGATATAATTACAAAAATAAATGATCTTGATGCACTTGAAATGAGTTTAGATTCGGCAGTAAAAAATATTCGAGGACCTCAAGGAACAGAAGTTTTCTTAACTATTGCGCGGGAAGGAGAGGGTGATTTCTTGGAAAAAATAATCGTAAGAGATGTTATTGAGATTCCATCACTTGAAACAGAAATTCTTGAAGGAAGAGAATTTTTGATTAGAATTGATAGTTTTATTGATGGTGTTGAAACTAAGTTTGAGGCAGCATTAAAAGAGTTTAAAGAAAGCGAATCAGAAAAACTAATATTAGATCTCAGAAATAATCCGGGTGGATTTTTGTCATCAGCTATTAATATATCAAGTTGGTTTGTTCCCCAAGGAAGCCCTATTCTTATAGAATCTTTTGGCCCAAACTCAGACAGAGAGGATGTTGTATATAGAAGTAAGGGTTTTACATTTGAAACTCCAGAAAACTTCTCAATGGTTGTTTTGGTGAACGGTGGTTCAGCGTCAGCTTCTGAGATAGTTGCAGGAGCTCTTCGAGAGTATGACATTGCGACTCTTGTTGGAACAAAAACTTTTGGAAAGGGAAGTGTTCAAGAATATGTTCCTCTTGATAAAAAAACATCTCTCAAGGTAACTGTGGCAAATTGGCTTACTCCAAACAGAGAATCTTTTTCAAACGTAGGGCTTGAGCCAGATATTATTGTGGAGCAAGATAGAAGTGCACAAGAGGACGTTCAACTTTTGAAGGCTTTAGAAATTCTTAATCAATAAGAGTAACAATGAAAGTTTTATTATTACAAAATGTAAAAGGTGTTGGTCAAAAAGGTGAGATTAAAAATGTCGCTGAAGGTTTTGCTCATAACAGACTTATTCCTCAGAAATTAGCAAAAATAGCAACTTCTTCGACAGTAAAAGAAGTTAAAGCTATTACAGCAACAAAGAAAAATGTTGAATCACACAAACTTGAAGAAATTAAAAAAATGTTTCAAGATATTAAGTCTCAAACATATATCTTGAAACAAAAAACAAACAAAGAAGGTGTTTTGTTTGCAAAGTGTGACGCATCAACTATTGAGAAAATTTTTAAAAAAGAAGGGTTCTCAAAGATAGACAAAAGTATGATCACTCTTAATGAAAATCCTATTAAGAAAATAGGGAATTATACTGTTACCCTTAGACACAAACAGAATAAGGTAGATGTCACAGTATCTATCATCTCAGAATAATAAAAACGGCGTTTTAAACGCCGTTTTTATTATGTGTTGTCGGTGACAACGTTTACGATTTTCTTTCGTAAGTTTTTGTTATCAAATCGTGTTTGTCGCTTTGAATTAAAACGAACAATACCATCTTTGAGTGCAAAAATTGTATGGTCTTTACCAAGCCCAACATTTTGTCCAGCAAGAAACTTTGTTCCTCGTTGACGTACAATGATAGCCCCTGGTTTTGCTTTTTGACCATCCGCTAATTTAACTCCTAGATACTTTGGATTTGAATCTGTTAGGTTCTTTGCCGAACCACCAGCTTTCCTATGTGCCATTGTATAAATATATATCGTAGGACATGAAAAAGGATTGGGGCCTTTTAAATACGATATATGTTAAAAATCTTTTATAAGTACTTATGTATAGATTTTTTGTATATAATATACAAATGAAAACTACACAAAGGGTAGTATAAAATATTTAAGTCTTTTTGGCAAGGAGTATCCTGTCTTTATATGCTATGAAAAATAACCAGAAAATTTTTATAATAATACTGATACCTATTGTTATGGTTACGTCTTTTTTACTTGGTAGAATTTCAGTTTTGGAACAAAATCTAGAAACACATCCTATAGAAATTCGATCAGTCTCAGAACTTCGAAACAACAACACTAAGAACCCTCAAAATGATCCTGTTTCGGTTCGAGTATCAAGTAGAGGGTCTAAATATTACTTCCCATGGTGTGTAAGTAGCTTTAATGAAGAAAACACCATCTACTTTTCTTCGGAACAAGAAGCTATTGACGCAGGCTATACAAAGGCTGTAGATTGTATAGGATTGTAATACTTTATAGACCTAAACGGCCTATATGTACACCCTGCCGATTTTTTAAATGATGGGGGAGGAGTTAGGCGATAATCATAACTATATGGAAATAATAAAAAAAATATTCAAAATTGTTTTGTTTGGACTTCTGGCGCCGGTTATGGTTTGCGCCATGATTCTTACTTTATTTGTAGATAAATGGATGTCTTTACTCGATATTTAATTTTTGCTACTTCTCGCAATCTCTTGAGAAGAGGGGGTTTGTCCTATCTTGTGTTTGATTTTAATTGGAATGGATATAGATGGGTCTCATTTTATAATATATACAACGTCGCACAATATATCTTTACGGACAACAAGCTACGGGGAACCTAAGGAAACATACAGGTACTAAGGTACCTCTAAAATCGCTCTGTAGGCCAAAGTTTGCGACAGATAAATGCTTTTCATACCGTCTTAGGCCGTCTGTAAGGTTTTTACATAGAACACTTTGTCTTCTTGATATTTTTTCATTTTCAAAAATTTTTTAATTTACATGTATATTAAAAACTTTCTTCCGGGTCTTGTATTGATGCGTTGTTACGGGAGTGAAACTCCTGAAGCTCTCTGGGAGAGTCTTAGGAGTTTTTATACTACTAAACCTCCACCATCTAACCCCCTCTCGAACCACTCTGCATTATTTCAATGTCGCACAATATAAAAGCACCATACTATATTATATAGAGGTGCTTTTAATGCTTGGTCATACAAAGAGTCAAAGATCATTCATTGTATCTTTAAAAACTTCCGTACTGCATCTACGGTGGGTTTCGTACACTCAAATGCTAAAGATTGTGTGATACCTTTAATATCTTTAGCTGTCATATCACCCGTTGTAAGGACAAACAGTTTTTCGATAAGGTTTTGTATATGTACTTGGATGTCAAAACAAAACTCATCAAAATTCGCCCGTGTGATCTTAAACTTCACAAAATCCATGTATATAGATTTTTTTAAAAAAGCACGGATACTATCCACAAGAAAACGAGCGGTTTCTTTGTAGGAATGTGTAAGAGTAACAAAAGAAAAGCTTGGGTGTTTTTCGTGCACACAGTGACCAATATGTCTCTCTGTATTTAAATAAAGCTTTGACCAAAATCTTGGCCAGACGACCTTGAAGTTTTTCATGATATTCAAAATTTAATTTGCAAGTTCCCTAACAGTGTATCATTTTTGAGTTTTCCACAGGAAGATATTGCGGGAGAAAAACATCCTGCTATACTTGTCTATGAACGTATATACGTGATGCGTGTTGTAAAAGCCCCGAAAGGGGCTTTTACACTTCTCTTTTTTATATATACATATAAAATTATTTTTTAAAACAAACACCTTCACGAGTAAGAATATTCTTCTTGCTGTCTTGAAGAAGTCCGTTGTAAGATCCGACGGATCCATTGCTTTTGATAACTCTGTGGCACGGTATATTTCGAGAGGTATTTTTCTTGAGAATTGTTCCAACCGATCGAAAAGCATGTGGCGATCCAGCTCGAATAGCAACTTCTTTGTAAGTGAGTACCTCCCCTTTTGGTATTGATGCGACAATATTTAAAACACTACGAGAAAAATTAGTCATACAAAATATTTAAAACAATTTATTTAAACATATCAGCACTTGCAAAAGGTAGATATCCAAGCGGGTCAAGATAGTTTGAGCCAGCTACAAGTGGTGTTCGATAGTTTTTACCAGGACAACCCTTGCTCGGCCACGTCTCAACCGTAACGGTTGATGTTGGAACCACTTTTACATCAAGATGTGGACCTGTTGAGTAGCCAGTATTACCAGAGATAGCAACCTGCGTTCCGGCAGAAACTCTGTCTCCTTTTTTTGCAACAAAACTTGATAAATGGCTGTAGATACTTGAAAGTCCGTTATCATAGTGAATAAGCATCCAGCCTCCAAAAGATGCTCTAGGGCAGTCGAAATCTGTGTTTCCAAAGTCTATGACTGTTCCAGACGCCATTGCGTATACAGGGTCATTATTAGCTCTAAAATCAACCCCTGTATGTCTTCCAGACCACGCTCCGGAACGATAGCTATATAAACGCTCTGAAAAAGGCGTAAGCCCAAAACCTTGTGTAATGAGTATTCTATCGAGTGGCCATCTAAATATACCATGTCGTGGTTCCGGGAAACTTGCAGGGTCTAAAATAACGCTTAAACGAGACTCTAGTTCTTGTAGAGAGTTTTCAAATTCTTGTCTGAGGCGGTTTTTTTCAGCAATGATGCTTTGGTAGGTTTCTTCTTCTGATTTTGTTTCTTGTAAGAGTTTTGCTTTTTCTTGTTTTACTTGTGCTAGAGACTCTTTTTCACCCTGTTGAATACGAACAAGAGACTCAAACTGCTCTCGCTCTTCTTCCTTTGTTCTTTTTACCGCACCAAGAGACTCAAGGTTTTCTCGAAAAGAATTAATCTCTTGTGTAAAGGTAAATTGAATCTGGTTATAATTTGCTAAAACACGAATTACATCACTAAGTTTTCTTTCGTGTAGCAAAGCAAAAGAAACAGGGCGAGATTCCATCTCATGTATTTTTTGTATGGTTTGACGAATAAGATATTTATTTCGATCAATTCTTTCCTCAAGTTCTTCTATGGAATATTCTATTGATTTAAGATTTTTCTCTGTATCTTGAATTTTAATACTTGTTGTTTGAATAGTTGCTTGAATTTTCCTGTCTGTTACATTGAGCTCTCGGACCGCTCCTTCAAGAGTTCTCCTCTCTCCACTTATTTGGTTGAGTTCTTGTTGATACCCAGAAATCTCTTGATCTAAAAGTTCAAGAACAGAATACGAGCTTTGGATTTGATTTTGTATTTCCTGAACTTGAATATTCGCAGATGCGGTAAAGGGCAATGTGAACATTACACATACAAATACCAGTACCATTCTTATGGAGAAAAAAACTTTATTCATGATTTTTTTATTATAGCAGAAAAAGAAAACCCCCGACAAAAAGTCGGGGGGTCATAGGGGTTTTTAGAACTTACTCACAACAACTTTCTCACCACCGTTTTCTACAACAAGTGGATTGTTTGTGTTGTATAAACCAACTCCTTTTGGAAGGTGTGGTTTAATAAGCTCTATAAATTCTGCCGTGTCAGCATCTTCAAATAACAATTTGAGTAATTTCTGCTTTGAGATCATACCTGCCACAGTGGCAGAATCGGAAGATTTAAAAGTTTCTTCAGAACGAAGATTTTCTTTTACATCCTCACTACCAGTAACTTCGTCATGATGACTCAGACCTTCTGGAAGAATGCTTTTTCTTAGATCTTCAAATGAAAGACTCACAAGAAAACCAGGAATAGCATCTCCATTACGGGGTCTGCCCTTTTCTCGAACTTCTACGCAAGGTAAGGATTGACGAATCTCTTTCTTTAAATCATCAAGAACATCGATATGCTCGTGTTCCACAGAAATAATAAATTCCAATCCTCTTTTAGTGCTAATACGGGTGGTAAAGGTGAACAGCTCTTTATACCCCTCTCGGATGGTACCCATCTGAGAATTAATAAAGGATAGCGGGAATCCCCACACTCGAATACATCGCTCTTTCTCCAAGGACAGGTAATTAAAACCTAAATCCCTGATTTTTTTAACAACTGCATCGTGGCTTGTTGAAAAATCAATTGAAAGATTGAGTCTTTTCTTATTTCTGCAATCCATAAGAAAAACTTTTGAGTCGATTCCTAAATCTTG